>JANPCG010000001.1:0-3004 GCA_031430855.1 Candidatus Kaiserbacteria bacterium
TCTGTAGGTTAATTAAACATCAAGATCATCAACCACAGTCACTGGAGCGTCACAGGTGTATTCACGACCCGTTCCGGTTCGGACAGTGAGTGAGTAGCTGCGAGTGTTCGAGATACCAGAGAGGTACCATGAGCCACTTGGCGTGACGTTCGCAATCACGTAGCTAGAATTGGTTGGAGTCAATTTCGCTGCAACGGCATTCTCTGAACCATCCCATACGAGGGTAGTCGCGCCATTTACTTCGATGATCTGTGGTACAGCTTCCATGTCACATGATGGGAGGTTTCCACTACCACTGTTGCCAGTAGCTGGACTGTTAACTACCACATCAGCATCACAGGTGTATTCGTCACCATTACTGTTTTCAACAGTCAAAGAATAGGTACGTGATCCGATGATACCGGTGATGAACCATGAGCCATCAAGTGGGACACTCTGTTCCCATGAGTTTGAACCCTTTGGATGGAGTACCGCAGAAACTGCACTATCACTCACGTCCCACACGAGGGTAATGCCACCATTCGGCAGGATAGATTCCGGTGAAGCGAACAGTTCACAGGTCGGGAGTTCAGTCTCTTCCTCATCTTCTTCGACAGTGACAGTTGCGTCACATTCAGCCGTTTGTCCTTCTGGACCAGTTACGACAAGGGTATAGGTACGAGTGTCGAGGATACCCGTGATGAACCATGAACCGTCGAGCGCGACGTTCTGCATCCACGAGTTTGAGTTTTTGCCTTTGAGCATGGCAGAAACGGTATTGGTACTAACTGTCCACGACAATGTAGTTCCTCCACCAGTTTCAATGGTGTCTGGAGTTGCAATCATTGAACATGATACAGGGTCAGTTCCACCTCCACCGTAGCCTTCTTCAACCGCGAGGGCCGGAGTGGCCGTTACCAAAAGTGCGAACATCACGACTGAACCAACTATTTTTTGAGTAAATCCGTACATAAATAAAAAACTGAATAATAATAAAACCCATTTTGCTCCAATATACGTACCTAAGTTACCACCTATTACTGCTGTTGACTACCAGAAATAGTAGTTAATCTATCAATATCAGTATCCGTCAAGAGTCGGAACGCTGGTTCACCAGCTTTCTGGTTCTTAGCTGTGCTAATTCCGACGGCGTAGCCAGATTTAGCCACTAAAACTGATCCTGGGGTAATGGTACCGTAAATGTTCGTGGTAATGACGTCTTTGGTGCTTGCGGTCACGATTCCAGTCCCAATTCGCATCTTGTCGTCACCTGATACTGCTACTACCACATCATTTGCTACGGGGATGTTTCGACTAAAAGCGGCGACGAGTGTGGTACTAATGGTGATTTTGAGGACGGCTATATCCTCTTCAATTCGGACCACGGTAGCCTCGAGGCGGTCTTTGCTCCCGGGAACCGCAACACTATAGGTAGAGCTGGCGTTAATAATATTGGCATCGGTAATAATATATCCGTTACTCGTTACCAAGATTCCGCGACCTAAAAATTCAGCAGCAGCAGAACTACTGGCATACAATAGTACTGAGCTACCTTGATTTTTAGCCACGCCATCCATAATCATGTCCGCTTCAGTATCAGGTTCCGCAAGTGGCGTCGTCGGCGCAATCACATCTTTCGCGGTTTCAACAAACGGCGATACCTCTTCGGCGACGTTTTCTCGTCCAAATTGAGAAATAACGACCATTCCCACAATAACGGTAATGAGAATCGAGATAATACTCGTAACAATGATGATTCCTCCGGTTGAAGCGCCGCGATTACCTGACATAGCCCTAATTAGTTACTATTAATTAATTTTACCGTACCAAATCTAATCTAACCGGTCAATATGAGCCGCCCAAGCTGCGAAACTATTACAACTGCAATACAGACTGTACAATCTGTCACTTTTGTAGTACGGTGTGGGCACATGAGTACTCAAACGTATGACTTTTCGGTGGTTGTCCCGGTGTACAAAGAAGCGGGGAATATCACTAAACTCGATAGCGAAATCAAGGCTGTAATGGCCAAACTCGGTGGTGCCACCGAGATTTTGTATATAAACGACGGGAGTACCGACGGCACTCTCGCTGAATTGATGACCCTTACGGGTGTCACCATTATCGACATGAACCGTAACTACGGTCAGGCGACGGCTTTGGATGTGGGTTTCAAACACAGTAGCGGCGCCATTGTGATTTCACTTGATGGTGATGGGCAGAATGACCCAGCCGATATTCCAAAGTTGCTTAAAAAACTACAGGACGAACACCTTGACGTCGTCGCCGGTTGGCGCAAATCGCGTAGTGATCGTAACGGGATTAAAATCCTGACCCGGATTGGGTGTTTCCTCCGCCGTGTCGTGATTCAGGACATGGTCCATGACACAGGCTGTACCCTCCGGGTGTATCGTTCTCGGGCGGTGAAGGCGCTCGATCTCCAGGGCGAAATGCATCGGTATATACTCGCTCTTCTTCGTTGGAAGGGGTTCCGGATTGGGGAAGTGGTCGTTAACGACCGCGCCCGTATCCACGGCCAAAGTGCTTACGGTATGAGTAAGGCCTTCCGGGGACTGATTGACCTCATCTACGTCTGGTTTATTCACAAATACTCGCAGCGCCCACTCCACCTTTTTGGGTACAGTGCCTTCATTTTAATTTTCGTCGGTCTTTTATTCTTTGGCTACGCTGCCTACCAAAAAGTATTTGTGGGTATCGGTATCAACCGTAGCGGTCATTTCCTTGTTGGTTCGTTTATGTTGCTCACCTCAGTAATTCTCTTTAGTTTCGGCGTAGTGATTGATCTCCTGATGCGCATTCACCTCAACAATTCGCCCTATGAAAAACGTTACTATGTGCGAGAGGTGATAGAGAAGTAATAATTAAAAAAAGAAGCCGCCCGTAATTGTGAGTTACGGGCAAGGCCCTCTTCTCACGCCATTACGGGCGGTTTTTTGCTTTTGGACATCCAGTTGTTGAGGCAGGATGTGCCGTGATTTAGCTTTTCTAGAACGTAGCGGTCCAT
>JANPCG010000002.1:0-61502 GCA_031430855.1 Candidatus Kaiserbacteria bacterium
GTACCCGTCACGCCGAGGTTAAGGGTAGCAAGACGTGTTCCATCAAACGTGAAGTTCGCCGAGTCAGTGAGACGTCCACCGGTCGTCGAGAAGAGCGCGCGTCCTGAGGTGAGAGAAGAGACCGCAAGTTGGGTCGTGGTGGCGTTTGTGGTGGTGGCGTTGGTTGAACTTGAGTTCGCGAAGATTGCCGTGCCGGTAAACGTCGGACTGTTTGAGAACACGAGGAGTCCACCACCAACTGAGCCGGTTTCGTCGTTGACGAGGGCGGCGAGTTCAGCGGAGTTGGTGAAGCTGTTTGAAAAACCAAGGGTTGAGGTGGCGGTCCAGGTTGGTACGCCACCGACAACCGAAAGAACATTACCGGTTGAGCCAATAGTTCGCTTGGCCAAAGTGTTGACGCCTGAGGCGTAGATAAAATCACCTGTAGCGTAGGTATTAAAACCAGTACCACCAGAGAGTGGAGCAAGGGCATTAGTGAGGTTAAGCGTACCGATAGTAGAGGACGCCATCGTGGTAGTTGAAAATGTTGAAGTACCGGTCACCGCGAGCGTACCAGTAGCAGTGAGGTTCCCACCAATAAATGCATTTCCACCCACGCTCAGACGTGCAAACGGTGACGTAGTACCAATACCGACATTACCACCATCCAATACGGTGAATACTTCAGTTCCCCCATCAAACAAATTTAAAATATCACCCGTACCGTTTTGGGTAACTGTTAAGAGTGGCGAAGCAGAAGTCGCGGCAAGGGTACCTGACTGATCATTACGGAGGAATGAGGTCGACGCGACACCACCCACTGTCTGCGCATTTTTGGCTTCAAAGGCAGCTGGCACCGTTCCAAAAATTTTCCGTGGTGACATTTCAGCGTCAGCTTCAATGGTGACACCGAGGTAGAGAGTTTGATTAAAGTTAATGTTCGCGAGAGATGTCGTTGAACCCAACATAACGGAGAAGAGGCCATTTTGTACCGTCACCCGATTCGCGCCACTTAAGGTCTCGGTCCAAATTGCAGCGCCACTCGTAGCGACCGTGTAAAGCCTAAACACCATTTGGTAGGTTCCGTCTGGTA
Organism: Candidatus Kaiserbacteria bacterium; assembly: GCA_031430855.1. Classification (GTDB taxonomy): domain Bacteria; phylum Patescibacteriota; class Minisyncoccia; order Phycocordibacterales; family UBA918; genus OLB19. The sequence goes on from JANPCG010000002.1 coordinate 1,073, forward strand.
CCGCAATCCCGGTAGGAGCCACCAATTTACCCTGGTAGTTAATTTGTTGATTGAACTGGGTCTGCGCAGATACTGTTGGCACCACGTATGCTACAAGCATCAAAGCCACCATGAGGAGGGTTAGGAATTTTTGAATTGTCGTACGAAGAGATTTCATATCAGTTATGGAATCTCGACGTTAGACACGGGTTCGGTAATCTTTGCTTGTGCACCATCGGGAATCCGTACAAACGACATTTCAGTAACGGTGTCGCCTTGGACTGAGCGGATGACTCCCGTTGTCGTACTCACCATAGCAATCGTTACCTCGTCAGAAAATAATTCAGCTGTCGCGGTAGCAGACACACCACCTGAAATAGGTAGCAGGACAATTCCACCTTTAAGCGAAAGTGGTTCTGTTACTTCAGAAAGGTTTGATTCCTCTACCCAGTCTTTCACATCATGAACCTCCAGGGTGAGTTGATCTACAGAATCATCAGTGAGACTCTGTGCTACTTGGGCTGGCGTTGCAACTGAGAGCTGTGCGAGATATCCCGCTCCTGAAGAAATAAATACCCCAGCACCAAGACCACACACCACAACGAGCGCCGCCTGGAGGACGGTGTATTGTTGCTTTTTTGTACGAGTATGCGCAATCGCTTCAAGTCGCTCACGGTAGACTTCCTTTACTTCGAGTTCCGCTTTTCGCATCAAGCTGAGATGTCGTTTTCTGACCTCATCCTCAATCACCGACTGATCATAAAATTTCTTGAGTGACTCACCGTCAACGAACCACTGCCGATCAGTTTGCACGGCAACGACCTTCCCCTCGCGGGCGAGACGCGCAACATAGTCACGAGAATACGGGACGAGTTCAGCTGCCGTTTTTATGGGCAGCAATTTTGTTTTATCGAGAACAATTTCTGTAGGCATACCTAACGCGTATACCTATCATTTTATATGTATATCGGCTTTAATAAGAGCCCCTCCTGTGTACAACTCAAGGTGAAAAAGTAACTCTAAAACGTACTGAAAACAGAGAGAGCACTGATGGCCTGGGCAACACTAAAGCGCAGAGACTGATTGAAGAACACCCCGTCAGATTCGACGTATGATGAAAGCGAAAGCATGAGGACGGTCACCGTCAAGGAAACAGCAAATACCACCGGCACAAAAAACGGAATACCACGATCAGTCGACTTTGGAACTACTGAAGTCGGAGAAAAGGATACTGGTCGAGACATACGCGCTACCACAGTTCTTGATTGTGCTGAATCAACAGTAGGAGGGATAATTTTAGCTACCGGAACAGGAATACGTGGAGTGATCAGTTTTGGAGTAGTAGCAGTGACTTCCTCAAGGGTAACGGGAGTACTTGGTGCATAACTACCTTCCGCATCAAGATTTTGAATTTTTAACGATCCCGACAATGATACCTCGGCTAAAGGCTCAAAATATAGCTTCTTCGGTCGAGCAGTTTCATTTCTGACGGAGATTTTTTGGGTGGGAACAGGAACCTCTACTAAATCCTCTACATGCTCATCAACCACTGTTACCTGCTTAAGGTAATGAAAGTCTGGGTGGAGTACATGAGTATCAGAGTCATAGCGTGTTGCTACTGAAGGCAGACTCGAAATAGTTTCAAGGACTTTGATTTCTGGAGTTAACGTGGATTGGTAGTCATAATTACGGTGAAGGTGCTTTGAAACTCGAGGAAAGACCTGAACCTTATCAGTTGTGTGAACCGGGACCACATACGTAAATGCACTGTCTTTACTTAATATCTCGGCTGGACGAACTGACTTGTAACGATCAGCTTTGTGGCTGGTGAGCGTATCTTCACGCACAAACCACGCTCGACCAACAAGCTTTGCCTCTACCTTACCAGCACGACAAAGCTGACCAATGTAGTCAGTAGTGTAGTTAAGACGTTTTGCCAAGACAGTTGCCTTGGTAAAAATTGCTCCGTTGTGCTCGAGCGTTTCCATGTAGAGGAAGTATACCAGAACAAAACACCTGTTGACTACGTTTAAGTAATCAACAGGTGTTTATAAACAATCTCTTCTCGCCTAGGCTAGCTCGGTTTCAAAGAGCTTTTTGAGGAGACCAGGATCAGCGGCACCTTTGGTTTGCTTCATCGCCTGGCCCAAAAGGAATTGAAGTGAGGCAATTTTACCGGCTTTATATTCAGCCACTACCGCCGCATGGGCCAAAATAATATCTCGGACCATCTGAGTTAAATCGGCTTCACTCAGGGTCGAAATAAGCGACGCATTCGTAGCGTACACCAGAGGGTCGGCATCAGCGAGCGCGAGGGCAATAATGATATCCTTGGCTACCCGTGACGTTACTTTCTTCTCCGCTAAAAGCTTCATTAATTGCAAGAAATGCTCTGGCGAAAAAACGACATCCTCACCCATACGTTCTGTTACACGGGGAGATAGGTCAGTAACAAGGTAATTAGCAGCAGACACAAGCAACCCAGGTTCTCCACTGACTAAGGTAACGAGTTCACTAAAATAACTATCGATGAATTGATTCTGGATGATAATTTCAATTTGGGCTGAAGATAACCCGAGATTCTCATATTTTAAACGCTTCTCGGCAGGTAATACAGGTGTTATCTCGGCTAGGCGAGATGTACTATAGTCCTTAATTTCTGAAATCTTGAGTTTCGGAAGGTCTGGATCAGGAAAATATCGGTAATCTTTTGCAGTTTCTTTGGAGCGCTGAGTAAACGTTTTTAGATTAACCTCATCCCAACCTCGAGTTTCTTGACTGAGTACTTCTCCATTTTCAAGTGCTGCAATATGTCTCGCAATTTCAAATTCTATCGCTCCTTCAACTGAGCGAAACGAGTTGAGATTTTTGACCTCGACCTTCGTCCCTAGCTCATCAGTTTTACTGACGGAAATATTCACCTCAACACGCATTTCTCCTCGCTCCATATTAGCGTCCGAAATTCCTAACGTGCGCAGGATGAGCTGCAGCTCGCGCGCAAAGTTACCGGCAGTTTTGGCATCATGAATCACTGGCTCGGTCACGAGCTCCATCAGCGGTACCCCGGCCCGATTGAAGTCAACTGAACTTCGGTCACCTTTGTCATGTTGACTGCGAGCAGTGTCTTCTTCGAGATGAACTCGAGTGAGCTCAACTCCAGCAACCACTCCTCCTCGTACAAACGGAAATGCGTACTGACTGATTTGGTAGGCCTTCGGAATATCGGGATAAAAATAATTTTTTCGGTCAAACTCACTATAGTCAGCAATCGTACCTTCAATCGCGTTTCCAAATAAGAGAACAAATTTTACTGCCTCACTATTGGCGACCGGTAGAGTGCCCGGATGTGCCAGACAGATCGGGCAAATGTTCGTGTTTGGTTCGCTTCCGTGTGGGTCATTCGCGCAACCACAAAACATTTTACTTTTTGTTTTTAATTCAGCATGAACTTCAAGTCCAATCGTTGGTGTATACATGACAATTTATTTAATTCAACAGTCATTTTACTGCCCTCGTAGATGCTGCACAAGAGAATCTTGGAGCTCTTTCATTCCCTCTCCGGTTTCTGAAGACGTTATAAAGACACGTTTCTTAGTGTTGTCAATAAACGACTGTATGGTGTCTAATTGTTCTTTATTTGCAAGGTCTTTTTTAGTAAAAATAATCCATTCTTCCTTCTCGGTTAGTGATGAGTGATACGAAGAAAGCTCTTTTAAAATGGTATGGTAGGCATTTAGCGGGTCTTCGTGCTCGAGCGAAACAAGGTGGAGGAGCATTTTGGTGCGGGTAACATGGCGCAAGAAGGTATGGCCAAGACCTTTACCGAGAGCGGCTCCTTCGATTAGTCCTGGAATGTCAGCAATCACAAACCCGAATAGGTCACCCAGGTGCGGCTGAAGCGTCGTAAACGGGTAGGCGCCAACGGCACTCTTGGCATTGGTGAAGGTATTTAACAAAGTTGACTTCCCGGCGTTTGGCATCCCAATCAACCCTACATCTACGACAAGAGTAAGTTCGATTTTAAGAGTACTCATTTCACCCGGCTTCCCTTTCGTCGTTTCTTTCGGAGTACGGTTGGTAGATGATTTAAAATGTTCATTTCCAAATCCCCCCTGCCCCCCTTTGAGTACGCGCTCCTTCATTCCTTCGGTAAAGAATTCGTACACTCGTCCACGGTCGGTATCAGTCACGACTGAACCAACCGGAACCTTGATGGTAAGATCAGTACCGTTTTTACCGTGTTTACTATCGTTATGCCCAGCTTCACCCTGACCGGCTTCAAACTCTGGACTACCGGTATATTTGGCTAAAAGACCCAAATCACGAACTGCCTCGATATAGATATCGCCACCGTTTCCTCCATCTCCACCAGCAGGACCAGCGTTTGGCACGAATTTCTCGTGCCGCCAGCGCTCGACGCCGTCGCCACCATTTCCGGCCTGAGCAGTTATAAGTATTTGATCAACAAACATGGCTTACAGTAATACCATAGAATCATTGATAAGTACACCGAAATAACCCGTTGCAATTTATCGATAGAGTTCGAAACGTCTTGTGGTAGATACTCAGAACGTAACTCTGAGCTGTACAGGATCATCAAACCTTCGCTGTACTCCAAGACCTTCTGCCATGCATCCCACAGAAATACCTTACGCTACGTCACCTATACAAAACGGCAACAGGATTTCACTATCATATATGATAGTGCTTTATTTAAGTGTGATAGTGACTTTAACGTTACGTATGACACCTACGTCATTATCTTAGTGCAAACAATTTATAGTCCACTATCATATATGCTAGTGAACTTTCTAACTACGATAATGACTTAATCATCACTTATGAGTACCAGGTTTTAGTACCACCACATGAATTTGTTTCAGTACACGATTTAGTATCAGCTCTTAAGATAAATAGTCATGTGAGATTGTTCGGTAACAAGCCGAAATACACTATCATATATGATAGTGTATATTTTTACACTATTTGATAGTTACTCTCTTTTAAACTTATTACTACAATTTATTTGAACTATTGAAAACGAAACTAAAAGTCCACTATCATATATGATAGTGGACTTTTAACAGTTAGAAAAAAGCTCTTTTGTTGTTATTTATTTTATAAATGCTTTATATGAAAGCTTGTCTCGTGAAATAACGAAACCGCAATCATCTATTATAGCGGTTTCGTTGCAATAGATTTCTTGAGCTAATTAATGAAGCGGTTGCCGATACTACTCACAACTGAAACGAGAATTGATCCGATAACGGCTGCCAAAAATCCATCGACGTCAAAGCCTGGAACAAACGAAGCCGCAAGCGCAAAAAGTGTCGCGTTAATCACAAAAATAAATAATCCCAGGGTGACAATCGTAATTGGGATAGTAAGGATGACGAGCAAGGGACGAATAAACGCATTGAGGGCACCTAATACAATGGCGGCAATAATCGCAGCACTAAGGCTTACGATCGTCATACCGTTGTAAAAGTAGTCCACCAACAGAAGGGCAAAAGTGCCAACTGCAATTCGGCTCAAAATGTATATCATAGTATTACTCTAACATATTTGAATATACCTACACATCTGTATCTTTGCGTTCACATAAGGTTTTTATCTTCCGAGGTTTACAGGAAGCGCACTCGGGTGCCGTATCTACACTCTCCGATGGAATTAAAACTAACACTTTCTAATAACAAAACACCACCCTGAAAGGGGTGGTGTTTTGTTCGTTTATTCATTCAATTAGAATCTACAGGAGCTGCCAGCCTGCCCCCAAGAGAGGTTCCGCTTTTTTGAATTTTACCTGTTTGGTTTCAGTACCGTTTGTAATTGTAACCATGTCATTACGTCCCGGCATTTGCTCGGCAACCCGCGGTGCAGCCTTGACTCCACCCACATCAGGCTTTCCTTCGCTACTGCGGAGAGCAGCAGCAGCCTGCTGTTTCAGCTCCTCGTCTTCTTTATCAATAATTGCCGGCATAAGACGCGGAATAATCTCTGCAATACGAGTTCTCACGATAGTTTGCATTTCGCTAAATAACCGCGTTCCTTCTTTACGGTATTCTACGAGCGGGTCTCGTTGGCCGTACGCGCGAAGATTCACACTCGAGCGCGTATAGTTCATCACCTCGAGATGCTCTACCCATAAGGTATCAATCATTTGAAGCGACAGACGCCTAAAGAGATTCGTGAATTCTGCCTCACCCAATTCAGCTCGCTTGGCTGCAATGGCCGCTACGGTGTCAGGACCAAGCGCTTCAACTTCACTCAATACCGCAGCGACTTCTGCTTCGTCACCCTGAAGCAATTTATGACGCCGGTCATAGATAATCATGCGCTGTTGATTGAGAACATCATCGTACGCGAGAACCTGTTTACGTGAATCAAAATGGAATCCTTCAATCCGTGTTTGCGCAGACTCTAGCTGCCGCGAAATGAGTTTCATCTCAATCGGCTGATCAGCCGGAATACCAAACGTCCCCATGAGGTTCTTGACCCGCTCACCACCAAAGATCCGCATCAGCGAATCTTCCATCGAAACAAAGAATTGGGTGGCTCCCCGATCCCCTTGGCGACCAGCGCGACCCCGCAGCTGATTATCAATGCGACGGGCTTCATGACGCTCTGTTCCGAGTACAAACAAACCACCTAAACTCCTAACTTCATCAGCTTCTTCAGGAGTAGCTTGTGGCCCACCGAGCTTGATGTCGACACCGCGCCCTGCCATATTGGTAGCCAACGTGACCGCCCCCTTCTTTCCAGCGGCAGCAATGATTTCACCTTCCCTCTCGTGGTTCTTGGCATTAAGCATTTCATGTGCCACTCCCGCACTCGTGAGTGCTGTTGAGAGGCGTTCATTTGATTCAATTGACGCAGTACCAATCAGAATCGGCTGACCGGTCGTATTGATGTCTTTTACCTGTTTGATAATAGCCGTAAATTTTCCGGCTTCGTTTTGGAAAATGAGATCATTCTGGTCAACACGCTTCGTCTCGCGGTGTGTTGGTACCGGTACCACATCGAGTTTATACACTGTGTAAAACTCTTCTTGTGACGTTAAGGCTGTCCCCGTCATACCAGCGAGCTTTTCATACATACGGAAATAGTTCTGATACGTAATAGACGCATAGGTACGTGACTCACGTTGCACAGACACCCCTTCTTTGGCTTCAACTGCCTGATGGAGTCCATCTGACCAGCGCCGACCTGGTTGCATACGGCCCGTAAACTCATCAACAATCACGACTTCGTTATCACGAACTACATACTCTTTATTATTAGTATAGAGCGCCTTAGCTTTTACGGCAGTCTCAAGATGATGAACATATTTGATACCTTTGTCGGTATAAATATTTTCAATTCCAAGCATGCGCTCAGCCGCCTCTACTCCCGCATCGGTTAAGGTTGCACTCTTCATCTTTTCGTCTACCGCATAGTGTTCTTCGACCTTAAGGTTGCGCGCAATATTTGCAAACACACTATAAAGGTCTTCGGAATCAGAGGCCGGGGCCGAAATAATCAATGGCGTACGTGCCTCATCAATTAAAATGGAGTCAATCTCGTCCACAATCGCAAACGCATGGCCTCGCTGCCTAAGGTTATCAACTTCGAATTCAATATTATCGCGCAGATAGTCAAAACCGAATTCACTATTGGTACCGTAGGTAATATCAGCCGCATACGCTTCTCGTCTCGTACACGGGCGCAGAAAATCATACATTACCTTATATGAGCCTAGAGCATCACGCGTCGCGTCATTCTCCGTGTGTGATTCATCATAGAGGTATGACCCACCACCATTAATGATACCGACCGAAAGACCAAGACCCGCATAGATTTGCCCCATCCAGACTCCGTCACGACGAGCAAGATAATCGTTCACGGTTACCACGTGTACACCTTTACCCGTAAGTGCATTTAAATATGCCGGCAGTGTCCCTACCAAAGTCTTCCCTTCACCGGTGCGCATCTCAGTAATTTTACCGCGGTGCAAGAGTACACCTCCAACCAACTGCACATCGAAGTGTCGATGACCAAGGGTCCGCTTGCTCGATTCACGAGTCAGAGCAAACGCTTCAACCAATACATCGTCGAGACTGTCGCCTCCTTGCACTCGTGCTTGTAGTGCAATACTTCGCTCTACCAGGGCTTCATTTGATAAAGCTGATAACTCTTCCTCGAGTATGTTTATAGCCGAAACTAATGGCGAAATGGCCTTTAATTCCTTGGTGTAACTTGGACCAAAAAACTTGTCTAAAAATTGCATAATTGGCCTAGTATAGCGGTAATTTTAAATAAACACAAAAAAGCATAAATCGCCTTTACAGGCGATTTATGCAATCAGTCGCACGCGAAGATGATTTACTTCTTGCGTGCTGGAGCTTTTTTTGCTGCCTTCTTCACTACCTTCTTTGTTGCCTTCTTTGCAACTTTCTTCACTACTTTCTTTACAACCTTCTTTGCTACCTTCTTTACTACCTTCTTCACAACTTTCTTAACTGCCTTCTTAGCAACCTTCTTTTTTGCTACTGCCATAAAAATGTGTGTGGTGAGATTAGTGAATAAATTTCGACCGCATGACACCCTCGATTTTCAAAGAACAAGTCGATGAGAAATGTCTGCATGTATATATTATGGCGCGTAAAAAATATTCGCACAATTTTTTTTAAAAATTATTTGGGGATAAGTATTTTTATTTATTTTAATTTTTATTTAAAATATTTTTTATTTTTTGAAATAAAAAAATAAAATTGTCGGTAAATTTAATTTTTTGATAGTGAAGAAAAAATTTTTGTTACTTCACATTCAATTTCAATATTCGTTTTTTGTTTTACGATGTCAACGATATCGGAGGCGAAGGAAAGAATCTCTGCGGTCGTCGCACCAACGTCAGCCACTAATACTAATGCTTGCGCTTCATATAATCGTATATTACCTTTCCTAAAACCCTTGAGATTACAGACTTTATCGAGGATATACCCGAGCGACACTTTCACATAGCCACTACGCACGGGATACACGGGTAGTGATGGATATAACATAGTCAGCCTCTCCTTCTCGGCTTCAGTGATGATTGGATTTTTAAAAAATGATCCTGCTGTGCCAACAGTATGCCAATCAGGAAACTTTTTCGCCCGGATAGCAATAATAGTGTCACGAATAAGTGACTGCGTTATTGAGTGTCCCATAACTGCTGCTTGTATATCAGCATACAGAATTTTTGGTTGTGGTATCTGTGATAGTAAAAACGAAACTGCAACAACTATGTAATGACGATGTGTCTCGTGTTTAAAAACCGAATCGCGATACGCAAATACACACTCACGCGGTGTCATGACGCAAACAGTATTTGTCATCGTGTCGTAGACCGTGACAGAAGAAATAAGGTCACTCACCTCCACCCCATAGGCGCCTACATTTTGAATTGGCGTTGCACCAATCGTTCCAGGAACATGAGAAAGATTTTCCAATCCCCAATACCCATGCGTCACCGTTTCAGCAATCACCTCATCAAGGACCTCCCCTGCTCCATATGTTACTTCAACCAGCTCCTCATTCTCAACCCTACGATATACCCGACCCATTATGTGCATAAGGATTACCACCCCAGCAAACCCCGCATCATCTATGAGTACATTCGAGCCGCCACCTAACACCAAAAGCGGCAGGTTGTTTGCCTGCGCAAACAACACTGCCGCTGTTAGTTCATCTACAGTCGTAACCGTGATGAGAAAATCTGCTGATCCTCCAGTTTTAAGTGTCGTATATTCGCTCAGAACTACCTGCTCCCGCTTCAGCAGATTCATATACTAACTACTGACAGCCTATCTGTGGTTCACGACCAGCCTGCAGGTTCCCGATGAGACACTGTGCTGTCGGCGCAAATGATGGTACTGCGGCACTCGCCCGCGTAAGTGTATCAATGGCTTTATTTTGTTCTTTTATTTGGTAGTACAAGAACGCGAGACTGGCCCAGTTCTGAGCATTCGAAGTATCGTTAACAACCCGAACCTCGTAGAGTTCTGCCATATAATCCATTTCACCAGCAGTGTTTACCGCCGAAACAACAAAGTCACTGAGGGCAAGACGCTTCTTAAACTCATCAGATGATTCGGCAATCATGGCTTTTGCTCCGACCACATCACGAGTGTAAAAGAGTGAGGCGATGTAGTACTCTTTTGCTTCTTCATTTCTGGTATCAAGCTCGTACGCCTCCTTGAAGAAATCTCGCGCCCCTTCGTTGTTTCCGAGACTAAGTTCAATGGCTCCTTGCTGTAAAATAATTGCTTGTTTACGGGGAGAGAATTTTCGAGCTAACGCGATTTGTTCTTTCGCTTTTTCGATATCACTTGTAGCCCGGTAGTAACTGGCCAAGAACACATGCAGTCGGGCGTCGCCCGGCTTCGATTCTGCGAGCGCGAGCAACTCCTCTTCGGCTCGGGCTTTAAATGTATCTTTTATCTCAGTGGGGATAGTAGTGTCGTTTGAAGACGCTAGTCCCATCGCTTGCTGGGCAAATTGTTCGACGATTTCTTGCCGAGAGAATGAGCCCCGACTAAGAGCCGTTTCAAAATTAGCCAGCCGGTCTTTTATGTCACGAGACTGAAAGGCAACAATAATATCTTTCGCCGCTTGAATATTCGGCACATTGACGACATAGACCACAGCTACCATTACAATCAACGCTACCGGCAATACAACTTGTGTTGTTATCGCTTCCGGAATTCTCATTTTCATCAGCTTAGGCATATCAGTCCCCACTCGACTATGAATAAGACCAAGTATCACGGCAAAGAACATGTAACTGACGATATTATCAAACACCACGAGGTTGTGTGTGACGTACCCAGCAATTAACCCAAGCAAGATACCGCGCTCAATGACACTGAAGCGCTCGTCGTTGTTACGGATAGGGAGAATAAACAAGTAATATAAAATTGCGGCAAAGATTGAGACATAGGCCAAAAATCCAACAATTCCTCCGGCAATCAGCCAATCAAGCACAATATTGTGTGTGCGATCGAACCACTGTTCCTGGGCGTAAAGACGAGGGTCGTACTGCTCGTTAAATGCATAGTTGAAGTTACCCTGACCCCAACCAAACAGTGGCTTCTCCTTTACTCCCTCGACTGCCATTCCCCAAATAATACTACGGATACTTAGATCACTACCGAGGTCGATACTCGCGATACGCACGAGAGCAGGAGTGTTTTGTATAAAGGCTGTATCGCGGGCAGCAATAAACGCACCAACAAGCAAAACTACTACAGCGAGAGCGCCAAGAGCATACTTACGTACCTGTTTTGCACGAGTCGCAAACAGAGCGATATACCCGACTGAAACAAGGGCTCCGACCACCAACCCAATTGAGGTACCGCGTGTACCGGTTAATATAAGCACGTAGACAAACAGTACTATCAATAACGCATATATAATCCGGTACGGCGTCACCTTTGTTTGCGCAAAAAGATAGGCCAAAATAAACACATGGAAAAGCATGTACACTGCCATATAAGCAGCGTTACCGAGCGTACTGTCAACACGCACGGCTTCACCCGTGAGCTGCGAAAGCCCCTTTAGCGCCACAAAACCAGCCACGACAACTGAGGTGTGGAGAAAATACGACCACATCAGAGGGGTTCGCAACATACTCCCCAAAACAACGAAGTAGAGAAACACATGGATGAGAGTAACGTACCCATCCATACGTTCAAAGTTACTCCAAAAGGCAGTGCTTTGGTGGACCGCATTAAGGTTTGCCACAAACATCACAGCGATAAGGGCACCAAAAGACGCCAAGATCCACGAAAAGCGAGGACGGTACTGTGCATCATAAAATGCCAATACTACCCAGAGTGAAAGCACCACTTCAACAATAATTCGAAAGGCAAAGTTTTTTCCGGTAATAAACGGAAAGAAATAATCATTTGCTACATAGAGTGTTAAAAACGGCACTAGAAATAAACCTACCAAAACGGCTCCTTTTAAAATATCTTTCATATGTCGAGTAATATACCATATTACAAAACACTGCTCCCCCTAGACGAGGGAATGCTTTAGGCGCACAATCTACCCTCTGTGGCTCTACGGACTCTATTTTAAACGTCTTCTAAGTTCCAAAAGGCTCCCATGTTACGGTGCATAAAATTTGACAGCGGGTGTGCATCAATCGCAAAAGCCCGCTTAAAGGGAGCTAGTTCTTCGGGGCTAAAATACTTCTCAATCACATACGGTGGAGGGAAAACGGGTTGCGGTGGTTTTTCCGTTAGGTGTTTGATTTTCTTTTTAATGAACATAATCAAACGCTTTAGTTTCGACGGATTGATTGGCTCATCTGGTGGAGGTGCGTACGCGGCTAACGTTTTTGGAATGAAGTTTGAATCAACTTCTAAAAATGCATAGAGAGCCTGCATTACCTTGAGGGGATTTTCCACTAATTCGTCATACACAATTACCATGATTTGAAGGGATGAATAGTACGCAAAATACTCACGCAAGTGCTGACCGTAAAAACCATCTGTTTGTGCCCGCGGGACCGTAGCGAGATACCGGGCACACGAAATTTGTGAACTTACTTGTCGTTTCGCTTTTGCATACTCATACTGCACTATCGCCCGCTCAATCGGATTACGGACAATAACAAAAATTTTAGTATCCGGATACTCGCGCACAATTCGTTCGGCCACCCCCGGTGTTGTCATATAACTTGGACAACACTCCCCCGTGAGGGTACCGGGTGCTTTTTTAGGCAAGGTGTCCTCGTACCATCCTACCCCCTTTGATTCATAAGCGTCCGTATTAAAAAACTGAAGCGCGGGAATTTGATCCACAATGGCCGGGTGACACGCGAGCAGTCTCGTCACGACACTTAAGCCCGCCTGGGGAGCTCCAATACCAATAAAGTCCGGGGTGTTACATTGCATACTAGACAGTATACCGTATTCTTTTTTGTAAAATACTACGAATCTTCGGTTTCCGTCTCCTCCACCAATAACAGGGCTTCTTCAACACTATCGCGATAGGCCTGCCGGTAAACTGCCGGATCTTCATGCAGTCTGGTTTCAGCGACGAGTTTTACCGCTTCAGAAAAATACCGGCGCAGACCATTATCATTTAACAAACGATTGAGTTTTTCGGCTAGGTCAGAGATGGTATTTTCCTGATAGAAAAAAACCGATTCACCATCAATAAACAAATCCGTTCTGAGCGGCGTGGCAGCCATAATCATTGGTGTCCCTGTAGCAGCTCCCTGCATCGCCACCTCATCAGCGTCTGATGACTGGTCGGGAATTACCAAAACATCTGCCGTCTCGAAATAACGACGAATGGTATTCACTCGTTTTTCAAACACCACTTGGTTTTTCATTCCTAATACTTCTGCACGCTTCATAAACTCGGACCGCGCATTCCCGTCTCCAATAATCACCAGCCCCACGCGAGGATTGCGTAATAATTCCCGAGTCGCATCAATGATCTGGTACGCAAGGCTTCCCGTGTCGAGCGATCCTACATACAAAATGATAAATGAGAATTGTCGGTACGTATCTTTAATTGATAGTAGTGGTGCCTCACCCGGCTGTCTAAAGTAATTGTGAAAACGCGGCAAAGTCGCAATGTCGGGAATCGTTGGGTACGATAATTGTAGTTTTTTTGTTAATTGATCAGTGCTCGTTCGAATACTTAAAAACTTTGGCACCACATACCCTAGGATCATACGGCGCAACCATGAACTATTAGGATTTTTGCTTGAGGTCCTTTTGGAAAAGTCTGACAAGACATGCAGCTGTGTTGCACGACCGTAACGACGCCCGGCAATTGAGGCCACCAAGGCACTCTCAAAGGGGTCACGAGCCACAATTAAGTCACTCCGGAACCCACCAGCAAAAACGAGATGACTTTTAATCAGCTCTAACGCTACATACGGTGTCCACCACCAATGTGTAGCCGAAGCCACGTACAACCACACGTTCGGAGCGACGCGCAACACTGGGTTGCGAGTACGAATACCCGGCTGCAACACAATAATGTGCACCTCATCAAAAACGTCAGATAAATTAAGATATCCATCAAGACTTTGGGTGGTTTGGTTTAGTAGCTCAGTATCTCGCGAAATAAAAAGTAACCGAATCGTATCTCGATTAGAAACGATATCAAGCTGGGTTGAACCGGCTCGCGCGTCTTTAATTGATTCACGCACCACCGTCTCATTACCGTCATTCTTGAGCACATATTCAAGCACATCACGTTGCCGTGACGCTACATCATACTTAGAAAGATCAATCGGGGTTTTCATAACTCTATACCCCACTAGTATACCGCGCTCACCCCTCACATACCGGGACAGCCGGCGAGAGACGGGTATTACTGTATGAGTTTCATAATTACCGCAGCGAGTTTTTCTGAATCGTGGCGAATCAAACTCCGCGGGAGACTGTCGCCGCGACTCGTCGTCACCGCCTCGGTGGCAACGAGATCGTGATGGTGAAACTGCATTCCCTTGTATGGCTCTATTTCTACGGAAACAGGGTGATTTCCTTCAGCGGTATACCGGGCCACCAGATCAGCATCAAACGACGTGGCATTACACACCACATGTTGCGGTACGATACCGGCGTACTTTTCTAATTCACTCAAGTAATCACGTAGATGCATTCCTTTTGTTTGCCCCAACCGAGACATTAAATTAGCAACGTACACCGTAGTAGCAGCACTCGCCTGTGCCGCTTCTCTAAATCCCATCGTCACACAATTTGCTAAGATACTCGTATAGAGATCGCCCGGACCAAATATAATCACATCCGCCTCACGCACGGCCGTATCAGCCGCAACCGAGAGTCTCGCTTCGGGTGTGAGCGTAAACGAGACGATACGCCGTTCAGCCCGAGACAGTGGCGGCACATCAATATAATGTTCCCCGACTACCTCCACCCCATCATCATAGAGGGCTTTGAGGTGCACATTATCGGTCGTAACTGGTATCACACGACCACACGTCTTAAGGAGCGTCCCCGTAGTCTCAATCGCCGCTGCCTGACTACCCATAATATCAGTCAGGGCCGTCAGGAGGAGATTCCCAAAGGTATGCCCCGAGAGTCCTTCGCCTTTATCAAACCGATACAAAAATAACTCGCGGACTAATTCCGCATGACTATCGACATCCGTTGCTAAAGCAGCCAAGGCCATCCGAACGTCACCAACCGGCAACTGACCAAACTCATCACGCAGTCGCCCAGTTGAACCGCCCGAGTCGGCCATAGTAACAATCGAAGTGAGATCGACAGTATCAGTATAATGCCGTAATCCGCGCAGTATCGTATACGTTCCTGTACCTCCGCCAATCACAACAATTTTCTTTTTTAGGTGTGACATATCAGTTTTAAACAACCTTTAGATCCTAAAAGATACATGTCCTTTTATTTACCAAAACGCTCAAGTTAGTTTACGATTTATTTTCAAACTGCTTTAGATTTGCCATAAACTCCTCAACAGTATTAAAAGCTGGACTAAGACCATTTTTTTCAATATCAGTTTCAACTTCCGCAATCAACTTTTCAAGTTTCGGTGATATTTTTTCTGGGGTAAAGTGTTTAGTATTCATGTACTAAAATTATGTATTTTGTAGTTTTATTGTCAAGTGCTCACCCTACAATCACCGCACTCCCCACACCGCGACTGACGGGAACAAGAGCTCACGAGTTGGTAATGGAACATTTTTAAATACCGCTTGATGCTTCATTTCCCAAGCAAAAAGTTCTGCTATGACCGGTTCGAGGTGGGCGATTTTTTGTTTTTCTAATTTTTTATGATTTGGCATCTGATGGTACGTGCCATAAATATCACGGAGGCCCAATTCGACATAAAGTGCCCGCACCTCAACTTCGGGTACGTAGCGCACAAACTGACGCTCCGGCAGTACCTTGGGAAAATGATTCCCCATCCACACATGGGCGCGCTCCTTCAGTGAATGCGGGTACAGTGAATGTCCGAGGTCATACCGGTGCACCATTACGCCACCCGGAGTTACATACTGCGCACCAAGGGCGAGGAAGGCCCTCAGTTGCCGCACGTGTTCGAGGACACTTTGTGAGAACACGAGATCAAACGACGCTTTGGTTTCGCCCGCCACCTCATCGTACCCGAGCTGGAGATGCACGCGCACATTCGGGATACCGGCTAAATTTTTTAACGCATCATTATACGACGGCTCAATTGGCTCAACCCCGACATACTCAACCATGGGGAACTTTTTGAGGATGGTCGGCATATACACCGCCGTACCACACCCTAAGTCCATTACCCTGATGGTAGCTCCTGGCTTTTTCTCAACTGCCGCCCGGATAATTTCTTCTACAAATAAAATTTTAAGTGACATATATTTTTTACTTATCGTACCGCCATCACGATATTATTCATGCCAAATAAAAATCGTTTTGGACTCACGTTCTCTCTCGTAAACCCAGCCGCCACAAAGGCGTCATGGAGCATCGTCGAAGAGAAATACTGTTTATGATCAGCAATCTCATGTTTATCAATAATGCCAAGCCTGAACGCCAAAAATTCCAACAGTGGTTTGCTGGTTGGGCCAGGCGTCGTTAAGAGGACAACCCCACCCGGTCGTACAATCCGATACAGTTCACTCAAAAATACCTCTGGCTTATCAAGGTGCTCGAGGACAGCGAGTGAAAGTGCGACATCAACCGATGCATCCGGCAGTGGAATGGGTCCGTTTAAATCAGCGGTTGAGAGTGATAAGTTGAGCACTGATGATAATGTTGGTTTAAATTCTGTATCAACGGCAATCCCCTCTTTGGCTATACCAGTACCCAAGAGCGACACGAGCAACCGCGCATCATACCCGGAACCAAAGTCAGCCACTACTGCTGCTCCCTTAGGAATCCGCTTCACCACCTGACGTTTACGCAATGAAAATATCAGGTTGTCTAAGAGTGAATACTTCTCTACTCCAAAGGCATATTGTCGTTGTTCCATATTATTTCTTAAACCGTTCAAGAACGAGTACCTGCATCGCTTCAATCCCATCACGCCAATTAATCTTTTTTCCTTCGGTCACACTGCGGGGATAATATGAAATTGGGACTTCTTTAATTTTAATTCCCTGCTTCGCTACTTTCGCCGTTACTTCTGGGCAAAATTCAAACCGTTCACAGGTAAGCGGCAGAGCGGTAATCACCTCGGTCTTAAACATCTTGTAACAGGTTGGTTCATCAGTGAGTTTTTGATTATATAAAAGGTTAGTAAGGACTGTGAGAAATTGCCCACCCCAATAAAATGAAAAGCCGGCTTCTTTATTACGACCACGCTCGATACTCCTTGAACCATAGAGGACCGGCAACTCATACTCGAGCATATGTTCAAACATCCGTACTAAGTCATTAGGATCATACTCCAAATCAGCATCCTGAATCACCACATGGGTACCTGTAACATGCGAGAGACCCGTTCTAATCGCAGCTCCCTTTCCCCGATTCTCAGGATGAAACACAATGTGATGGGTATCACGGTAGCCATCAAGAATATCCCGCGTCCCATCCCGTGATCCATCGTCAACGACAATTACTTGAATATCATACTCAGATAACGCATCTTCAATTTTCTGAAGCAGCGTCTCAATGGTAGACGCTTCATTATAGGCCGGAATAATAACCGACAATTTCGTAGGCTGCGAAGAATTGTTAGATGCCATAGGTAAGAGAGTCAATGAGTGCGCGCATATCGGGTACAAAACTAATCCATACCAAACCAAGACTCACCGCTGCGAACAATACTACCATAACGACTTGCGTGCGCACACGCGTAACGGAGAGCACTCCCACAGTCGCAAAGATAGCAGCCAGAGGGACGAGGGCGAAAAATAAACGAGAAGAAACATATCCCCATAACAAAAATCCAAAGGCCGGGATGAGCATAATTTTAATGAAAAACTGCACCGCCTGTGGCATCTCGGAGTATCTCCTCACACCCAGATAGACATAGAGCCAGCCAATACCAAGGAGTACAAAAACGCTCTTCACAACCGCCGGTACGGTATACATCGTCGCGTACGCCTCAGGTGCCGCCCCTATAGTCATCCAATCGAGATACGAATACTGGTAGGCAGTATAAACATGATGTTGCCAAATTGCCCACGGTACACAGATCAAAGCCGCACTCTGAATGAGCGTATGGATTTTGGACCGCACATCAACGACAGGATGAAAACAAATCAAAAGGAAAAATGTCAGACCTGCTAGTACCGCGTACTCTTTCCACATCACCCCAGCCAGTAACGTTGCACAAATAAACCATAGCCACCCGGCTGTGGGGGTTCGATACCATTTAACCATTCCGGCGAGACTTAAAAAATATAATGTCCAGGCCCCCGTCTCAGTGAGATAATCGAGTCCATATTTCACCATTGGAAACGACGTTGTAATCACAACTGCCATCACAAACCCGGCACTGCGTGACCCAAGTAGCAGATATCCAAACCAATACACCGTAAACCCAAGAGCAAAAAATAATAAGACCGACTGCACGACGACAGCAGTAGTAGTATCAAGACCCGTAAGCGAGAGCACTGCGACGAATGCCGGTGCGAGCGGTTTGAGGTATCGTGCACCATTCACCTCGACATCGTTTCCGAGAAGCAGGTCGGCCGTTTGCGCGTACCCAACCGTGTCAGAACTAATTGAGAGTGGCATAGTACTTAAACGTATGCTGGCTGTCATAACAAGCGCTATGGCTAACAATGAGAGCCAGAACCGGTGCTCACGAGCCAATACTGAGAGGACATTTCGGACGATTACCATGACAACTGCCAATCGACTCTCATCAGCATGAAAGGTCACGCCCGCGGTAAAGATAAAACTTACCACCGCAACAATGCCGAGCGCTAGAAATTGCGCTAAAAGTGGCCACACTCCTAATCCATCAATCATAATCTTCAGTGAGACAATAGTGAACCCTAATCCCAGTAAAGCTGACACTAAATACATACCCCCTTGAGTAGCGGTCCGTTTGCCATCAGTCGCCGTAAACGTCCACCATTTGTGCATCGAGAATGTCACTCCAAAGGCAGCAATGAATCCAATTACCGCGCCATACACGTACCAGAGGTCGTAATAGGAAACGACGAGACCAAACACAAACAGGTTCGCCACCACTCCTGCCCCACCCGAAATCCCGTACCGCAAAAGCAGGGTCCAATTTTGTATACAGTACTGATAGATACGAGGAAGCATGACAATCAAAGGAATTACTTTAGAGTGGTCGATAATTTTTCATTACGCCAAGCCACAATTTTATACGAGAAACAAACCGCCTCAGTTGGAATGGTGTACGGTAATTCTATTTGCGAATTCAGTGCGTAGGTAAACCCGGCGTTTTCAAGAACCGAGAGCATATGACCGAGCGGGTATTTCGTATGCACTCCATCAAAGTGATACTCAATAAAAATCTGTTTAATGTGCCGCAACGTGTTACTCGTCTCCAATTCAGCGAGAACTTCCCCCTCAGCTCCTTCCACATCGAGCTTTAAAATATCAACCGGACCAGTGATGTAGGTAGAGAGGGGTTCAATCATAACCGGAAACGAAGTGAGGTCATAGTTTTTAGTGGCGAGGTGTCCAGTTGTACTCCCGCTCTGGGACGCGAGGTCATGAGCATCTGTATAAAACGTAGCGGTCGATTTTACCGCTCCTAACCCAACTGGATGAATCGTTACGTTTAACTTGTTTGTCGCTACGTTAGCGCCCACTATTTCGTAGGTATGGGGATTTGGTTCAAATGCAGTTATCGTAGCGTTCGGTGCCTGTGTCCGAAAATACAACAGTGACACACCAATGTTAGTTCCACAGTCGATAATAGTAAGAGGCTTGTCAGTTGGCGGAATATAGTAATTTTGATCAATAAATATTTCTCGAAACATTCCATACAAGCTCGCTCGCTTTGAGTAGGAATACGTAGCCGTAAGTAACCGAACTGAACCAGCCGCCCCTTTATCGATAAAGCGATTCATTACCAACATCTTTAGGTACGTGAAGAGTACCGCCCAGGCAGTTTTCGGGAGATAGTGTTTTTTAATTGCCTGATACTGAGGTACAAATTTCATATTATTTTTTGGGTAGTATACACGACGCTGCACCCTTCATATCGTTCACAAAATAATTTGGGCGATAGGCACCCTTAGGATAGGTTTTTTCGTCCCCAATGTAGATAGTTCTCACATTCGCAAACCGCCCCGCTTCAATATCGGTTTCGCTATCCCCAATAAACCACGACTTACTGAGATTAAGATTCTGCTCGGAAGCAGCTTTAGTGAGCATCCCAATCCCCGGCTTGCGACACATACACCCATCATTAGGCCCATGTGGGCAATGGTACATTGCATCAATTACGACACCGTTTTCTTTAAAATACGCGTTCATTTTTTTATGCAGGGTATGCAGCTGTGATTCGGTATAGTACCCGCGTGCAATTCCTGACTGATTAGTCACAATAATCAGTTTGTACCCCGCCTTCATAAACTGCCGCAGACTACTCACGACGTGAGCTTTGATGGTGATATCCTCCCACTTGTACAAGTACCCATTTTTGTTTTCGTTTATCACCCCATCCCGATCGAGGAACACCGCTCGCCCAACCTGCAAGCTGTCCGAGTCAGCAATTCGCCTTAGTAACTCTGTCGTAGATTTACTCCACAGTGCAGGCTCTTCAAAATTAAACACTTTTATTTTCCCCCCATAGGCTTCGACGGTTTTTCGCTCGACACAATCGTCTCCCCATTCGCTCACATTCAAGAACACATCTGGCTGTAACGCTGCCAAGACTGCATTCGGCGTCAACTCATCAAACAAAACAATATGGGTGACATACGGAGACTGTGCGAGTGTGTAGGCGCGCTCGGTTTCGTGCAGGATAGGCTTCGCCACTCCTTTATACCTGCGTACTGATGCATCACTATTGAGAAACACAAACAACACATCACACTTTTTTGATCGCTCCTCAAGCGCCTTAAAATGGATGGCGGTCATAATATCAAACGAACCAGACATAGCTCCGACGGTCAGGCCATGATTTTTATATCCACGAGCGAGCCGCGCGGCGGTACGTAATGTAATGACTTTTTTCTGCGGAGGGAGTGCGCGCATAGTATTGTTATAACACCGCCAGTAATTCATCCATCGTCACCACCGCCGTATGTGGTTTAGAGACCGAAATCGCAGCCGCATGGTTAGCGAGCGTCACTGCCTCTTTAATCGATAAGCCCAACGCGAGCCCAATCACGGCAAACGCAATCACCGTATCTCCCGCTCCTGAAACATCTCGCACGTCGGTGGCAAAACTCGGTAAACTGAAGTTATTACCAACATCATTTGCATCAGCGTAGTAAACTCCTTTTCCGCCGAGAGTAACGAGGATATTCGATTTAGTTTTGACAGCGAGTGCGTGTGCTCGTTCTTCAATCGTACCAGTTTTGGTCATCTCGAGTAACTCGCTCTCATTTGGCGAAATCAGGGTGCAATTATAAAAAAACGATATGTTCTTTGGTTTCGTGTCAACCACCACCGGTATTTTTAAACGGTTCGCAATCGTTAAAATAATCTCCATCAAAGCAGCCGTAATAAACCCCTTGCCGTAGTCTGAGATACAAATCACATCGACGTTTGAGAGGGCCGACTCCAGTTTTGCCACCACTTGGTACGTTACCTTTTCAGTGACCGAAGTAGTATCTTCAGTATCAATCCGCAATAATTGCTGATTGGCTGCTACCATTCGTTTTTTCGTGACCGTTGGCTTCTTCTCATCTACGACGACAATATGCTCTTGGGTTTCTCCGGTCAGTTCACGAAGCAATGTTGTAACCGTCTCGCCAGCAGCGTCATTACCCACCGTGCTAATGAGCCTGGTCTGTACACCGACAGTAGCGAGATTTGCTAAAACATTACCCGCCCCACCGAGGACCGACATTTCTTTCACAATGTGGATAATCGGTACTGGAGCTTCGGCTGAAATCCGTTCAACCTTCCCATAGGTGTAGGTATCAAGCATTACGTCACCAACGACAGCAACCCGGAGACTCCCTAATCGTTCTACTTTTGTACTCATGTCGACCTTATCCATGAATATCGTCAACCGCTAAACACCACGAATGATAGATCTGCTGGTGTATCTCCTGGACATGAGAAGTGACATTACAAGGTACAACGAGCGAAACGTCAACAAATTCTTTGAGGAGTCCCCCGTCTCTCCCTAACAGTCCAATGATATTCATTTTTTGTTTTCGGGCTTCCGCACACGCATGAACCAGGTTAACTGAATTTCCACTGGTTGAAATTGGAATAAACAAATCTCCCTCTCGACCGAGACCCTCGAGCTGTCGTGAGAACACGCGAACAAATCCATAATCATTACCAATGGCCGTCAGCGCCGAAGTATCAGTCGTCAAGGCAATCGCCGGGTACGAGCGACGCTCTTTTAAGAAGCGGCCCACAAATTCGGCAGCGATATGTTGTGCATCAGCCGCACTTCCACCATTCCCCGCAATAAATACCGTATTCCCATTTTTAACCGTAGTCACAATCAGATCAATTGACTTCTGCCACGCAGTTTGAAAATCAGCGTCTCCTTGGACCGTAATCATTGCCTGCATCAGTTCCCCCATATACTGCGTAAGTTTAGTCATATTCGTATGGTTATAGTACACCGCGAGTCGAAAACCGTCCTATTTACAACATTTCTATCATCTGGTGCAATCTAACTATTATTTAGGGCTTTTTTGCTACCCCAATTAATATATCTCGCATAATGGGATGGAGCGTCAAATCGAGCAGGGCGTTAAATACTTTCCGCAGCGTACTCTCTTTCGCCTTAAATACCGGAGCCGCTGCTTTATATCCCGTTTTGACGACCCCGTCTTCGATCCGTAATTTACTGAATCGGCGACCCCAATCCATTGAAGATACTGAAATTACGTACTCTTCCTCAAACCCGTACTCCATAAACATCCGACGAAATGCCGTAATACAGTAGGGATGAATGTGGGTATAGTCATTCCAAAAATACACGGGCGAAAATGGCACAAATAATCGGGTCCAGTTTGGGGTTTCAATAAAGACTCGACCGCCACTTTTGAGTAATCCAAAACACGCATCAATCATCAGATTTGGATAGACGATATGTTCAATCACGTGTTCATTAAATATCGCATCATACGTTCCCGCCGGGAAAAATTGAGCTGCTTCCCCGGCTTCACACTTCACAAAATTGATTCCCTCAGGTAAAAACGGCCGCATGTCAGTGATATCGCACGCATCAATCTGAATATCAGGCCGAAATGCTTGAATGAGTCGAATGGTTTTCCCTTTCCCACAGCCGAGGTCGAGCACGCGGCCATTTTGCGGAATGGATTTAATAAATCCAACTAAATACTTTACCCGATACTTTGGCAACCGACCCAAGTAGTACGCTGTGTCTCTTTTTTCTAAGTCTTTGGTGGCCGCCCCAAAGTATCGTTCCGGAAATTCACTATTCGTGGTTGTCATATAAATAATATTAAATAGTCACGCGAAACATTTTTCGATGAGAACATTCAAGAATTTCTTTAAATGTAAAGTTTTTGTTTGCTCCTAAAAATTCCCGCAAGGCTTTTTGCTCACCCTCATCAATAGAAAACGAATGCCAGTCATCAAAAATTACAATTGTCCCATTTTGGAGAAGTGGTTTAATAAACGTAAGTACTTGAACTGTGGATTCATAAATATCACAGTCGATTAATACGACCGATGGTTTGTAATGAGTGAGTTCCGCCTGAAGCGAAGGAGTGAGCGATTCGGAGAAATAACCTTTAATTAAGTGTTCGGTATAGGTAAAGGCATCGCGATTAAGCAGGTGAGTAAGAACCCGTTTGTAGGTAACTTTGAATCGCTTAAAACCAAATCCTCCCCCTTCGTTGTTATCCGGCATACCCTCAAACGAATCAAAACCAAAATGATGAATACCTGGCGACTGTTTGATTGCTTCAAAAAAAGTATATCCTTGATAAAGTCCAAATTCATAATAGTGTCCCTCAATTCGATGAGTCAGTGCGTACTTCACTGCCAGCACTGTCTGACCTCCTAGGGGCAAAAAGAAACCAAGATGATCTCGCAACATTAGTCGTGTTTTGCCGTTTAACCGATTGAAGAAGGTACTCATAATATTATTACGTTAATGTTTTTTTTATTGCTGCTTGTATCTCAGTCTGTGGGATACTAAACAGACATCTATAATACTTCACCCCATCCCGATATTCAAAACAATCTCCTGTTTTATCACCCTGACAGGTACAGACCGATAGATTCATCAAAATCTTAACCTGAGGGTTATAGTATGGGAGCCAGCACGGATTGGAGTTATTTCCAATCACAACCGTTGAGACACCAACATGAGCTGCGATATGGGTCGGACCAGTATCGACCCCCACATACAATGCAGCCCGGCCAATTAATTCCATCTTGGCTAAAAAAGAATTAACAATGTCTTCACTAAAAAAGACATTGGTGAACATTGGTTTAATAAGAGACAATGCAGCAATTCGATCTGCCGGGCCACCAGAAATCACAATACTGTACTGAGGGTAGGTAGTCGTCAGCCACTGCAGTAACTCTTCCCACCGCTCCGTCGGCAGTGATCGCGACACCGATGAAGCAAAAGGGTGCACCACGATGTATGGTCGACCATCGAACATTAATAATGGTTTCGTGAGTCCAAACAGCAAATGTGGTTGAACCCGGTTTGGCACAATACCCGTCGTCGCTATCGCGTCAGCTTGGGATAAAAAAATTGACTGCGTGAGGTTGCGAGGTAGAACCGTCGAAAAGAAAAATCGATTTGAAAATGTTTCTTCACCAAAAATGACGGATTGACTCCGCCTGCTCGGCAACGTTATCAGTCGTGTCACGATTGCATGAATTCGATTAACTTTCCCAAATGAAAGGGGGTGCAAAACAATCTGCCGCCTCCCGATAGTCCCCCACCAGATTCTAAGGAGTGCCGGTAGAGACCGCCTGCTGATAGTGACCAGTGTGATGTGCGGGTACTGTGCAATCATGTCAGCGTATATTCCTCGTTTGTCTCCATTGATCACCATATGCAATCGACCCCGCTCCGTTTTTGGTAACCCAAAGTAGGCCGCCTCGAGTGTATGGATACCGAGAAGTGTTACCCCGATACTATGTCCAACAAAAAACCAAATATCAGTAGGGGTAGCAGGTTTCATAATGGTTGTTATATGTAACGGATTTACGGGTTATTAGGTTACAATACTGCATAATGTATCACAAAACTCTCGACGCCCTAGAACGACGATTTAAAATCGATGCCCACTATTTTGTTTCAAATAGTTTTTGGGTGGCATGTAATCAGGCTATATCAATTACAGGGTCACTATTAGTCACTGTTGCCTTTGCACACTATTTAACAGAGGAGCTATATGGTAACTATCGTTACTTGGTGGTTTTAGCTTCACTATTTGCGATTGTGTCATTAAATAGCATCGGTCAGTCTGTCCTTCAAACTGCTGCCAAGGGTTATCTCAGCTACTACGCCGCCTCTCTTCGTCTCGGTCTCTGGTCCAATCTTGGAACAACTGCCGCTGCCCTCGCAGTTGGTAGCTACTACCTGTACCGCGAAAACCAACTTCTTGGTTTTGGCTGCTTGGCAATTGCATTATTGCAACCTTTTATCAGCAATTACTTTACTGTTTTTAGTCTCCTCGCTGGACAACAAAAATTTCGGACTGTTGCGGTGTTTCAAACCATTCGCATCATCATTATCACCGTCGGAAGCATTGGCACCATTCTGATTACTCGCGATGTTTTTACCTTATTTGTTGCGTACCTCATTCTCCAACTAGGAACTAACGTCGCTGGTCATTTTCTCTTTAAACCAAAATCGCACGAAACTACCGCCCCGACTCCACCAGAAGTTGAGCAAAAATATAACCGCTTTGCGCTTCACCTCAGCATCCAAAATGGTGTCTTAGCAGCAGCCAATCGCCTTGACGCTTTGATAGTTTTCCAGTTTCTTGGCGCGACCGCACTCGCCATGTACTCAATCGCTCTCATTGTCCCTGACCAACTCAAAAGTATGGTTAAAAACTTCTCTACTCTCTTGTTTCCAAAATACGTTAACTACACCCCACAGCAACTGATTCGGAGTATCCCGGGGCGCAGCCTGCAACTATTTATCATTCTCTTGTTACTGACGACTCTCTACGTAGTGTTGGCACCTATCATTATCGGCACCCTCTTGCCAAAATACGAGTCAGCGATTATCTATACTCAATTACTCTCCCTCGCTATTCCCTCTTCGGTTTTATACATAGTCCAAAGTGCCATCAAATCACAGACGAACAATAGCCAGCTCTACTACATCCAATTTTCCCATTCGTGCATAAAAATTATCTTGGTATTTGTGGGGATTTATCATTTTGGTATTTGGGGTGCTGTCGGTGCGTATATTGTTAGTTCCTACGTAGAACTCTCACTCTACTATGGAGTGTACTTTATTAAAACGTTACGTGGCTAGCCTACTGCTTAACCATTACAATAAAATGTCCGAGCGGAAGACGTGAAGACAAGGTGCGGTATTTTTTTGAGAGACGATTAAAAAATCGATCCAGTCCAATCGCAGACCGCTTAAGCCAATGGCGTAAAAACTCAGTTGGCAGCGCACCAAAAATGCACTGATATCCGAGTGAGAAAAAGCCTTCTCCAATTGGCGTTACACTCAGAATCGTACACTTATTTTTTTTCGCTAAACGTCGATACGCAGATTCCGTGTACCGTAAATAATCATCTGGTGAGCCGTGAATGTGGTGCATGAATGGGGTAGCAAAAACCAACGTCCCCCCTGGTTTAACACACCGAACAATTTCGCTAAACACGAGATTGGTTTCAAATATATGTTCAAGAACATTCAAACAAATAGCATTATCAAATTGGTTATTTTCTAACGGAAATACCGTTTCAATATCATGAAATAATGACGGTTCACAACCAGGATCCAAGTTCATAACAAAGAAACTATGGTTTCCTTTTATAATCTCATGATAGCCAGATTTTGTACTTCCCCCAATATCAAGAATTGTACCTTTTAAGGTTAGCTTTTCTAATTCACGATACTCCCCTTCTCGAATAATTGATTTGATATTTGTCATTGTAACGTTGCGTTAAACAAGTAGCGGTCCGTTCGGATTTGTGTCCACTCTATATCAAATTTACTAAACCACTTTGTAAATTCTTCTTTTGAAACATTCCCCAAATCAAAATGCAGTTCACCAATATAGGAGTTTGCATACTCAGCCGGATTGATAGATTTGAATATATCAAATTCCGCTCCCTCAACATCAAATTTAATGAGGTCAGCTTTTTCTACACCGTTTCTTTGAAGTAAATCGGCTAAGGTTATCAAGGGTACGGTGACTGAATTTTTTGAGTCTTTCCGCGCCATGACTGAGTGACCGAGACTACTGACGCCGAGATTGAGTTCAATGGTGCCATTACTTCCCCCAACGGCGACCTGAAGTGGTTTAATGTTTGGAATGTGTTTTGTGTGCTTGGCCAAACGAGCGTAATTCTCTGGCGACGGCTCAGCCGCTAGTATGGTAGCTTCAGGAAAACGCACGTGATAATAAAGTGTTGTATCACCAAAGTGTGCGCCGAGATCAACAATTACTTTTGGATTTTCAATTGGGCACCAGGCATATTCATTATCAATAAACACTTCACGGAGCACGGCAATATCCATCGGATATTTTAAGTAAAATATAATTTTTTTATTATTGAATATACCATTTAAACTTACTTCTCCTTGTATATTTTTAAATATTTTTCTAGAAATTACAAAGCAATACAATGTGAGAGCTAAATGTAATCGTCTATACAATGAACCTCCTGACAACAGGCGCGCAAGAGCAGGAATAATACTGAATAAGGTTGTCATTTTGTACTAGAATGGAACATCAGAACTAAAGGTATATCCTAAATTATTACCATTTGCGGATTCGTCTTCAAGGTTTCCATTTAATTTCCAGTACCCTTCAAGATTTGCTCCATTTTTTGCACTTATAGGCTTAGTGTATAACTCATTAATTTTATCAGCCTGGAGAGCCCGACTCCAAATTCGCACCTCATCTAACTTACCGTTGTAAAAATTAGTTCGAGAATCTCGACCTCCAATTACAAAGTCTGTATCCGTATTTGCAATGCTCGTAGGCATTACATTTTCAGCAGATTTACCGATCGAGACTCCATTAACAAATAATTCTGCGGTCCCACTTGCTGCGGTGTAAACCATTGCTACATGAAACCATTCATTAGCATTTTTTCCGTGTGGCAAACGATGTATACCGTAGCCATAGCCACC
Organism: Candidatus Kaiserbacteria bacterium; assembly: GCA_031430855.1. GTDB lineage: Bacteria > Patescibacteriota > Minisyncoccia > Phycocordibacterales > UBA918 > OLB19. Next base: position 29,459 of record JANPCG010000002.1, read on the forward strand.
ATTTTGAGCATTTAATCCAATACCAACATCACCATCTTCTAAATAAAATAAAAATGACGTTCTATCAATATCACTCCATTTTGAAACCAGGATTTGATGTCCTTCAAGAGTATGTTGCTTTACCCAAAGTGCAATAGTCATGTCACCAGTAATATCAAGGCCGGTTTGTTTATCATCGCTAATACTTACGTATGAATTGTCAGTTCCATCAAAAGCGAGAGCAGACTGGGCAGGTGCAGCAGATACGTCATTAGATAAAATGACAAACGATGCAAAACTAATAGCAACCATAACCAATGGAGCAACTACGAAACTGTAAAAGTTTTTGGCGATAGAACTGGTATACATACTATTTTATTTTAAAATTAAATAAGACTTACTTTATAACAAATATACCACAGGAAAATTTACTTCAATAACTGCTTAAACTGCGCCACCACGACCGATTTGTCGTAGCGGGTTACAACCTCTGACTCTAACTGCTGAACACGCTCATACTCAGACTGATTTTGAAGTAAACCGTTGATTTTTGAGGCCATTGTACCTACTTCGCCAAATGGGACGACGTAGTCTGCAAGTGCCTTTGTAGCTGTCTCGCCTACCCCACCAACGGCAAACGCCACAAAAGGTACCTGGTATGCGAGTGCCTCAATTAACGAATGCGGCGAACCCTCCTCCTCAGACGGCATCAAAAATACGTCAGCCGCTTGATACAGACTCTCCACCGTACTGCGTGGGACACTGCCGAGCAAATGTGCCCGGTTTGAAAGATCACGATCAGCAAAAGCAGCAGTAAGCTCAGCAAGGAGTGGACCGCTACCAGCTACAATCAGGTGCGTATTTTTGTCTTCTACGGCGGCGAGAATGTCGGGCAAAAAGTGGGCTCCTTTTCGCTTTGATAATTTATGTACAAACAGAAGCACTTTTGCATCATCAGGAATACCGTACTCCCTGCGCACAAATAATCGATGGTTGGTATCTAGGTTAATTTTTGTCCGATCAATCCAATTCGGGATAACCACTAACTGTTCATCTTTTAGTCCATACATTTGTGTGTAGCCGGGAGTGAGCGCCTCGGCTCCCGTCACTAAGGTATCAATCAACCTGAATGCCAAGCGTTGATACCACTCCTCCGTTGATTTTCGTTTGTACTGCCACGGCATCCCCGCATTCCAATACAAGACCCGGCCCCCACATACCTTTGTCACTAACCCAGCGGTAATCGCTGAGAGGTACGAGTAGTGGATGTAAAATATTTTTGTCCCAGTAAGCCGAGCTCGGAGAATACAGAAAAAATTTTCAAGCACCCGCACGGGAGCAAAGCTTAACTGCTGTACAGTCACCCATTCAGGGAAACTGCTATCATGTGGCTTCTCTAAAAGTAGCTCGAGGGGCACGCCTTCATCTTCACGCAACGTACGTGCCATTTCATAGACATAGTCCATGTGTGTGCCGGGGCTCACCTGCTGCATGATGAAGAGGATTTTCTGGTTCATGTAGTTAGCTGAAAAATTGGATGTTGCAGCATTGCGTTAAAATCCCGGTACGTAGCTGTCGGTTCGACCACAGTATCTTCAATCATTTTTTTAAGTTCACTTGGACGGTCAATTAAAAAAGCGAGTAACCCGAGTTTAATTGGGTTAAGAATATCGTCGTTCAATTGGTTGCCGATAACAATCACCGTATCACCAGAAGCATATCCGAGTTGTGAGAGTATCGTCTCCCAAAACCGTATGTCTTGTTTTTGAAAACCGACATCAGTTGCGGCATACACCTGACTGAAGTAGGCTGCAATGCCAGTTTTCTCAAGTATGTCCATCCGGGTCGCAACCGTGTTACCGCTTGCGACGACTAATTGAAAACCAGCCGCCCGGAGAGTTTCAAGACACAGAACTGCATCTGGAAACAATTGTGGTTCACTATGTGAATCAGCGTACGCTTGTGTCCACCGCTCCGCAAGCAAAACGGCCTCCTCCGTCGTAACTGGTCGACTGAGTTGATCGCCCATCATTTGCATATATACCGGAATATTATTTTTGATGGCTGGATTTTCTTTAGCAGCATAATCATTTACCGCGAAAAAGGCATAGAGAGTAGCCTGCATTTCTGCCAAGGTAGCACCAAAGTGATGAGAAACCACTTTGGTCTGGGCCAACAACCGTGAGGACTCGACAACCAGAGTACCGTCAACATCAAAAATAATCGTAGGCGGCATAAAATAACAATAGAATTATGTCTCCAAAAACCGGAACGTGGCAAACCCTTCGGCGTACTCGACGTGCGACTGGTAGCCGCGGTAGAGATTGAGTCCTTCAATTGATTTCGCCTTCAGAATTTCTTTATGGCCCTGGCTCACGTGCGCCCGTATCGCATCCATCTTTTTTTCAATAAACGGGGTGACATCAATCCAATAAGTAGCGTTAAATGAGTTATAACTCGACGGCTCTTCGTACTCAAGAATTTGTTTCACCTTACGGCAAGCTGACTTGGCGACATGCGAGGTAATACGATGGTCCTGGTGTGTATCATTACCGTACGGCAGATACACGCGGTCCGGCTTGAATTCTCGCACCACTTTTTCAATCCGATTAATCAAATCAACCGTTTCAGGAATTTCACCATCATGGTAATCCCAACACTCGACCGAAACGTCCATGATAGCGGCACCAGCATGCGCTTCGATACAGCGGGTACCAGCCAGCTGTTCATCCATATCAAAGTCAGTGTCACCTCCCCGGCCACCACCAGTTAATACAATGGTATGGACCGTGTCCCCTGCGGCTCGATGTTTAATGAGTGACCCACCACACCCAATCTCAATATCGTCCGGATGTGAACCAATGGCTAAAATTTTCATAGTGATTAGAATTATAGCTGCTTATATTCAAAATGCCCAACTACCGTCACTTCATTCCACGAAACAGGCTCGAGGGTCTCCCCCGCTACTTCATGCAAAATGAGATCAATCGGGTTCGCTCCAGCGGCGACAGTTATCGGCAATCCACCAGATAACCTCGGATTGATTTCAATTAATCGCGGCGTACCCTCCGCGTCTGCCCGCAATTGAATACAGACAGGACCGCGGCAGCCGAGAGCGAGCGCGACATCAGATGCCAATGCCTCGATTTGTGGATGACGTACCGTGCGACCTTTAATGGAAATTCCGCCGGCGAGTCCAATGCGTTCGCGCGGTACGGCATAGATAACGGTGCCCTCGCGCGAAACATAGACATCAACTGTCCACTCTGTTCCCATCATATATTTCATGACGAGTGTATCTTCGGAGAGATACGCTTGCTCCCGGATGAGCTCAGCTTTGGTAATGGTGCGACACCCTCGTGCACCACGGCCCTGGGTCGGTTTGATAAATTGGACAGCATCCTCGAGCCAGTCCGGAGTCCAGGCACTAATCGGCGTCCAAATAATCGCATGCTTGGAATAGTTTTTTTCCACCCACGAGTAAAACGCTTGTTTGTTATCACCAACAACTAAAGACTCCGGACCAGAGAGAACTACCGTACAGGTTTCTGGCGCAGTAAAATCACGGAGCACAATTAATTCTTCGTGGACCGTTGGAACAACCAAGGTAACTCCTTCGCACTCAATCAGATCCTGCAACCACGTGAGGTATAGCGGATCTGATACCCGTGGCGAAATCACAAATGTCTCAACATACGACTGTCCCGCTGCGAGGGCATCGATGTCACAACCAATTATTCGGTGCTGTGGATACGCTGAAAGTAGCCGGACCGTATTTACCCCCGCTGGACCACCAACGCCAGTAACTAAAATTGTCTGCTGTTTATTCTTGTCCATACCACTGCATAAGCTTTTCTGATAACGCAACCGCACTCCACGTATGTGCCTCGATCCTTCCTGCCATTACAATCCGTTCCCATAATAATGGGTCACCAAGGAGCTCGTTTACTGCAGCAACGAGTGCATCCGTATCCCCCACGGGAGTGACGAGTCCCGTTTCTAAATTTCGAATTGCCTCACCCGCACAACCAGAGTCAGTCGTCACGACCGGACAACCAGCCGCCATTGATTCAATCATCGGCATTCCCCAACCTTCCCAGCCAGCTGTATGCACGTAACAAAATGATGCAGCATAAATTGGTGCCAAGGTTTTTTGATCTATCGCACCATAGAATGTCACGCGACTGCTCAGACCATGTGTTTCAAAATACGTTTCTAAAGCTTCACGCAAAACCCCATCACCAGCAATACCAACCGTGAAATCAGTGTGCGACATAAGCAACCTTGTCGCCACTTCGGCAAATAGGAGTGGCTCTTTCTCCGGCAGTAGTCGTCCAACAAAAAGTATTTGTTTGGTACGAGTACTTACAGGTGCAGTAGCAAAAATTGAAAGATCAGTTCCAATTGGAATCGAAACGATTCGTTCGCTTGGGATACCAAACTTGTTTTCAAGTTCGAGTTTCAGACGTCCACTTACCGCACGTACCGCTGTGGCACGCTTTAAAATAAATTTTCCGACGACATTCATCATCCGATTGAAATACCCAACCTTGCTCGCAAACCATTTTGGATTATCGAGGTAGTCACCATGGAGCTGCACATAGAGAGGTAGATTACACCACCGTGAAATCAGATACCCAGCCAACCCGGCATACAACACATCTTGCGTGGTAACGAGTGTATGAGGGGTGGTACGTGCGTGTGCTCGAGCAGAAAATAACGCTCGAAAAAAGGCATCAACAAACGTATACCCACCCAGGGTCGTAACGGTACTTTGACCAATCATAATAGTATTGGCTTTACCGGTCGCCATTACAATATGAGTAAAGGTGTGGGTTTTATCATACTCGACAAAGCGCGCAGTAAGAGGTGAGCCGGGATTAAAAATAGTCAGGTCTCGTCCAATTGAAAGTATTCGATTTCGTTTCATAATGTCTATAACTATACAGTAAATATAAAAGTAATACGTAGCGGAACAAAATCTTGACTTATTGCGTGTATAACCTATAATACAAATATCATCACGATCAGTCCCCCGTAGGGTTCCGTCCCTGCGGGGTCCTTTTCTTTTTATACTCAAGCTTTGTTCTCAAATCATCCATAAACGTTATCTGTTTTTTGCCAAAACGTTTTAAAAGTGCTGAGTACTTTTTTGAACTTGGCACCAATACCCGCTCTAGCTTCTCTTGTTCAATCAAATATTTAACAAGACAATAAAAATCACCATCTCCTGTTACAATCACTGCTTTATCATAACGAGAAAACTCAATCATCGCTTGAAGCACCAATTCTGCATCACAATTTCCTTTGGTTGTTCCATCACGATAAGTCAAAGTGGGTTTAAACACACAAATAAAACCAGCCGACTGTAATTGTGTATACAAATCATTATTTCCTTCAATATACCCAATAAACAGAAAGGCTTTTGTGATTCCGTATTTCTCTTTCAAATAAACCCGAAATCGTGACCATTCTAATTTCCAACCTTGATCGCGAATTGCCAAATTTACATTTTGACTATCAATAAATGCGTAGTTATTAGACGGCTTGTACATGCAATTTATCCTACCACGACCACTTGGCTATTTACAGAAAAAATTTAAAGATGTTCGGTATGACTATACAAAACCGAAAAATGAAGTATAGTTCCGTCAGAACTGAACCCTCAATTGTGGAGCCTGTGATGCCCCGAATCGTTCTCCCCGAAGATACACTGCGTGATGTGGCTCCCGACAGCCGGTGGCTGCAACACCTGGAGTTTATGATTCCTGAGGTTCCATTTCCCCAGGAAATCGTGCGCCGACGGAACGGCACGTACCTCGCGAACAAAGTGTTGCCGTTGATTGTTCCGGAAAGCATGGCCGATCTATTTCCTCGACATGGCCACGACCTCAAGACCATCTTGAGCATCCTCAACTCTTTCAACAACAACTATGCGTGTTCGACCGTTTTTCTCCACCAGAAGCGGCCGGTCACGTACTTGCCATGGCCGGATGATGGCACCGAAACCGAACTCAAGTTCAACGTCCAAGTTGAACTGCCTGGTGGTATCATCGAAGCCGGTGAACTCTCGAAGATCGCGGCGAGCCGTGAACTGATGGAAGAAACGGGACTCAAGCGAGTAGTGGCAAGTGCCCCGCTGTTCCCCGGCTACATCGGCAACGATGCCGGTACGCACCAGGAACGCTACGGCTTCTGGCTCGCAATCTGTACGGGTAGCCCGCAGACAACGCTCGAACAAAGAGCCGAGGGAATCGTTCGGGCCGAAGTGATTGATTTGCCTCAGGCAGTCGCTCACCTCACCTCCCGGATGTCCGAGGGATATTTGATTGAATGGGCAGCCATGCTTGGTCATACCCATCTTCAATCCTTGCTGCAAAGAATCTAGAGCACACGGACGCCATCCTCTACGGGTGGCGTCCGATTTCTATATATTTTTTAATGTCGCAACAATTTTTTCTACTGCTGCACTAGCCGAAAAACTTTCGGACCGACTTCGGGCAGCCGTCACATAATCACGCTGCATTTTTTCGTCTGCTAACAGAGTGGAAATAGCCGCATCAAATGCTACCGTATCATTAACATCAACCAACCGACCCTCGACCCCATCAGTAATTAATTCTGGATTACCACCGACCGGAGTAGTAATAATAGGTATCCCAATCGACATTACTTCAAGCAACTGATGAGACAGTCCCTCGTACGCAGTATTAAGTACAAATACATCAGCCGCCTTAATCACGGCAAAAAGGGCATCTTGCGTGAGTGCCCCCACAAACCGGACCTCGTCGTTTACGCCTTTAGATTCTGCGTAGGTTTTAAGCACAGCCTCTTCGGGACCACTCCCGGCGATGACCAGTGTCGTATTCTCTCCTCGCGCTTTACGCAGTGCAACCACATCAATCACGGTCCGGAATCCCTTCCACGGAGTGAGTCGTCCGACCGATACAATCGTTGGGTTTGTAAAATTAAAATCCTCCCGGAGAGTCGTGCGATCAGCCGAAACTGTTATTGGTTCTACCGCACTATAGAGCACAGAAATATTTTTTACGGGAACCCCCCAGGTCGCCACAATTGATTTGAGGTATTCGCTCGGTACAATTACCCGCTTTGCTCCTCGAGTCACCCAACCCTGTACGGCAGCCAAAACCCGGACAGCAAGCGGCCGGGCACACGTACGATTCGTATATTCATCGAGCGTACCCAGAACGCCAAATCGTTGTACGCCCTGCTCCCAGGCATAGTCACCCCCGAGACGAACCACCAAGGGCACTCGCCTAAACATAGCCACCAAACGCGCCGGCAGCCCCACACTCATGGGATCAAGCGCATAAATGAGATTCACGTCGTGACTATGCTGCCATAACCGAAACGTATAGACCAGATGTCGCCCCAGTTTATGGACGTGCCGCACGGTACCGTACGGCAAAACAACCACTTCGATTCCTTCCTGTGGTAGCTCGCGCGACAACATACTGGCGTACGTCGCCGGACCGCCAATATCAGGTAGATAGAGGCCAGCCGCCAAGAGAATTTTCATAGTACTGTAGTATACCGCGCCTGACCGGAGTGGTAAATTTGTGACCTTTTTTAATTACCCTTAGTTATGGTACGGTATACTTTCACCATATGAGACTCTCCTTTGTAACCCCCCTATTCCCACCCGACGTACATGCCGTCGCTCTCTACCACAAGGCATTGGTGGGTGAACTCGCCAAAACCCACAACACAACGGCTCTTATATACGGGAAATATCCAGAAGCGGTCGAGCGAGTAACGTTTGTAGCTATCGACAAACAAGAACATAAGCGGGCCCGCGTAATTAAAATGCTCCTAGCTTTACTAAAAGCACGTTCGACCACTGACGTCTATCTTATTACTAACGGCCCCTCTACGGAACTGCCTGCCTTAGTCCTTTCTTACCTCACGAGGAAACCTATCATCCTTTTACAGTCAGACTGGATTATGTATAGTCGATTTAATGGATTTTTTAGTAACCGATTAATTAAACGGATTGAACACACTATAAACGTAATGGTTATTTCCGATCTGATTAAACCAGAGATTCACCCACTGTTACCGTACCCCACCGAAGCTATAACTCGTTATGAAAAAGAATGGGATGAACACACTTCAGCAATTTCTCAACTCGTCTACTATGTCGGCACCTAATACTACAGAAACTGAAGTTACAAATATAACCGTCCTCTTGCGTGAGCACGGCTATACTCTTGCAGCTGAACAACCGCACCTCTTAGGCGAACGGTATCTCATGCAGGCGGTCACAACGGTCGGTGGATTTAAATATATTTTGAAAGGTACCACCACAGGGGGCGAACCGGTTATTATCAAAGTGAGCCGTGACGCCGTGGGTCGCGCCGAAATTGAACATGAGCGATTGTGTCGCTCCCTCATTAACACCTTGGAATTTGCGTATGATGTATTTGCTGCCCCAACTGAAGTCGCCCATTTTACCACGGGCATTTACCTCATCAATATTCAAGCCTACATTCCCCAGACGATCAGTTTTCTTGAGCGACCACTTTTGGAGCAATTTAATTTTGCGCTCGCTGCCTTTAAAGCCCAGGAAGGTGCGCGCGCAACAACCGGAGAACACACCACCCTCATCAGTCGCACCTTTGGCTACAAGCGAGCACCCGACTATCTAACATTACTACGTGAATTTATTGTGGTGGTTAGCACTCAAAACTCCGCTGCATTCGCCCTCCCTGAAATGACCACCGCCCTTAGGGAACTTGAGCAAAATCAAATTACCATTGAACAATATGGCGGATTTTTAACCCATACCGATTTTGTCCCCCATAATTTCCGTATCCATAACGACCACCTCTACCTCCTCGATTTCTCCGCTATCAGGTTCGGCAACAAACATGAAGGCTGGGCGCGCTTTTTAAATTTTATGACCCTCTATGAACCTCAGCTCGAACACCATCTCATTACCTACATCAATCAAAATCGCGCACCCGAAGAACGTCGCTCGCTCCAATTGATGCGACTATTCAGACTTTGTGAACTTATTACTTACTACACCAAAACCCTGGACCGGAGTGAGGGTGATTTACTCTCACTTAATGAAGTGCGGATTACGTATTGGCACGAAGTCTTAAAAGCTGAACTTGATAACAAACGAGTATCTCCCACTATTACCAGCATGTACAAAACGAGGCGAGATGAACTCCGGAGTGAATCAGAAAAAATCCGCCAACACGGACTCCACTAAGCAGTCGCTTCTATTTGCGTGAGAATACCATCGTAGGTATCGAGGAGTGGATGTGTCCAGACCGCCTTAAGTTCCGTATACAGCAAACGCTCAAACCACAATTTTTCCGCGCGACCACGATTAAAATAATTCCACGTGGACTCACCTTCAGCTTTGAGGATAGCGAGCAAATTAGTTGCGTTGTGGATTTTATCGGCGACTGATACCGCCCAGGTTTCTTCACCTGCGGCTACCACAGTCTTTACATAGAGCGCCTTTCGCTCTTCCCACACTAAGGCTTTATCCTCACTCACATTTTGTACAATTTTGAGGGCGTCGTTTCCAATCACCTCTAATAATTGACTGACTGCAACTTCAGTATCTTCAAGCACATCATGCGTTAACGCAGCCGCTACTACGACCTCAGGAAATCCGGCTGACTCGACAATACGGGCTACCATAATCGGATGGACTATATATGGTGAATTATCGTGTTTTCGCACTTGTCCCGCATGGGCAGTTACAGCAAGCTGCAGCGCTTTTTCATAGAGTATCATAGAGATTTACAAAGTTACCGGATTAAAAATTTCTGTCTGCATTTGTTTCGCTATCTTGTCCCAATCGTATAATTCCTCAACCATATGCCTTGCGTTCCCTGCCACTCGTGCTGCTTCATCGGGATTCGCTAAAATATTTACTACCGCCGCGGCAATCGCTTCACTATTATCAACCGGGACAATCCAGGCAGTACGCCCATACTTACTCACGTAATCAGTACCAAAGGAATATTCCTCGAGTCCACCGACCCCTGTAGTAATAAACGGAAGGCGTGACGCAAGGGCTGAAAGTCCTGCATTCCCCAATCCTTCTGAACGACTCGGCATCACAAAGATATCGGAAATCAAGCGATACTTCGTGACCAGCGTCCGATCAATTTGACCAGTAAAAATCACACGATTAGTAAGATTCAGTTCAGTCGTAAGCGCACGCAACATGCCCTCCTCCTCGCCCGCTCCCACTATCAAAAACTTTATATGTGCAGGCATATTCACGAGCGACCTTATGACCACATCAAAGGCTTTCTGATGAACCAACCGCGCCGTGTTTACGAGCCAGATTTCTCCTGGTTGCTTACCAAGCTCAACTTTAAGCGTCTCGATATCGGCCGCGGTGTATGAATCCTCTTTCAGCGCAGCTGGATTAGCACCGTTATAAATTTTCACTACCAGACCTTGGTAGCCACGCAGCGCAGGCCACGTACCCAGGTAATCCGAAATCACCTGAAACTTTGCCGCATTTCTAAATCCCCGGTCAATGAGTGGCACGAAAGGCATAATTGCTAATCGCCCGAAAACCTTATCGTACGGATCTCCATCCTGGAGTGTCATCACGTACGGCGCTCGCACCCCGAGGAGTCGCAACAACATGATTGGAATACTCATGTAGGTCATCATTCCCCAGAACGCAGTAAATGACTCATTGCGGTGGAGCTGTTTGGCTTTTAAGGAGGCTTGAAATAAAAAGAAAATCTTCGCAAATTTTGAACCGCTGTTTCCTACTCGATGTACGAGCACGTTTCCAATCTGTTCGACCGGGAGCGCATCAGGCGCAAACCGCAAGGTAATCATCTGAAATGAAATCTCTTCTGGCTTAATTCGTTCGGTAATTTCTTTAATCGCCGCCTCAGCGCCTGAGACGTTACTCGGGTAGTAGGCCAGCGAAAATATGAGAATCTTTTTTTGCATGGCCGCAGTATAGCAAATAAAAGAATGCCCCGCGCCATTCTGGTGGCGCGGGGCTATCCAATTAAAATCGGATCATAGTGTCATACAGTTCCTGCATCACCTCGACAACTCCCACCGGAATATTAGGCCAGACATCCCGGTCACGCTCGACATCAACGTCGGCAAGGGCGACCTGAATGGTGACGAATTCCGTTCCCGAACCGGTCAGGATGTCATGCCAGACGCCTGAACTGAAGCAAAAGCTCTCACCTTCACGATAGATTTTCCCACCTATCTCATCACCATCAAGCCACACCGCAGCAAGTGCACCGGACACGACCACATACCGTTCCTGTTGATGATGATGGCAGTGGAAGCTACCTTGCCATGCGAACTCTTTGGCTTTTGTCGCATGAATGGCTTTCGTCTTCATTCCGAGATGTTTCCCTGGCCGCAGCCTGGTGCGGATTTCACCTGCTCCAACCACTTTGAATGTGGCTTCCAGGTGGTAACCCTCTAGATTTTCTCGTGTATTGTCCATTCTTTCTCCCTCGCGCCCTAAGCGCAGTTGCAGAATCCTCCCAAAACTATATCACGATTTTAAATATTTTCAAGGGTATTAGCGATGTAGTCAGTAAGTTTCAACTGCTGCAGCCAGCCGAGAGCTTCTAAGTTTGTCGTATCATCAGCACCAGACGAGCGAGTGGAAAGTGTGGTTGGAGCGTATGTTTTTTCTATTCCGAAGAGATCAGCCAGTTCGTTAAGTGAGTAGACCTCTTTAGCTGAAATAGCGTACTCTTCCCGTCCCCCCTTCTCTCCAATCAGTACCAGAGCTGCAACCGTATCAAATACATGAGTAAAGGCGCGAGTCTGCATGCCATCACCATTTATGGTAGCAGGCGTTTTTGCGTACACACTCTGCCTGAACGTTTCTACTACCGTCCCATACGCTCCGTTACTCTGCCCCGCTCGCTCGCGCGGACCATACACATTATAGAAATACGCAATCGAGTACTCGAGATCATACCAGCGCCCGTAGTTATGCACGAGTTCCGAATTCATCGCCTTGGCAAAATTATAAGGTGCACGGTCACGACCTGCCACCTCCCCACTTCGCGCGTCGTCCACAAATTTCGTTGACGACCCCGCGTAGATGAGTTTACATTTTTTGGCCCGCCAGTATTCAAGTACCGAAAGGGTGCCGAGGACATTTAAATCCCACACGACTGCTGGCTCTGCCAGACTGGGTAAAATCCTTGAATACTCACCAAGGTGATACACCACATCAGGTGTTTCGGGAATAAGCATCGCGATGTCTTTGGTATGACCAGTACGGTACTCAACACCAGTCACATGATTATCAGTCGTGCCGGTAAAATAGTTATCAAGCGAAATGACGCGATGACCGTCATTAACTAATCGCTCACAGAGATGTGACCCAACAAACCCCGCGCCACCAGTAACCACAATCGTTTTTTGCATATTCACTACAATACTACTAAATCAGGGAATTAAAAGTAACTACAAACAGATTTACGGCCGAAAGGGTGATTTCTCGTTTTTTGATTGACGAAGTAGCTTGGCAACGCGCTTAAGATCAAGCGGGTCATCAGAGACTGGCAGCGGCGTAACTTCATGGGGAGACGGTGACATCTCTGACTGCACGAGAGGTGTAACTGATGACATCACACCGTCTTTAACATGCTGTGGGGTAAATGACATTGGTTCAGGTGTTGGAATACTCGGTGGCGCCAGTTGTGGAATTTGAGCTAAAACAGCTTCTGCCTCAGCCGTGAGTTCAGCCAGTTCCTTCTGCTCAGCAGCCGACATTGTATGACTCTGAATTTCTTTAAACGAAACTGGACGAGGTGGCAAAATTCGTGGTTCAGTGTTAGCAGTTGAAGACAGTGCTTGGAGTGCGTCTTTTAGGGGCGAAATAGCTTCTCTCGATGGCGAGAGTGGCGCGCGCATTGGTTTAGTAATCTCCTTTTCGTCATCAGCTTTTTTGTTACCATTATTTGGTTCCGCAGCAATGCGAGCCAGGATTGATTTTAAATCACCCACGGTTGTAGCCGGCTTAACCTTGGGTGACGTAGCGGCCACTGACATATGTGATTTCCCCAGCCGTCGTTCCCCGCGCTCATTTCCTCCTGAACGTTCAGTACGTTCCGGTTGTACTGGTCGCCCTGATTGTTCTAATCGTTCTGGGCGTTCCTTACGTTCGCTGCGCAGAGTACGTTCAGTACGTGAGTTGTTCTGCACCCTTGAAGGTTGAGCTGGTTTTGGAGCAGGACGATTCTCTCGTGACGTTGTTTGTTCTACCGGAGGCACCGCATCGACAACGGACACAATTTTCACAGGCGCCACATCGACGACTGACTGAGTTATTACGGGAGCAACGCTCGGCTGTTCACTAGCGATCACGACGGGACTCGAGACTATCGAAGACGTCGTCTCGTTCATCGTTTTTTTTTCTGGAGCTGACTCCGTAGTCGTACGCGTAGCCGCTTTTGACGCGACTTTCTTCTCGACCTTAACGACCGGGGTTGGGGTATGGAGTGCCGTTACTACCACTTCAACTTCAGCTCGTGGTTTAGTGTAGTTTTTACGTGACGCAGCAATTACCATATCGCGACACGAGACGGGCGGTGGATCAATCGGCGGCAAGGTAACTGCTGAAAATGGTTGGGACCCAATACCATCAATCATCAAAGTTAGGTAGATCTGCGCGAACCCGAGGTTCACCAAATCAGCTGCTAGGAACCGTGGCGTAAATACGGTTTCGAGTGTCTCTGCGTCAAATGGTCCAACTCGAAACGCAACAGTTGTTCCGACGTTACCAAACACCGCATCACGCACTTCTTCTTCCATCTGTTCAATGTACTGGTGCGCGATAATTAAATTAAGGTGGTATTTCCGTGCTTCGGAGAGAATATTGGCGAATGTAGCATTCGCAAACGATTGAAACTCGTCGACGTAGAAATAAAAGTTGGGCATCTTCTTCATCTCTGCCACGGGTAAATTAGCTCGACTCATCGCTGCCAGATAAATCCGCGTCGTGAGCATTGAACCAAGTAAGTTCGCGTTCGTTTCACCAATCAATCCTTTTGAAAGGTTCATGATGACAATTTTCTTTTGGTCCATCATTTCACGAAAATCAAAACTGGAGTGTGGTTGCCCAATGATATTTCGAATCAGTGGATTACCCGTAAACTGCCCAATTTTGTTTTGAATCGCCGGCAGAGCTTCGGCTGCAAAACGCTCGGTGTAGTTCGCAAACTCATCAGTCCAAAAAGATTTCACTGCCGGATCAGTACAATAATCAACCACCTTCAGTCGGAACGCTTTATCATTAAATAGTCGATTTACCGACAGGAGGGTCGTGTCGGGATATTCAATCAAAACCAAAAGTGCGTTCGTGAGAATATACTCCATACGTGCACTCCAGGCGTCTACCCAAATTTTCTTGAAGGTCGACATCAATCCCGAAACGACGAGGTGCCGCTTCTCAAAACCCACATCTTCCATCACATTAAACGAAATCGGATTCTCGAGATCAAATGGCGCAAAATACACCACATCATTTACCCGGTGCTCAGGGATATAATCCAGGAGAAGTTCGGCAGCTGAACCGTGCGGATCAATAAACGCCATTCCTTCTCCATTTTGGATATCCTGTACCGCCATGTTTTCCAAGAGGGTCGACTTACCCATCCCCGTCTTCCCCACCACATACATGTGGCGTTGGCGGTCCTTGGCTCTGATACCAAACGGTGTCTGAGCACCCCGGGCATCAGTTTTAGCAAAAAAGGTAATTTTTTCAGGATCAAAACTCATGTCACTAGTATACATTAGTACCCAAAACGTGCTTCGGCATAGCCTAATAATTCTCGTACATCAGCGTTTCGACTATCAGAACCTAAGAGGACAATAGCGAGGACCCGCTCTTGACCTTTAACCGTCAAACGATGAAGTGTAATTGAAGTTTGTCCCGCCACTGCCGTCTCGCCCACTTTTCCGCCAATAAAGTTTTCCAGCTCACTTACTTTGTTAAAGTTACTCAATTGTCCGAATTCCCCACTGACATACGCGGATGGGAGGTCCTGATTTGCCGTGAGTTCAATAATGAATCGCCGATTGTTGTAGATATATCGAGTCAGTCCAAGCAAGTCGCCGACACTTGAAACATTCTGTGAACTTAGTCCTGACGGATCAGCAAAGGTAGTCTCGGTCAACCCAAGCGCTTTCGCCTTTTCGTTCATATGGTCAATGAATTGTTCACGCCCAACTTGAGCCGCTATTACTTCAGCCGCTTCGTTTGATGATTCAACTAACAAAAGCTGCAGCAGACTATACATCGACACTTTCGTCCGATCCCCTAAACGTGGAATCAGCGATTGCACAAACGTTGGCTGGTCGACATAGACTGAACTATCAAGATTGATGTACTCTGCTGCAACGAGTGCTGTCATGAGTTTGGTCAGAGACGCGATCGCAGCCTTGTCATCCAACTTACTACTCGCTAACACCGTACTACTCTCCACATCAGCAATGAGATAGTGCGGGGTATCGAGCTCAGGGATTTTTGGCTCATAGACAAAGCTGTCCGGCTCGATTGGTTCTTCATGAACCAAGATTGGTGTTCCTGCAGCAACTAATGTATACACCTTTTCGGCGTCACTATCACTCAACCGCACACAACCGCCCACATAATCCTCAGGAACCGGCTTCCCATCAGGAAATTCTGGCAAACCATGAATAAAGAAATTTCCTTGGAACATTAAATTCCACGGGGTATACACCTGACCAAAAGAAGAGAAATGTCGTTCCTTTTTAGACTCTACTTTATAGAGTCCGGCCGGTGTCTCCCACCATGAGCCCTTTTCACCTTTAGAAAGGATGGGCATTTGTTCGAGCAATACACCACCTTTAAAATAGCGGAGCTCCATTGACGTTAAGTCTACTTCAATAAATGTCTTTTCTGACGCTATAAATGATTCACGAGTCTCGAGAAAAAAACTCGGTTCAGTAAACGTCATCTGAACACCATAATTAAGTGGCGTCTCTTCATTCGTATACGGATTTTGCACAATGACCGGTACGGTCGTCGCCGTTTCTACACCAATCAAGTTAGCCACAAATTGAGTACTACTCGCTTTGAGATAAGACGAGGAAGCCACACCCACAAAAGCCAGCACTGCTACTGCGAGGATAATCGTGACGACACGTATTTTTGCATATGGTGTTGGTATCCCTGATTGCGCCACAGCCTTCGGAGTAAATCCAGCTACACTTGCGCGGTCATCCGGATTTATTTTGCGCGGAATAAGCATTCCCAATGAAATGGTAGGCTCATCATCGGCATAACTTACGGCATAAAAGCGCCGAGCATTTGGCTCTTCGTTGTACATAATAGTTAGTATACCGTACAGAAAACTGCAAAAACGCCTGTTGTGTACAGGATTTTAGACTCCCGGTATCAAATCAAGCAGATATATGATAATTTCCCGCAACATCACTATGATTTTTGTTGATTCTTCCGGCGTTAATTCGTCAAGCTTATCTTCATTTTTGGTAATTTGGTCAACCAAGGTACGGACTGACTTAAGGAATGACGATTCAGTTCCTTCGGCAGGAGTAGAGCTCGTCGTCGTAGTAGATAAGCGGTCTTTCATACGATAGCCGACACGGGTACCAGTACTACCACCAGACGATGACTCAAGCACCTCTTCTTCCGCGCACTCTGACGTTACTCCACCGTCAGTAATTACCCAAGTTTTATCAATAGTGAGGGTATCACGCGCAGCTTGGGCAGTCTCGCAATACAAAGAATTAGTACCAAAATTTACATCTGCTTGCACAGGAAGTAGAGACCAACTCGTTAAAAGTGTTGAATAATTTACGGAAGATAGTGCAGAATCAATAAACATATCCTCCATCGTCGTAACGTTAGAAATATTCCACATCGAAAGGTCTTGATTAAATGTTGTAGCACCTTTAAAAAGATCTTCCATTCCTGTAACTCTCGACACATCCCAATTGTTTAGTGGTTGGTTAAATGAGGTGGCACCTGAAAACATACCCACATATCCCTCTTCAGAAATTCCCAAAATTTCAACATTTGAAACGTCCCAATTGTTTAATGGTTGATTAAAAGCAGTGGCATTACTAAACATTCCATTCATATTAGTAACATTAGAGACATCCCAATTGTTTAATGGTTGATTAAATGAAGCAGCTCCACCAAATGTTCCATTCATCGAAGTAACATTAAATACGTCCCACGAATCTAATGGTTGATTGAAAGTAAGTGCGTAATTAAACAGATAACTAAAATTAGTAACATTAGACAGATTCCAATTATCGAGAGGCTGATTAAACAGTTCTGCACCACTAAATATTCCGACGATGCTAGTTACACTTGAGACATCCCAATTGTTGAGTGACTGATTAAACGCCGTAGCACCGGTAAACATCCCACTGATATCAGTAACATTAGAAACATCCCAGGAATCTAGCGACTGGTTAAATGTACTGGTTTGCGAAAACATTCCACTCATATTAGTAACGTTAGAGACATCCCAATGATTAATTGGCTCATTTATCATTGTTGCCTCATAAAACATATACCTCAAAATAGTAACCGTACTTAAGTCAGGAGCGTCAATAGCAGGAATTGTTAAATTTGGTGTCCGGGCAAATGCCTGTTCCATAGAACTCCACACTATGGCCCCCCACTGTTCAATAGTAAGAAGTTTTTCTCTATCAGTAGTTCCTGAAAAATTTCCTAAAAAAATCCTTGGGAAATTACCGGTAATATCAACGCGATAAATACCAGCGCTTGGAAACGTAATAGTCACATCTCCAGTATTGCCAGTACTTGAACCATTGTTACCTGGAGTACTCACTTCCTCCCAATAAACATCATAGTTGTACCCCCCTCCTATTGTTGGAATAGTAATTTGATTATCGTTTGACGGACCTTGATTATCTGTTTTCCATGTAGTTGAAAATGACCCGGGGGTAATTGACGAAGCCAAAGCACTACTGAAAAAAAGTGCTGAGAAACCAATTACTACAAATAGCACTGTCGAGCACTTTTTTAAATAATAGATTTGATTATTCATAAATTGGTAGTAACGTTAACAAATACACAATAATATCACGCATCAGGAGTATGACTTTCTTTGACTCCTCTGGTGGTAAGGTAGCGAGCTGTTCTTCGTTAATCAATAGGTACGTAATAAATTTCTTGAGTGAGGTAACTATTGACTCACCCAGAATAATTGATTCGGTCGAACTGGTTACACTATTTGCTAACTTGTGCTGGAGACGATCACCAACACGTGTTCCGGAATTACCACCACCAATAGGACCAACCTCAAGGAGAGCTGCAACTGAAAAATCAGCAGTGATATTCGTATCCGAACGGGGATTATCCATCCGTCCATCTGACCAGCTCACAAACCGGTATCCAGCGTTCGGAATCACTTCTACACTGATACCATCTTCCCCATCAACCACATTTTGTGAAGCCAGACCTATAAGTGTCGCGTTCGACCCTACCGTATACACGAGATTAAAGCAGTCAGCTGAACCGTTATCTGAAATCAACCAACTATAGTTATTAGTGAGCACGTCTCGTGCACTTTGAGCAGTCGTACAATATTCGATATCAGCATCAAGATACACATCAGACTGAAGCGACGGTCGGGCTGCCCAACTGGTCAGCATATTTGAATAATTACTTGTCGACAGGGACGTACCTGGAAACATCCCATCCATGTTCTCCACGTTCGTGACATCCCAACTGTCGAGCGACTGATTAAAATCAAACGCCCCCGCGAACATACTTTCCATAGTGGTCACAT
The DNA here is from genome assembly GCA_031430855.1 of Candidatus Kaiserbacteria bacterium. Lineage (GTDB taxonomy): Bacteria > Patescibacteriota > Minisyncoccia > Phycocordibacterales > UBA918 > OLB19. Next base: position 48,253 of record JANPCG010000002.1, read on the forward strand.
TTGATACATCCCAGCTACCTATAGATTGGTTAAAAACACGAGCCCCAGAAAACATCGACTCCATTGTCGTGACATTGGAAACACTCCAGGTATTTAATGGCTGATTGAAGGCTTCTGCAGCATTAAATATAAAAGCCATCGTGGTGGCATTTGAAACGTTCCAAGTACCTAACGGTTGATTAAAAGCGGTGGCATTTTGAAAGAGGTACGAGAAGTCAGTAACATTAGATACGTCCCAGTTATCGAGCGGTTGATTGAATGCAGTCGCACCGCCAAAAATTGCACGAGCTTTGTTGCCATTACTCATCACCGTTACACTCGATACATCCCAGCTATTGAGCGGTTGATTGAACCCTTGGGCATTGCCAAACGTACCACTCATATCAGTCACATTAGATACATCCCAGCTATTGAGCGGTTGATTAAATATCGCCGCATTATAAAACATACCGTTTATAGAAGTAATAGTACTGACATCCCAGTGGTCGATTGACTGATTAAACGAGGTTGCCCCGTAAAACATTTGTCTTAAGTCCGTTGCTTGTGATAAGTCAGGCGCATCTACCGCTGGCACGGTGAGATTCGAGGCTAAGTAAAAAGCCGCTTCCAGAGTGGCCCATTCATTATCACCCCACTGCTCGACCGTCAAAATCTTTTGCTCATCACCAGCCAAACTAATATTAAAAGTCGGAAAATCTCCACTAATATCTACGCGATACATACCAGCTGACGGAAATGTAATTGTTTCAGGATTACAAGGACTGTCTAATGTAGTTGAACCATTATTACTCTGATTGCCGAGTTCTTCCCAGTACAGAGTACCGAGACATGACTCACCATCATTACCGGTACCGAGATGAAAACTAACTTGATCACTATTGGATGACCCTGAATTATCAGTTTTCCAGGTGGTCGAAAAAGACCCAGATGCTATTGGTGCAGCTAAAACATCCACTGGTGACACGAAGGCAATAATAAAAAAGGCAATGAGGATTCCCCACGTTTTCATTGAATTATTATACCAGTCACCGACCCCTTGATGTGGTAGTAATCCAGTACAAAAAATATCTTACACCAAAAATAACGTCTACTAATCACCTAAAATTAAAGTTTCGTTTCAGCAAAAAGATTTTGAGTGGTCTCTACAAACGTCTCTCCGCCACGCTCACCGTTACCTAAATCAATTTCTTGGAGGTATTGGGCGCGTCTGATTGCGTACCCCATCAGTAGTAATAAGATGCCGAGACCGACATACATATACTGCTTCCACAGTGAGGGAATACCAAGATACGGGATCAAGATTAAGAGAATCCCGAGAAGAAAAACGAAAGTACCTTTGCTCATTACGCGCTAGTATACCCTACTCACGGCCCAGAGACAAAAAGCAAAACAACAACCGCAAGATTGTATGATTTTGCTTTGTTCCGAATTTGCCCCTTTACCTTACAGGAACAGTACACCATTTGGATAGTTCTCATACTTCAAACTACCTCAAATGGTTTTTCTAAGTGACATTTAGTCACTTCTCAACCTAGGGCAAACCCCTCTAACGTTAACTCTAAAACCTGAATTTACTCCGTGTAATCTAGACGTTTTTTAACTCTGACTCAATATAATTACAAATTCCCCTTTTTGCTTGACTGCATTTTTAACCAAAATATCAAGAACTTCTGTTGGTGTACCAACGAGCATTTCTTCGTAGATCTTTGTTAACTCTCTCCCCAAATAGACAGTCGACTTAGGGTAAAGGGTCGCAAGACTCTCAAGGGTTTTGAGGATTCGGTGTGTTGCCTCCAAAAACACCACCGGATGATCATAGAGCTCCAAATCTGTAAAGAATGTCTCGCGGCCTTTTTTACTCGGCACAAATCCGAGGAAACTAAATTGGTTCCCCGAGATGCCAGCGATTGAAATGGCGGCGGTAATAGATGATGCTCCCGGAATAGCATCAATCCGGATACCGTCAGCGCGCGCCATCCGCACCAGCATCACCCCAGGATCAGACACACCAGGTGTACCGGCATCAGACACCAAAGCGACATTCTGCCCAGCTTCTAAATCGGCAATAATTGAAGCATGTACTGCCTCACTCGCATGCGCGTCATACCGTTTCAATTTCGCCTTGATACCGTGGTGCTTAGTAAGATTCCCCGTTGTGCGAGTATCTTCACACAGCACATAATCCACTTCACGAAAAATCCGCAGCGCGCGCAGGGTAATATCTTCAAGGTTTCCAATCGGGGTCGCCACAATATATAAGACACCAGGTTTTTGCATATCACCTAACCTACCACTCATGCTGACAAAAGAAAAGCCAAAGAGAAAAATCCCTAGCTTTTCTCACGCAAGCTATCCTAGAATTAATTTAAACTTTCAGATACGAGGCGTGCGAAGAAAATTATTTGAGCCGTACTAATTGTACGGTGAATATGATTTTACTGAAGCACAACAAAGTAGGTGAATGTTTAAATTAATTCTAGCGCCAAGTAAACCCGCGACCAAAGTGCCCCCATGAAGCAGTGTCTCTATAAATCGGAGCCTCAAGACCGAGGAAAGACTTAATACCTTTTGGAGTCAGATCATATCCGACGATTTGCTCTGGCACTCCATCAACAGAAGCAACCGCCATTAAGGCTTCAGGATGACCAATGGCATACGCGAGTTTTACCAACACCACCTGCGCATCTGGTCTCGCTTCGAGATAATCAACCGCAATCCGCCTCGCCATGTACGCAGCCGAGCGATCAACCTTACTGGGGTCTTTTCCCGAAAATGCACCGCCTCCCACAGCCACCTCTGGACCGTAATTATCAACGATAATCTTGCGTCCTGTCAGTCCCGCATCAGCGTCAAACCCACCCTGATTCCAATCACCAGCGGGATTAATATGATATTCGGCAGCATTAGGAATAACTGACTGAACGAGCGGCAATAATTGAGCCGTCGGAGCATTCTGAAAACTACACACCACCGACAAAACAGTACCCGTTTCGTCTACCGTCACCTGTGTTTTACCATCATAGGGATATACCTCATACACTTTTTGACACAAGGTACGCGCGAGCTCGTATTCTCGTGGCATATAGGTAGCCGTCTCGCGTGTGGCATAGCCAGTCATAATTCCCTGATCCCCTGCACCACCCGTATCAACTCCTTGAGCAATTTCTGGACTTTGCGCCACGACATGCGTTCGAATAGCCAGTCCTGGACCGGCAATCTCGGTAACTATCGCTTCAATATTGATACCGGCTGCGGTCGTCGTAACTTCACCAGTGACCCATACCTGTCCATGACTCCCGACTGATTCTATCGCCACCCGACTCTTTGGGTCTTGTGTTAAATACGCATCGAGGATAGCGTCTGAGATTCGGTCACACATTTTGTCTGGATGTCCAGGTGATACACATTCAGCTGTTTTAATCATACATTTAATTTTTTAGTTTATTAACAACAACAAAAAACAACGTTTACACATAAACGTTGTATCCAGGAGTCAGATATCTTTCACTGTCTTAAAAACAGTGTTGAAATTCGCACCTTGTTTTCACAAAAAACAGGTTGCGGATGAAGTATTAAATGTCTGTAAAAACATTCTACGGGTCAATTCCCTTCTTCATGCTCTGGATACAAATATTTAGTTGTCCGTATATAAACTTAGCAAGTATAAAGAAAGTGACAAAAGAAAAGCAGGGTGCGAATGTCGCGCCCTGCCCAACCTCAATATGACGTTCGGCGCGAAATGTATCTTCGCCAAAACGTAATCGCCCTGATTTGCCACTGTCGCGGCAAAATCAGTTTCAGCCACTTGAATGGCTCGATCATCAGATCGAAGGCACTCATTCCGCCCGGAATGGAGACAAGCCTTAGCTTCGCCGCCCACTCAGGACTGACGCTCCAAGCTTCACACCCGGCACGTCGTAGGTGCCAACGCTGACCAAAGACCTCGTACTCGTCAATTCCCCGCTCCTCACAGTAGCGGTAAAGGGCAGACAACTCACCGAAGGTACTGAAGTGATCAGCCTGGAGTATTTCTACCCTACCCACACCAAGCGCCTTGAGATGATCAGCCATCATCTGCGCGTAGCTTTTCGGCTGGTCTGGAAAGTTCGGATTATGTCCTGGCGCAACCACGAGGACTACACCTGAACCGCGCTGATACGCTACAGCAGCCTCGAGTATCTGTGCAATTTTGGGACCAATGTCAGTCCCAACATCATTCATGTCTCGTCCGAGGACAAGTGTGGCAGTGAGAGTGTGATCCAAATTAGCCCCCCGACCAATTTTGGCATCCAACAATCAGGATGCCATTCCGAGTATAATTATGCACTCATAAATCTATTCTGTCAACATAGTAGCGACACCCGTCACATCTCCCGCCCCCATGATGAGTATGGCTGTTGGTTCAGATTCATTTAAAGTCTCCCGAATCATCTCTGCAATCCCGGCTGCTGTTTGCATTACCACCGCCTCGGTTCCTTTTTCTATAATCCCTTCGGCCAATTGTTCGCTCGTTACACCAAACGTGTTTTCCTCGCGCGCTGCATAAATGGGAAGCAAATAAACGACATCAGCCGCCGCATAGGCGGCCACAAAATCATCAAATAGTTCAGCGGTACGTGAATAAGTATGAGTCTGCGTTACCACAATTAATTTTCGATTCGGATACAATTCTCGGGCTCCAGCCATTGAAGCGCGAATTTCTGTCGGATGATGGGCGTAGTCATCGTAGACCGGAGCATTACGTACATCCCCTTTATATTCAAACCGCCGCCAGGTACCAGCAAAATTTTCAAGCGCCTCGGTAATGACCGCATGTTCAATAGTTAAAAACTCCCCTACTGCCGTAGCGGCAGCAGCGTTCATACGATTATGAAGCCCTGGTTGTCGGAGCTTCATGGTTACACTAATAGACGTCCGATAGTCAATTATTTTCGCCGAAACATGTTTCAGCACAGGAGCCACATTCGGATCGGTTAGATTTACAATAATTGCACCACTCTCTGGTACCACCTCTGCAAGCTCAGCAAAGGCACTTTGGACATCAGCCAGATTTTTATAGTAATCAACATGTTCGTAGTCGATGTTCGTGATTACGAGGACGTCCGGTTTTAGATGCAAAAAATCACGCTTGTACTCACAGGCTTCAACCACTGCATACTTACTCTTCCCGGCTCTAAAATTACTTTTGGTTTTACTGCGCAGCGTCCCGACGACTACGGTCGGATCAAGCCCAGCCTCCTCGAGCACATCAGCTATCATTGCGGTCGTCGTTGACTTCCCATGTGAACCCGCGACCGCAATGAGGTAATACTCGTTGGCAACCTGCCCCAGCGCTTCAAAGTAATTCATCATCGGGACCCCAAGGGCTCGCGCTGCCACCATCTCCTCCTGATCTGGCGCCATCGCCTCGGTATACACCACCACATCTGGCTTCACCCCATCTGCAGGGTCGGACCCCGCAGATATATTGGAAGCAGATTGGGTAGGGAAAAATTGCACCCCTTCACTCACGAGTGCTTCGGTAATCGGGGTAACGGCTCGGTCACTGCCGGAAACCGTTTTGCCTTCATGAAGAAAAAACCGAGCGAGTGCCGACATCCCAATCCCCCCAATCCCAATAAAATGAATGTGTCGCTTAGAGTCCATACGCAGTCATAAAACGTCTAATAATTTCAGTCTCATTAAGCTCTGGGCGGTCAGTCATAGCAGCTTGTTTTTCGTACATCGATAATAAATCCACAGCCGAGTACCATTCCATTTTTGATCGACTTTCAGCGTCAATATCAGGGCGGTCTCCGAGCTCTATCAGTCGTACCGCATGATACACCGTGAGCTTTTCAAATTGTCTCTCTGGAGTTGTGACCATACACACCTGGCTACCTAAATATTTTTCAATCGTGCCGGTTGCGCCAAATTCCTCATACAATCCACGATGAACAGCCGTTTGTAATGACTCATCACCTTCAAGCGATTCCCGCATAAGATGATACCCTTCGGATAATCCACCGAGCAAAAAAAGTAAGTTTGCTGAAACCTCCGTTGCATAAAAGTGATGGGTGCAAATTTCCGTTTGGTCATTAAACAGAAGTGCTCCCGCTGAAATATGGAATGGTTGCGGTAATCCATGTTGGTAAAAATTATTAGGACTAGGGGCAGTGGTTGACATAAATTATAATTCCCATAGTATCAAAAACAGACAAAAACAGCGAGCGAGGCTTAGCTATGATCTTTCATTTTCCGACCGAAGCCCCAAACGCTACCGTTGTACTGTTTGGGGGAAGACACCATGACCCGGCTCCATCAGCCTTAGAATACTCCCTCAGTCGAGGCTACCGTATACACTACACGGTTCTCCCTCCAAGCAATCAGCATGGAAAGGGATACCAGGTGGTAGCATCGCCAACTGAGCACGGCAACGTCTACAGCGACGGCATCCTGTTGGCACCTGGCACAACCGCTACCATTCGGTCGAAAGACTGCGCGATTGTGTTTATCAAAAACACAGTGACGGGTTACGGTGTATTGCTTCACGCTGGCAGACCAGCCATGACGCCAAATGAGAGAGGTCGGAACATCATTGACATCGCTCTCAGTATGATACAAAGAGAACGCGACGACCCTCTTCGCGTATACATCCGAGGAAGCATCTGTCAGCGTTGTTTTGTACACAAAACCCCTGAGGGCCGCACCCTGATTGAACCCTTTGCAGACCGCTACTCTGGCGCAATCAACCACACCGATGGCGGCCTCGACATTCCCGCCATCATCGTTACCCAACTGCGACAGTCCGGGGTGAAACCACAACAGATTGATTTCGACAGCCTGTGCACCTATGAGCACGCTGGACTGAGTAGTCATCGGAGACGAGACCCAATTAGCAACTTGGTTTTGGTCATCAACCACTAATCAGCCGGGACGCGCATTGCGCGTCCCGGCTGAATCTTTTTTACTCCAACTCCTTCATATCGCTCTCCACGTATGCATCAACCAATGCAATAAACTCATCGTTTCGCTCATACTCATTTTTGTACTGGGCGAAACTGGCGAATGCTGGTGAGAACAAAATGATATCTCCGGCAGTAGCGAGACGAGTCGCTTCGGTAAACGCTAGTTTTAAATCGCCCATTATGGATACTCCTAAATCTCCCCCATCGAGGTAGCCGAGTAAATTGTCCGTCCCCGAACCGGGAATCAAAAATACATTTTTGCAGTGCGAAGTTATAGCGTACGCAAGTTTAGTGATATCAATATTTTTATCAGCACCGCCAGCAATTAAAATAATGTTTTTATTCCCCACATCAAGTGATTCAAGTGCGACGGTTGTCGCTTGAGGCGTCGTGGCATTATTGTCATTATAGATACGTACATTCCGAACAGTAGCGACAAGTTGTAGCCGTCCCTCTACCCCTGGAAATGTCGCGAGGCCGTTAAAAATTTCTTCTTCGGTCAATCCCGTGGCGCGCAACGCTTCAAACGCCAAAGCAGCATTCAAGCGATTGTGTTCACCTGGCATGGAGAGGAGCATGTCTTCAGGCAACACTGATGTATCGGCCAAAACAATTTCTTGTCCCAAGGTTTCTTTGGGTAGAACTTTCTTTACCCACTCAAACACCGCGGGAGTGGTGATAAAAACACCACTCTCCTCTTGGTGTAGAAATATTTGCGCTTTGTCGGTAAAGTACGCCACCATCGCTTCGTCATGAGTCCGATCATTTCGTTCATAGTAATTGAGATGATCCTCCATAAAAGTCGTAAAGACCGCAACTGTGGGTGAAATACTAGCCCAGCCAAATCCCTGTAGTTGCCACGAGTCGAGCTCCATCACACACAGTGATTCAGGGGTCACCTGGTTGAGTAACTGAAGATTTGAAACCCCACGGATGTTTCCGCCAAGTAAAATTGATTCACCAGTTGTATACGAGAGCACATGGTGAATCATATGAGTCACGGTCGACTTACCCCGTGTGCCCGTAACTCCAATAATCGGAATTCGTGACAGTTCCGCAAATAAGGCGGCACTTTGTTTGAGAGGTACTCCATCTTCCTGACATTTTACTAACACCGATTCATCATACGGAGCACCAGCGCCTACTAACACAAAGTCAGCATCCTTAAAATCATTAAAGTCATACGGACCGAACTTAAAAGAAATAGAAGAATATTGAACGAGTGCGTCAACCGCTGGTTGCATGACTTCTTGAGGAGCGCTATCGACAACCAAAACTTCTGCCCCCGCTTCAGCTAGATACGCAGCATCCCCAATTCCTCGACCAAGCAACCCAATCCTCATGACGGTCACCTTCTTTCCTTTAAAATACTGAGTAAAATCCATATATTCACTATCATAGGTAAAAAAAACCATTTACGCTAGTTCTGCCTGCTATACTTTACACATATGCAAAAATTCGTATTAGAGAAATCAAAGTTTTTTCCAATGATTGCCTGGGGTACAATTGTCTGTTTTTCAGTATTTGTTTTTGGGTTAGTTGTAAATCTCCGACTCGTCGCTGAAGATTTACGCCAGTCGACCGAAAATCTTGAGACACTTGTGCAACAGTCCGATACCGCTCAAGCGATTGACGTAGAACCTGTCGAATAACCACCCCCTAGAGTGACATGGTAGACTAGTACCATGTCACGAACCTCAAAGGTAGTGTCAAGCAGTCTTGCACTGTTACTCTTTCTATTTTTAGTTTCTCTCGCCCTCTTTGCAGCGTCTTACCTTGAACACCATCCCGCCCTACAATCTACCGTCCTTCAATTAGGATATCCAGGCATTCTCGCCATTGCTACTATCGCCGGTTTAAATATCTTTGTACCGGTACCAGCCGCAAGTTTAGTACCACTTTTTACTACCGCTGGATTATATCTCCCCTTCATCGTTATCTGTTTGACTATCGGTACTGTATTGGCAGATTTTATTGGGTATCGTTTTGGCCGCTGGAGCAGTAGCTATGTTCATACATCGTATCCAAAACAAATAAAAAAACTGGAGTACCTCCACACGAAGCACAAAATGTGGCTCGTTCCGATGGTATTTTTGTATGCTGCGTTTGCTCCCTTTCCGAACGAAGCAATTATTTTGCCGCTTGCTATTATCGGTGTACGTTTCCGAGTGCTGATTTTACCGCTCTTGCTTGGTAATCTGATAAATCAAACAATCTATGCCATTGGAATCCAGAACGTCTTTTGGTGGTTGTTTTAGTATAAAAAAAGCTTTTGCGTGTTTTGTGGTAACAAATAATTTCTTTCAGAAATTTCCGCGACCCGAGAAACAGTGTCTAAACACTGTTTCTCCGCGGTTCACAAGCTCACAGCGCTCCGTCTCGCACAAAGGCCGTATCTGCCGCAGGGCAGATACTAATAACGTAAAACACCATTCTTACGAATGGTGTTTTACGTTATTTCCTTTGTGCACGCGATAGGTTGAAAACGTTTGGGAAACGTTTTCAAGACCTAGGACCTTTCGAGTGAAAAGTGGCCTAAGCCACTTTTCAAGACTCATCCAGTATCTTTGTGAGTTAGCAAACAAAAGAGACGAATGAGTGGGCAGCTTCTGTAAGAAGAGCAGTGGGTGGGACCCGCTGCGTAAAACCTTTTGTGATATTTCGTTGTTTGCGTAATTTGTGCGCGCTCTAGGGTGAGAAAGTGCCTAAGCACTTTCTCAAGACCTTGCCTGCTAATTTTTGAGGTACGAAAATAATTAGTGACAAGGTATACCGATGCTGTAAGCAGAGAACCTGATGCTCTAGTCAATCTGGTAGTGGTCACAAATCACTAAGTATATTATTTCACTTCGTTCATAATCTACTAAGTGTTTGCGACCCCGACTCGCGACTCACTTCGTTCGTAACGCTCCGTCTCGCACAAAGGCCGTATCTGCCGCAGGGCAGATACTAATAACGTAAAACACCATTCGTAAGAATGGTGTTTTACGTTATTTCCTTTGTGCGCGCTCTAGGGGTCGAACCTAGGACCTTTCGAGTATCAGTCGAATGCTCTAGCCAACTGAGCTAAGCGCGCACAAATTAAACAAACAAAATATCCAAAAGGTGTACAGCTCCTGTAAGGAGTCAGTCGAATGCTCTAGCCACCCTATTGCCTCATAAATATCGGCAATTCGCTTCGCGACCGGGAAAATTGCTATCCGCAATTTTCAGCCCGCGCGCACTATGGCATCTACACTTTCCCTTCGTGCTCGGTACTATAGCAAATTATGTTTAAAAATGTAAGGGGTAATAAGAAAGGGCGCACAAACGTAGTGTTGCGCGCCCCATAACTGTCGGTTAACCTGACTCAGAACCACGGACGATCGAGGAAGAGATTGACGGCTGCAATAGCGACTCCAATCATTCCGACCCAGCAGATGGCGATGACGATTTTCCCAGCGCGGGAGTTGTCGAAGCGCGCGAGCCTTGCGAGCATGCCGTTCTTGAAGTCCTGTTTGAGGCCACCATCCTGTTTGGCCATAGTATCAAAGCCCGGATGGTGATCAAAATCACGATTGTCCATTGTGCTCTTTCCTCAATTGCGACATCAACCTCTCGGGACTGAGTGTCGATTTTAGAATGACGGTTGTCATCCCACTGACCAAAATATTAGCATGAAATAGCACTTTTGTCAATTGTCTATACCCTGCGTTTTACTGTCTTTAATACAGTATGATTACAGATATGAATTATATTATCGCTGCCCTACTACTTTTATTACCGAGCGTTACGTTTGCTCAATCAGTTCAAGGAATGATTACCGGACTTGGCGACCTTGTAAATAACTACCTGATTCCGTTTGTTCTCGCTTTAGCCTTTTTCATTTTTGTCTACAATGCATTTCGGTTTTTTATTCTTGAAGGAAGCAACGAGGACGGTCGTGAGAATGCAAAAAACCTCGCTATCTACAGCGTCATGGCGTTTACCTTTTTTGTTCTCTTCTGGGGCCTTATCAACTTCTTTAGTGAAGAAATTGGACTAGATAACGAGCCCTGTAGTAATGATACGGTTTCAGATTATGTGATCAGTAATTTAGCCCCCTGTACTTCACCAAGGCCGCGTCCACGCCCTCCAGTAACTGACACTACCGCTCCAGTTCTTGGTGGCAGTGGCAATAATACTGACAGTCCAATTATCATTCCTGGTAACGGTGGCGCCCAACCTATAACACCAACGACCCCTGGACTTCCCGCGCCTGGCGGTACCGCCTCATACGCCGCAGTACAGGCAGCCCAGACCAGTATTCGCACTACTGCAGCTCCTTTTTTTACCACTCAATTTAATACCGATTTTGGCTATAATCGTGATATTGTCGCTCCACTATTTACTGACCTAGGGAGTACCTACTCAAACTCGGTTACTGAATTGAATCGCTTACGAGCAGCGGTCCGACTGAACGAACTTGGGGTCATTTCTGACACCCAGGTTACCACCTACCTCAATGCCTATAATACCTACGCGACTGCAGCAGGAACCCTTTCATCTGGACCAATTACGCTCGCGAACATACAAAGTAGTCTCAGCATAAACCCCCCAGCAGCGCTACAAAGTCGAGAAAACCAAACGCGACAACTCTTAATTGATACTCTGACTCTGTACAACATGAACAGTAGTACTGATGTCGATATCACTGCTGCAATAGCAAATGCCTACAGCGCTACCAGTGATACAAATACCCGATATGAGATGATGCTTGAGATATTTTATCCACCCGCGGCGCCGGGAGGTGGTTCGGCCACTCAGCTCCCGATTAATACTCAAGCAAAAAATGCTTTTATTGAACGATTTGTATCAGATATTAATACCGAAAAAATTTATGCCGGAGACTTCGATTTAGTTGAATAATCTAAACCTTCACATAAACCATCCTCAAGGGGGTCGGTCTTTCTTGTATTAAAAATTACTTCCTGTGCGACACGTAAAAAACGTATATTTGTGAACGTGTAGGACGACTTTTTAGAGGGCGGCACAAACAAATAAAAAGCCCACGTATTTCTCGTGCGGTGCAACGTTTAAACAAAATCTAGACAATCTTCTTTTGTCTTATCCTTTTGGATTTAGTCTTTCCTAAAAGTCCAATACCACTTCAGAGTGTCTGTATTGTCTACTCATTAGGTAGTCAATTGAGCTACCTAATATCGACCAATTAGCCGTTATGTGATCGGAGTCACCTCCTTTCAACGACGTGTCCAATTGGAATTAATCCACGACCAGCTTCCGCTAGCCGTGCCTTGTTACGACTTAGTCCTTGTTATCGAGCTTACCGTAAGACCACGCGAGGTGGTATTTCGGGCACTCCCGACTCCCCTGACTTGACGGGCGGTGAGTACAAGGCTCGGGAACGTATTCACCGTGACGTTGCTGATTCACGATTACTAGCGATTCCGACTTCATGAGGTCGAGTTGCAGACCTCAATCCGAACTGAGGATGGTTTTATAAGGATTTGCTCCACGTTACCGTATTGCGTCCCGTTGTACCACCCATTGTATCACGTGTGCAGCCCAAGGCATCAAGGGACATGCTGACCTGGCGTCATCCTCACCTTCCTCTCCCGTGAGGGAGCAGTCTCGCCTGACACTTATAACAGGCAACGAGGGTTGCGTTCGTTTCCCCACTTAAGGGAACAGCTCAAGCCACGAACTGACGACGGCCATGCATCACCTGTCCTACACCCTCGAAGGCTTCCCCGGTTTCCCGGGGTGTGCAGTAGGATTTCTAACCTTGGTAAGGTTCTTCGCTTAGCTACGAATTAAGCCACATGATCCACCGCTTGTGCGAGCCCCCGTCTATTCCTTTGAGTTTTAATCTTGCGATCGTACTACCCAGGCGGTCTGTTTAACGCGTTAGCTTCGTCTCTAAGAGGGTCGATACTCCTAAAAACCAACAGACAGCGTTTAGGGCGTGGACTACGCGGGTATCTAATCCGCTTCGCTACCCACGCTTTCGTGCCTCAGCGTCAAGAGAGTCCCAGCAAGCTGCCTTCGCATTTGGTATTCCCCACGATATCAACGGATTTCACCCCTACACCGTGAGTTCTGCTTGCCTCTAACTTCTTCTAGTTATACCGTTTCAAATGCGATTTTTGGGTTGAGCCCAAAGATTTAACACCTGACTAATATAACCGCCTACGCACCCTTTACGCCCAGTAAATCCGGATAATGCTTGGGGCCTCTGTATTACCGCTCCTGCTGGCACAGAGTTGGGAGCCCCTTATTCATGGAGTAACATCAATAAACTTTCTCCTCCATAAAAGGTGTTTA
>JANPCG010000003.1:0-47759 GCA_031430855.1 Candidatus Kaiserbacteria bacterium
CAGTAGCCACCTCTTCTGCCGCCGGAAATGATGACACCTGGTATGGTGTCACCTACGGCAACGGCCGCTTTGTCGCAGTTGGTGATACTGGCGACCGCGTCATGACCTCAACCGACGGTCTTACTTGGACGGCAGTAGCCACCTCTTCTGCCGCCGGAAATGATGACGCTTGGTTCTTAGTCACCTACGGCAACGGCCGCTTTGTCGCGGTGGGTTCTGGTGGCGACCGCGTCATGACCTCAATCGACGGTCTTACCTGGACGGCAGTAGCCACCTCTTCTGCCGCCGGAAATGATGACACCTGGTATGGTGTCACCTACGGTAATGGCCGCTTTGTCGCGGTGGGTTCTGGTAGCGACCGTGTAATTGTTTCTGATGGAGGACTGGGTGTCGATACGCCTTTTACACTCTATAATAATCAGGGGAGTACGTCGGCTACGACGGTATTTATGGGCGCTAGCGGCGCAAGCAATCAAAGTGGAATTAATTTATATCAAAATACCGTTTTGTCTCAGAATGCTACCACTTCAGCTACTAGTAGTGTGACGGACCTTGGCAGTCTGACTTTTTTTGATAGTACTGATGATAGTAATATTTTATACACGGCTCCGGCAGCGGGTACTACTACCGTTCTCGCTGATTTAATCATTGCGACAGGAACTACCAAGGCGCATGGACGGCTGGTGCTAAATGGTGACTTTACGCAAAATGGAACCTTTGATAATAACGGAGGATTAATAGAGTTTACCGGAACGGATGCAATTGTTTCGGGAACACTTACGGGTAGTAGTAGTTTTAATAATGTATCGATTGGCTACGCTCCCGGTGGACAGAACTGGATATCCCAATCTGATCCGGGGGGCGATAATGACTGGAACTCAGCCACCTATGGTAATGGGCGCTTTGTCGCGGTGGCAGCCTACCAAGGGAATGATCGCGTTATGTATTCAAACGACGGGATAACCTGGGCCACGACTACAGCCCCTGGTTTAAGGTGGCTTGATGTCACCTACGGTAATGGTTTGTTTGTTGCGGTTGGTACGCTTGGGAATCGGGTAATGATCTCATCTGATGGTATTGCGTGGACAGATTATCCTGCGGCTGGTAATGATGATTCGTGGATAGGTGTCACCTATGGCAACGGCCGCTTTGTAGCGGTCGGTGATGGGGCGGAAAAAGTAATGTATTCGACTGATGGCATCACTTGGGCGACGACGTCAGCTGCGGGTAATAATGACAGTTGGAGTGATGTCACCTATGGCAACGGCCGATTCGTGGCGGTAGGTGGATATTCAACCGATGTAGTGATGACCTCCACTGACGGTATTACCTGGGCGACGTCCACAGCCGCTGGTGATAATGATAATTGGAGTAAAGTCACGTTTGGTAATGGCCTATTTGCTGCGGTTAGTTTTGGTAGTAGTGAAGACATCATGACCTCACCGGATGGTATTACCTGGACCGTTCGGACTGCTCCAATCGGTAGTAATTCCAATATGACAGGTATTACCTTCGGTAACGGCCTCTTTGTGGCCGTTGGGAATAATCCAACTGCACTCACTTCACCAGATGGTATTACCTGGACCGCTTTTGATGCTTCAGATAATAATGAACCGTGGACAGATGTCACCTTCGGTAACGGCCTCTTTGTGTCCGTTGGACAGAGTGCCAAGGGTAATCAAGTGATGACGACTAATAATAAAATTACCTTTACGAGTCCGGTCTCGATGCAGGATTTTTCGGTAGATAAAAATACGATATTTGGCGTAGCTTCTTCAGCGACATTGGCAGGGAACCTTACTAACTTTGGTCGAATTGAAAATACAGCGACAGTCACCTTTTCTGGGGTTTCAAAAATCCTGACCGTGCAAGCGACAGCGACGGCATTTGCTAATCTCGGTAACATAGTTATTACTGGTTCAGCAACTGTGGTTGGTAACTCCACCACAAGTGACCTCACAATAAACTCGGGAGCCATTTTGGTTGCGAGTTCAACCCATATGACTATTGCTGGAGACTTGAATCAAAATGGTACTCTGCGCGCCGCGTCATCAACTACGTTTGCTGGCAAAGCGCCGGTCGTAACCGGTAACCTGACTGCCTCTAATACCTTCAGCAGCTTGGTCGTGGCGGAGCCTATTAATCCATGGACTGTCCAGGCGCTTCCGGTCGGAGCTACCAATGATGAATGGAATGGTATTGCCTATGGTAACGGTTTGTTTGTGGCTAGTAGTATATATTCAGGTGATCCAATCATGACGTCACCTGACGGTATTACTTGGACTACAAGGTCGGCCGCTGGAAATAATGATAGCTGGAATGATATTATTTTTGCAAATGGTCAGTTTGTGGCAGTGGCAGATGGCACTGATCGAGTGATGACGTCACCGGATGGTATTACTTGGACCGTCCAATCGGCGGCGGGGAATGATGATTCATGGGTTTCTATTACGTATGGCGAAGGACTGTATGTGGCGGTAGGTGGTGGAGGTGACTATGTTATGACGTCACCGGACGCTGTCAACTGGACTGTCCGAACTCCGGCCGGGGGTGTTAATAGTTGGTCGGCAGTGGCATACGGCAACGGTCGATTTGTGGCAACGGCCGGATATGTTGGAGTTGATAGAATCATGTATTCAGACGATGGCTTTACTTGGGCCACGACCTCAGCCGCAGGTAATAATGATTGGTGGCTAGGACTTGAATACGGAAATGGTTTGTTTGTTGCAGTGGCTGGCTATAATGATGGCAGTCAGGTTATAACTTCACCGGACGGAATTACGTGGACAATACAGACAGTGTCAGGCAATACCGGAGATTTGAATGATGTGACCTACGGCAACGGCCGGTTTGTGGCAGTAGGTAGTGGGTATGATCGAGTTATTACCTCAACCGATGGGATAAACTGGTCAACCGTACCAGCGGCTGGTAACAATGAAAGTTGGAATTCAGTCACCTACAGCAACGGTCGGTTTGTGGCAGTAGGTAGTGGGTTTGGAGGGCAGGGTCAAGAAGATCAGGCGATGACCTATATCGAGTCTGATTTTGTGGCGACGCTTGCAACTTCAACCACTGTTACGTCAAGTATTTCGATTGCAACGACGACCACTCTTCTCGCACCGACGTCGACCCTATCAATTGCCGGTAATTTCACCAATCGCGGTACCTTCATTCCGCGCGCTGGCACCACTACCCTCTCTGGGGCCAGTAAAACAATTGACGGCAACCTCACTTCTTGGGACTCCACCACGGAAAGTCCTGACTATGGTCTGACGAATATCACCGGTACCTATACCTACGTTGGAAACGGTACGACTTCGGCTCTTACTATCAATAGCGGAGCGTCACTAACAGCCTCCAGTAGTGGCCTCCTTACCGTGGCGCATAATTTTACCAACAATGGTACGTATACCAACAACAGTGCAACGACCACGTTTGGAGGAAATCTTTTCGGTCGCGCAACGGGTACCAATGCACTCGGTAATACTGTGGTGAATGCGCGCAGTCAGGCGGATGGGTGGGCAAGCACCTCTGCTGCCGGTAATAATGACCCTTGGTATGGTGTCACCTACGGTAACGGCCGCTTCGTGTCTGTGGGTACTGGTGGTGATGTTGTTATGACTTCCACCGACGGCATCACGTGGTTTTCCACGTCTGCCGCCGGTAATAACGACGTCTGGGAGGCCGTCACCTACGGCAACGGCCGCTTTGTGGCGGTTGCTGATTCTGGCGACCGTGTCATGACCTCCACTGATGGCCTCACCTGGGCGACAACTTCTGCCGCTGGTAATAATGACAGTTGGCAATCAGTCACCTATGGCAACGGCCTCTTCGTGGCGGTAAGTAATGGTCCTGCTACAGACCGTGTCATGACCTCCACTGATGGCCTAACCTGGGCGACGAGTAGTGCAGTAGGTAACAACGATGATTGGAACTCCGTTACCTATGGCAAGGGCCTGTTTGTAGCCGTTGGGAATAGTGCAGGCGATAATGTCATGACCTCAATCGATGGACTCACCTGGGCGACCACCTCCGCCGCCGGTAATGACGACGGGTGGTATGGTGTCACCTACGGCAACAGTGAATTTGTGGCGGTAGGTACTGGCGCTGATGTTGTAATGACCTCATCTGACGGCCTCATTTGGGCTGTCTCCTCCGCCGCCGGTAATAACGACTTCTGGCAGTCTGTCACCTACGGTAATGGCGAATTTGTAGCGGTAGGTAATGGTCCTGCTACTGATCGCCTCATGACCTCAACTGACGGCCTTGCGTGGGTCACTGCCTCTGTCGCGGGTAACAATGACAGTTGGTATGGCGTCACCTACGGCAACGGCCGCTTCGTGGTAGTGGGTGATGGTCTTGGTGTTGATCGTGTGCTGACCTCTAGTAATGTGAGTATATTGACTGCTAATGCCAGCACCTCAAACCTCACTATCAACGCAAGTTCAACCCTCAATGCCTCGGGCACCACGGTTTCTCTAACTGGTAACTATACGAACTCCGGCACCCTGACGGCTTCTACCTCAACCTTTATTTTTAACGGTATTGGGGCACAGGTGGCGACCGGTACGATGTCCGCTTCAAGTAGTTTCCGTAGCCTCACGCTTAGTAACACTTCGGGTAATGGTACTGCGTCGCGGTCAATTACGTTTGGTGCGCCCTTGACGGTTGCGGGTACCTCAACCATCACCGCCTCGACTTCGGTGGCTTTCCTCGCCAATTCGACCACGAGTATTGCGACCGCAGTGTGGCAAGGTAGTGCAGGCGCCCCGGTGTATCTCCGTAGTACGGCTACTGGTACCCAAACGAGACTCGCCATTGCGGGCACTAAAACGATTGATTTCGTTAATGTTCGGGACAACAATGCAAGTGGTACCGTGGGTGGTATTAGTCCCCTCAATGCCACTAACGCTGGCAATAACACCAATTGGAATTTTATTACTACTCCGGTTTGGAACAACACCAATTGGACACTGTTTGATACCGTTACTATTAGAGAAACAAATATTGATAGTGATCTCACTGATTTCCCGGTCTATGTAAACCTCGATGATTTAAGTAACACGTTCTGGAGTACTACCCCCGCAGGGGCGTCGCTCGTCGGGACTGATATTCGGGTAACGACCGCGGCGAATGTTGAAGTACCGCGAGAACTCGTATTCGCGTCTTCTACCCTAGGTACTGGAGAGCTCCACTTCAAAGCTCCAACGATCAGTAGTACCACTGACACCGTATTTAAGATTTGGTACAACGGGACAACGACGGGAGACTATGATGACACTGCGACGTATGGCGCCGAAAATGTATGGACGAACGACTTTGTAGCCGTCTATCATTTGGAAGAAGACCCGAGTGCTGGCACGGGTGCCGTTATCGACAGTACCCGTTTTAATCATGACGGTACTGGTTCTACTACTATGACAACCGCTGACTTGGTAGCGGGTAAGGTTGGTAAAAGCCATGACTTTGATGGGGCTTTAACTGATCGGGTGACGTTTGCAACAAGTAGTGCGTTTGCGAACCTAAACACCGTATCGGTCTGCACCTGGTACCAGCATGACACGTACCCAAATGCCTATGGTGTGCTAGTTGATAAATCATCAAACGGGACGGATAGTTGGAATATGTATCTTGATAACAGTGGCGAGTTCGCTCTCCAGAGTCGGGTGGGTGGAATTAGAAGGGCGAGTACCACCGCAGGTGCCGGGTGGCAATACTTATGCTCTACCACCAACGGAGCAGGTGGAGGAGCAGGAATTGCCCTCTACCATAACGGGCTTAATGTTGTTGGTATCGGGCAAAGTTTTAGCGCTGGGTCAGATGATACAAATACTCCCCTGACGATTGGTTCAGGGAAAACAGCCTATCGTGTTGATGGTCGGATGGACGAAGTGCGGATTGCCTCCACTACCCGTACTGCCTCATGGATAAAAGCGGAGTACTATAACCAATCGACGTCGACTGATTTTTATGGAGTTAACTTAACCGGTGTGGTTGGTTCATCAACCATTGCCAACCACACGGCTGGCCAAGTCCCAAACACCTTCACTGCCGGACCAAAAACGAACGAATCCCTCTTTGCCTTTAGACTGACTCCAAACAGTGGTACTGCTACCGTCACTGACGCAGTCATCACCCTCACCGGGGTCCAAGGGTTTAATCCCGTGACAGGATTCTCGAACCTCCGATTGTTTCGAGATCTCGATAATGATGCTTTATACGACGCCTCTGATACCCAAGTAGGGGGAGCCGGGGCAGTTGTGGGAGCTAATCAAAATGGCACACTCACCTTCACTACTGACTTCCTCTCGACGACGTCACAAAATTATCTGGTAGTGGGTGATTGGTCAGCTCCGGCCGATGGTAGTTTCATCACGTTCGACCTCTTCCCAAGCGGACTGAGTATCATTGACGCTACCTCATCCCAAAGTATCTTTGGCTCAGTCACGAGTGCCCAACATTTCCGCAATAACCGAGGCGCTGGTGGACGAGGATCTGGGGTGGGCGGCGACGCTCCAGCTGGTAATGGTACTACAACTGGCGGGGGGACTGAGGGGGGTGAACAGATTGGAGACGATCCTGACTTCTACTGGCCAAGTGCTAACTCAGGAAGTTGGAATAGTGGCGGCAATGCGTATGATCGCGAAGACGGCACCTACGCTACAACGTCTGCTGCCGTTACTCATTCATTTACAAACGCGGGGTTTGTAATTCCAGGCAATAACACTATTGGTGGAATTGAAGTGAAGTTGGAACTTGGCGGTACCAGCGTCGCCGGTACGGTGAACATTGAACTCTCTTGGAACGGGGGAACTAACTGGACGACGGCTAAAACTACCCCAACTCTCACCACGACTGACTCTGTCCGGATCGTGGGGTCGCCGGCTGATCTCTGGGGTCGGACTTGGACCGCGAGTGAATTTAGCAACGCAAATTTTGCGGTGCGCCTGACGGGTGCTCCGAGTGCAAATACCATCCGGGTGGACGCGCTCCAAATCAAGGTGTATCACGCCGCCGGGGGAGGTGGGGGCGGTGGAGGAGCAGGTGGTGGGGGGATATAGAATATGGAATATAGAAGATGGGATAGAGGAGAGATAAAATGGAATATTGAAAATTGAATAGAAGAGAGAGAAATACCCAAACCCCGCGAGCTACGCTCGGGAGGGTTTGGGTATTTCTCTCAGCCCTATCATATATGATAGGGCTTTTCTCTTACGTGGAGTGAATACAATAATAGAGATAGATAAACGTAAAAAGGTTTCGTTCGAGAAATCTCATGAGGGTAACAGCCACTCTCATGCGTACCTTTTTATGGCTTAAAGGCTATGTTTATACACAGGCAGGGGGATGTTGCCGCGCCTTTTATCCCTATATAATAGGGTCATTACATATATCCATTGTTCTATGCAACTCACCCTACTTTCACACAGTGCCAAAATCGCTTTTGCGCTTGCTTCGGTCACTCTCTTCATTGGCGCGCTCGCATTTCTCAGTCTAGAACCTACGATCGGGCGCACGGCAACGTTTGCTTCTACCACTGATGAATTCTTGATTACGCAGTCTATCACAGGAGAAATCTCATTCTTGGTACCCGCGGCAGACGTCACGATGGCGGGAGCAATCAATGGTATTACGGGAGGAAACTCAACGGGTACTACTTTTGCGGTGGTTCGAACAAACAGTGTGACTGGATATACTATGGATCTCTCCTTCAGTAACAGTCCTGCGATGCGAGGAAACGTATCAACGAGTACCTCCATTCGAAACTATGTGGGAGTAGTTGGTGAACCACAATTTGCCTTCACGGCTAGTTCGGCTGCACTCTTTGCATACACGGTGAGTGCATCTAACACAGTAGACCTCGATCAGTCATTCTTGGATAACGGTTCAGTGTGTAACTCTGTAGGCGGTAGTGATACAGCTGATGCGTGTTGGATGGGTGGAATAGCTACGAGTACCTTCCGGATTGTTAACCGGTCATCTTCCGCTGATACCGGTGCAACAACGTCACTCAAGTTCCGAATCAACGTTCCAAACAACCCGAGTCCAGCCGTTGTTGCTGATACCTACACTGCGACCGCTACCTTGACAGCAACCAACCAATAGCTAGACTGTACTGATACGCATGATCAGTCTAGTACCACAACGGACGTACGCCCTTTTAATTTGTATAGCAACTACGCTCGGTATTCTGCTACCTGCCGCTGTAATTCTTGCGCAAGAAGAGATGCTTTCTGAAGCAGTGATCAGTTCAACGACTGAGGCCACTACTACCGCAGTAGCACCAATAATTACTCGGTGGTATACCAGCGAAATGATTACCGGCAATGATATTGCCGTCGGTGACTTTGTGGTTGGTCCGGGTCGTCTTGAGGTAACGGTAAAACCAGGTGAGAGTGTTACTAAATTAATGACTGTTACTAATCGAATTAGTGATGACCGGGCGTTTGAACTGACCGTTGAAGACATGTCGGGGTCAGCTGACCCAAGTGAAGCGGTTGTTTTACTCGGAGATATGAGTGGACCGTATACATTAAAGAACCTCATCTCTTTCCCAGGGAAAACCCTGGAGCTTGATTTGGGGGAGCGGGCACAAGTACCGGTTACCATTACGATGCCAGCAAATGCAGAGCCGGGTGGGTATTATGGTGCGGTCTTGGTTTCTACTGTCCAGGCTGGTGGAGCGATTAGTGAAAGTAGTGCTCGGTCACCGATAGTCGCCCGTATCGGAACCCTCTTTTTTATTACGGTGCCGGGGGAGGCTAATGTGGCCGGGGAATTTAAAGATTTGTCTACTAAGAACAACCAGTGGTGGTATCAAAATGGACCAATTGATTTTGGTGTACTCTATGAAAATACTGGCTCAGTCCACCTCAATCCCTACGGCGAAATAAAAATTACCAACATGTTTGGCGAGGAGGTAGGTTTTGTGCAACTCGAGCCTTGGTTTATTTTACCAAAATCACTTCGTTTGCGTGAAGTGGTATGGGATCGTGAACTGTTGGCTGGACGCTATACGGCCACTGCCAAAGTTAATCGAGGGTACGACAATATTATTGATGAGCAGGTGACACATTTTTGGGTCGTGCCGTATAAATTAATCGCAATGGTGTTTGGAGTTCTGTTTGTTGTATTTTTCATTACTCGATTATTCATGCGAACCTTTGAATTTAAGCGTAAGACGTGATAATTTCGTAGTATGTTTCGTTCGTTCTTTGTTCCATTTGGTCATGCTGCGGTATGTACTCTGTTGTGTATAGGAGTACTATCAATTGCGGGGGCACAAGTGATGAGTAGTACCAACTACACGATTCAAAGTGATAGTGTGAACGTTGGTGGTGGTAACTCTACGTCAACAAACTATGGACTGGAATCTACGGTAGGTGAGATAGCGACGGGGCGTGCCTCGAGTACTAATTACGAATTGCGTGCGGGATACCAGCAGATGCAAGAGGTATTTTTAAGTCTCTCGGCAGCCGCTGATGTGACGCTACTCCCTACACTCGGAGGGCTCACGGGTGGAGTCTCGAGTGGAACGACTGCGGTTGTGGTAACAACTGACAGTCCGGCCGGGTATCAATTAATGATTCAGGCGAGTGGTACGCCGGCCATGCGCTCGGGCGCGAGTAGTATTGCTAATTATGCACCGGTTGGTGTAGTGCCTGATTTTAATTTTATAACTGATCCTTCAGACGTACAGTTCGGATATTCTCCTGAAGGGAGTAATGTGGTGTTGCGTTTCCAAGATGCCGGCAGTGTCTGTGGGGTGGCTGGTAGTGACACAGCGTTTCGTTGTTGGGATGGCTTATCGACCTCACCAGTTACTATCGCTCAGAGTAATACAGATAACCATCCCTTAGGTGCCACGACGACGATTCAATTTCGGGTCGGTATCGGTGGTACTATAGGTGTAGCGCCGGGAACATATGTCGCCACGACAACACTCACAGCGCTTCCGCTATGATTCGTATTTTAATTTTTGTTCTATTTTCGTTTGTGTACGGTGTGCTGCCAGGGCATGTGCTCGCTGCTGCAGTGGGGGATTCTTTTATTATCAGCAGCTTTGTTGGTGTGGATCTCAATCCGCCCACAACACCAATATTGCAGACTGTAGTACCGGTAGCTCCGACGCAAATAAATCTCGCGTGGCTCCCTTCAACCGATGATGTGTTTTTGATGGGGTATCGGGTGTATCGAGATGGATTGCCAATTGCAACAACGACGCTCACCACTTTTTCTGATACGGGACTCTCACCTTCAACGACGTATAATTACACTGTCGATGCGTATGACAATTACGGCAATGTCTCTTCCTCTTCGGCAATGCTCGCAACAACAACGTTTGCGTTGCCTATACCACCCGCGACGACAACACTGGCGACCTCTTCAAGTTCTGGAGGGGTATCGTCGGTTCCGACGCTCCGCGTAATGACGGTTACACCTGACCGCATATCAGCTCTCATACAGTGGCAAACCTTCGGTCCAACTCGATACACTATTAGCTGGGGAAGAACATCAAATTATGAAATGGGAACAGTGAGCAGTAATGTGTTCGAGCAGCAGCATCAAACAACGCTGACTGATTTGGAGCCGGGGACGCGTTATTTCTTTCAGGTTACTGCTATCGACGGGAGGGGAGTATCGCGGGTAATTGCAACTGATTCGTTCACTACCATTGCGCAGGTGTCAACGAATAGTCCTGTGAATGTTCGATTATTCTCTGCTTTGGTGCGGGAGAGTGATGTTACCCTCCGTTGGGAAAACCCAGAACCACTTGATGGGGTGGTGCGAATCGTACGCAGCCATTTATTCTATCCGCAATCCCCTCAAGATGGTGCCTTGATTTACGAGGGAACCAATGAAGGGGTAACCGATATTAGTGCACTTTTGAATCGGTCGCCACAATTCTATACTGCGTTTATTATCACACCCGAAGGGTTAGTCTCCTCTGGTGCAATTGTTCGTGTTGAAAGGAAAGAAGCGGCTGAAGTGACACCACCTTTGGTAGATAACGAGTCACCTGAGCCTGAGTATCAAGAGTCGGGTGAGGTAACAATACTACGAGCAACTGACGTCATTATTGCCCAAGGCGTACATATCTGGCGTATGGATACGCTGCTCACGCTTGAGGCTCACACGGAGACATTAATTCGGATACCGGTAGACCGAGTAGTCAGGAACTTAAAATCAATCATTGTCTCACTCGAAAGTCCGACTGACCAACGTCAGGTCAGTAGTTATCTGTTAAAATTAAACCAATCGGGTGATGCCTATGAGGCTTTAGTTCCCGCCCCCTTGGTCGTGGGACGGGCGCGACTCACGGTAGAAGTATTTGACTATACCGAAGAAACCGTACGGCGGATCTCAACCATGATTACCTTTACTGATGAAGTAAATTCTAATGAATCAATATCAACGTCGGAAATATACCGCTGGCTGATCATTCTTATGGTGGGTGTGGTTGGGGTTCTCCTATCGTGGTGGTTTTTCCTCTCTAAAAGAAGAAGGTCAGATGAGGATAACCACTAGTCCTCTGCGTATATCTCGCGGTATAGTAGGTAATAGTTATCCTCGTAATTTTTAATCATGGCAAAAGTAGCAATCAATGGATTTGGACGAATTGGACGAACGTTTTTTAGAATGGCGGTTGATCGGCCAGAGATTGAAATTGTTGCCGTGAACGACCTTGGTGATATCAAAAACCTGGCCTATCTTTTGAAATATGATTCAGCGTATGGCAGGGCACCTTTTGAGGTGACGGTGGAAGGAAACAATCTCCGGGTGAATGGAAAACTGGTAACCTTTGTCCAAGAAAAAGAGCCTAAGAATTTACCGTGGGCTAGCATGGGGATTGATATAGTGGTGGAATCAACGGGCTTTTTCACGAGTTACGAAGGCTCACAGCAACATATCACTGCCGGTGCCAAGCGTGTGGTGATTTCCGCTCCGGCTAAAAACAGTACAGACCCGAGCATCAGTGGTGCGACGGTCCTTATGGGGGTAAACGAGAGCGATTTGAAATCGTGTACGATTAGTTCTAACGCCTCATGTACTACAAATGCTACGAGTCCACTCATAGCGATTTTGAAAGAAACGATTGGTATACAGAAAGCGCTCCTCTCGACGGTGCACGCATACACGGCTTCGCAATCACTCGTTGATGGTCCAAAGAAAGATTTTAGGGAAGGTAGAGCTGCTGCACTTAACATTGTACCAACGAGTACGGGTGCCGCCATTGCGACAACGCTTGCCCACCCAGAACTGGTGGGTAAGTTTGATGGAATTTCACTCCGGGTCCCGGTCCCGGTTGGTTCGATCGTAGATGTGACATTCCTCGCGAGCAGGCCCACAACCGTAGAGGAAGTGAATGCTGCTCTCGTGGCAGCTGCTGCCTCTCCTCGTTGGAAGAATCTTTTTGCTACGACTGATGAACAGCTCGTGTCGACTGATATTATCGGTGCGCGCTATGCCTCGATTGCTGACCTTGCGTTCACTCGAGTCGTGGATGGAGATTTAGTGAAAGTAATGGCCTGGTACGATAATGAAACGAGCTACACGCATACTTTGGTCGAGCATGTAGCAGCTGTTGCTGGTATTCTCTAAGTCACTACTATGAATCCCCGTACCCTCAAAACCATCTACGTCGCTTCCGACCATGCCGGCTTTGAATATAAGGCGGCAGTACTCGCCTGGCTGTCCTTTGAGGGGTACACCGTAATAGATGTGGGAGCTACCAGTTTCGATCCGCAGGATGATTTTCCTGACTACATCATGTCAGCGGCAGTCGCGGTCGCGGCAGCACCAACGACGAGGGCAGCCATTATATTCGGCGGTTCGGGACAGGGAGAAGCAATGGCGGCGAATCGATTTCCCGGCGTGCGTGCTACCGTTTATTACGGAGGAAGTGATGATATAATCACTCTTTCTCGCGAACATAACGACGCGAATGTACTCGCGATTGGCGCGCGTTTTATACAGTTAGACGAGACTAAGCGAGTGATTTGGTCCTGGCTCCATTTACCAGCCGGAGTTGATGAGAAGTACGCGAGGCGGAATCGAAAGATTGATAGTATCGCACGCAGTAAACGAGACATCTAATAGATAAATGATATCTTCACCCATTGTTCCGGCTTTTATTCCAACTTCGGTCGCTGATTTGGCAGCGGCGGTTTTTGCAGTTGGACATGTACCCGAAGTTCACGTTGATGTAACTGACGGACAATTTGTCCCGTTCCGCTCGTGGCCATATATCACCCCTGATTCACCGTTGTCGGCCATAACCATACTTGAACCGTTTGCGCTTGAGGTTGATTTAATGGTAGCCGAACCACTTCCGGCGGCCGCTGATTGGTTGCGGGTAGGAGCTGACCGTCTGGTGTTTCATGTTGAATCAATTACGCTTGAGGCATTTATACGATTTGTTGAATCGACACCGATAACGGTCGGTATCGCTGCGAATAACGACACTGCATACGATGTATTGCGCGAATATCTTGCGGCAGCGGATTTTGTTCAGGTAATGGGTATTGCACACATCGGGGTGCAGGGACAACCATTTGACGAGCGAGCCTTCGCGCGGATTGCATCAATTCAGTCTAATTTCCCCCAACTTCCTATCAGTGTTGACGGCAGCGTAAATAGTGAGACCCTGCCGCGGCTGCTTTCGTATCGACTCGAACGATATATTGTTGGCTCAGCCATTGTGAAAAGTACTAACCCGGCTGAGTCCTACCAATCTTTTTCAGAATTAGCACGCAGTCAACAGGGGTAGGGCAAGAAGCACAGGTTGGTTTGCTATACTACTACCATCTATGCACTATTTAACGTCAGCTGATGTCACGAAATTAGAATTACAAGCCAACACCATCCGTCAAAGTATTATTGAGATGTTGGTGGAGGCAAAGTCCGGGCATACTGCTGGACCTTTGGGGATGGCGGATATTTTCACTCTCTTATATTTTGAGGTGTTGCAACATGACCCAAAAAACCCAAACTGGGCAGACCGTGACCGTGTCATATTATCAAATGGTCACATTTGCCCCGTGCTCTACGCGACGTTAGCACACGCCGGATATTTCCCGGTAGAAGAACTGCTTACGCTGCGTAAATTTGGGTCACGTCTGCAGGGTCATCCGCACCGTGAGTCGCTGCCTGGACTCGAAACCAGTTCTGGCCCACTCGGGTCTGGTTTGTCTCAAGCGGTTGGCATGGCGCTCGCCGAACGAATGAATAACCCCTATTCAGCTAAATACTTCTACTGTCTCGCGGGTGACGGAGAATTAAATGAGGGGCAGATTTGGGAAGCGGCCATGCTCGCCGGGAAAGAGAAACTCCATAACCTCATTCTGATTATTGATCGAAATGGTATCCAGATTGATGGATATACCAAAGACGTGATGCCGCTTGAACCCTTAGCTGAAAAGTTTGAATCATTTAATTTTGATGTACAAGAAGTGGATGGTCATAATATTCGGAGCGTGAATGATGCGATTGGTAAAGCACAGGCAGTCTACGGACAGCCGTCGGTGATTATTGCACACACGATTGCTTCAAAGGGAGTTGATGTCTTTGAACGTGATTTTCGTTGGCATGGGAATCCTCCAGGTAAAGGTCCTGAGGACCGTGTTCCAAAAAGTGAACAAGCAGCAGTTGCGATGGAGAAATTACGGACGCTCGCCGGGCTTATTAGTAAAAGCGATATTTCATAAGTACCATGTTTGCGTCACATCTTGATCCAAAAGTTGCCGAAGGTAATCCAGACTCAGTACCAACTCGTAATGGGTATGGTGATGGTCTCTTGGAGGCGGGGAAGCGTGATACGGCGGTCGTTGCTCTCTCAGCTGACCTTACAGAGTCCACAAAAACGCTACCGTTTGCCGAAGCTTTTCCGGAACGTTTTATACAAGTTGGCATTGCTGAGCAGAATATGGCGTCAGTGGCTTCAGGAATGGCAGCGATGGGGAAGGTGCCGTTCATTGCGTCGTACGCAATGTTTTCACCTGGCAGAAACTGGGAACAGATTCGCACCACCGTGGCGTACAATAATGTGAATGTAAAAGTAATTGGCGCTCACGCGGGAATATCAGTTGGACCGGACGGGGCAACTCACCAGGCGGTAGAAGATATTGCACTGATGCGCGTGATTCCCAATATGGTGGTGATTAATCCGTGTGATGCCCATGAGGCACGTAAAGCTACGTTGGCTGCCGCAAAATATGACGGTCCGGTGTATATCCGCTTAGGTCGCAGTGATACTCCGGTCGTAACAACGGTTGAGTCGCCGTTTGAAATTGGGAAAGCAGAATGGTTTTACCGAAAGAATCCCGAACTTAAAAAAACAGTAGGAATTATAGTAACGGGGAATCTGGCATATAATGCACTGTGCGCCGCTGTGGCGCTTGAAGAAACCGAGATTGGCGCAAGTGTGCTCAATATTGCTACGATTAAACCGCTCGATACTAAAGCTCTTGACGAACTCGCACGCGAACATGATTGTCTTGTTACGGTTGAGGAGCATCAAATTGCTGGTGGATTAGGTAGTGCGGTGGCTGAGTATCTCTCGGGAGTGTCACCTAAAAAAATTGTCCGCATCGGTATTGATGATCAGTTTGGTCAATCAGGTGAGCCGCACGAGCTTTTGGCGCACTACAAATTGGATGTCGCTGCCATCTTTAAGGCTGCGACGGAGGCAGTACATTAGTTTGATAAAAAAGACCTATCCCTGCAAGGGATAGGTCTTTTTTTAATGGTTGGACTAATCTATTTTTCGAGCTTCGTATTCAGCTGGACGGTTCTCGAGTAGCTCCTCTAAGGCAGTGCGCGAGAGGAGTCCGGCCTGAGCTCCGACATATTGTACTACTGACATTGAGTTGATTGGTCCCCAACTGAGAGCTTCAGCCGGTGTTTTACCGAGTATTATAGCGGCAGTAAAGGTAGAAGAGAATGAATCTCCGGCTCCCGTGCGGTCAACTGGTGGTGCTGGATCAGGATACATTGGCATATGCCATGATTGACCTTCAGAGTCGGTAACATAGGCACCGTATGGTCCGTCTGTGATAACGGGCATTTTTGGACCCAAGGCTTTCAGCCCGGCGATGAGTGTCGGGACATGTTGAACGTCAGTTTTTAAAATTTCCTGAGCTTCTTCCTTATTGCAGAAGAAGATTTCCGTTACGGCATAGAGATCTTTTAACTCTTCAACGCCTAATTTAATTTGGAAGGTACCTGGTTGAAATACGAGTTTTGTTTCAGGGTGAGCTGTAATATAGTTCGCAAGTTCATGATGAAAGGGTACGCCATGTTCTCCAATTGAAGAAAAATAGATGTAGCGTGGTGGAACGGCAAACTCAGGTAGTACATACGGAAACTTTTCATGTTTAATCAGAATGGTTCGTTCTGGTCCGTACCGCAAGACATAATGATAATTGGTGGCTTTTCCTTCGTGCAGTTTAATGTAATCAGTGTCGATACCTTCTTGCCTAAATGTATCGAGACAGTCTTTACCATTACGGTCCTGTCCGAGGCTTGCCACAAGTGTCGATTTGAGTCCTAATCTATGGGCTGAAACAGCGGCATTGGGTGAATTACCAACGGCATTTAATACTGCCACTTCGTCATACGCCAGCTTACTGCCAAAGGGCATATGAAGGGTTTGACGACCCGTATCCATGTCGGTACTAACATCTGCTCCGTCCTTATCTAATTTAATAAAAGCATCAATGACAATGTCTCCGATTGCCACAAAATCATATTGTTCTGACATATCTACGAGTATAGCATTACCGGCATCACCCTTTCTGTACCACCCGTGAGTAGTCGGTCAGTTTTGGGCTCGAAAAGAGAATCATGGTATACTGAAGGCCTATGACACTTTCATTACAAGTTACCGAAAGAGACGAAAAGCAATCAACGAAGTCAGTGCGCACGAGTGGCCTTATTCCGGCTGTAGTATACGGACCAAAGCAATCAAGTATGAGTGTAACAATTGATAAAAAAGCCTTTGACTCTTTATTCAAGCAGGCTGGGGAATCAACAATTATCGTTTTACAAGGTCTAAAAAATCCGGTTGAAGTTTTAATCCACGATGTCGATTTTAGTCCGATAAAAGGTGGTATCCAGCACGTAGATTTTTATGCCGTTGAAGCCGGCAAAGAAATTACTACCAACGTGACGTTAGAATTTGTCGGTGAATCACCGGTTGAAAAAATTGGCGGTATGGTGAGTAAAATTATGCATGAAGTAGAAGTAGTATGTATGCCGAACGTGCTACCGGCACACCTTACTGTTGATATTTCAACCCTGACTGAAATTGATCAGAAAATTCACGTGAGCGATCTCGTTTTGCCAAAAGGCGTCACTGTTTCAAATGACCCTCAAGAGGTAATTGCACTTACTGTTTCGGCCGGAGCTGAAGAAGAAGAGGTGGCTCCAGAAGCGGATGCTGCACCTGCAGCCTAATGGTAGATACTTTCCGTGTTTACTCAGTAGTTGGTCGTAACGGTCTGGTATACTAGTCACTCTATGGGACGCAACATTCTTCTATTGATTTTGATGCTTGTGCTTGCCGTACCGCCTTTTACGGTGGCAGCTGAGACTGATGCTGAGCGGAAAGCGCGACTCGAAGGGGCGCTTCAGCAGGTAGAGCAACAAATTGTCGTTCAGCAACGTTTAGTCGATACCAAAAAAACCGAACGAAAATCGCTCGAGCGAGACGTCAGTATCATTCAAGGAGAAATTAATAAAGCGCAGCTCGGTATTCAGGCACGAGCGATTGCTATCGCGCAACTCTCTGATCAGATTGGAGACAAGGTAGTTGTGTTACAAATTCTTGAAGAACGCCTTGCGCGACAAGAACAGTCGCTTGCCGACCTCGTGCGGAAATCAGCCGCTATTGATGATTTTTCCTTAGTTGAAGTAATGCTAAGTAAGAAAAGTTTTTCTGAGTTTTTTACTGACTATGCTCGCTTTCAGGCTATCAAAGAATCATTAAATGAATCTATGCGGGTGCTTGATGGGATTCAGCGTGATACCTACGAGCAGAAGTCACTCCTCGAAAGCAAACAAGATACCGAAGCGGAAATGAAGCGTATCCAAGAGCTTGAAAAAGATGGTATTCAAAAGAAAGAGCAAGAAAAGAAAGAAATCCTTACCACAACAAAAGGGCAAGAAGCGCAGTATCAGCGACTGTTGCAATCTCAGCAGCAAACTGCCGCACAGTTGCGTAACGCACTCTTTGCACTCTTGGGAGGTGGGGGAGGAATTTCTCTCCCCGACGCGGTCAGGCTCGCACAGTATGCTTCAGGTAAAACCGGCGTCAGTCCGTCTTTGATTTTGGCGATTCTCGAACAAGAAACAAATCTGGGTTCAAACTTAGGATCTTGTGTCTATAATGATATGCGTGGTGATCGACCGGTGATGCATCCTGATCGTGATCAGCCTATCTTCCTTGGGATTGCCGGAGTTCTCGGCTTTGACGCTCGTGCTCGTTCAGTATCATGTCCGTTAATGCGGGGAGGGGTGCGTACAGGGTGGGGTGGCGCTATGGGGCCGTCACAGTTCATCCCTTCCACCTGGGCAATTTACGGCGGTATTGTAAACACGGGTAGCGGATGGACCTATAGTCAATCAGCTGATGCCATCCGTCGCATTAATCCCGGGAGCACTCCGGCCAATCCGTTTAACAACCAGGATGCCTTTCTCGCAACCGCCTTATTACTGCGAGACAATGGAGCGGCCGGAACCTACGCGTCAGACCGTGTAGCGGCCTTGCGCTACTATGCAGGATGGGGAGGAGCAACAAATCCAGCGAACGCGTTTTATGGTGATGGGGTGATGAATCGGAAGGCCAAGTTTGAAGGCCAAATCCGAGTATTATCTGGAGGGTAGAGTTGGCTTTCAAAAATGCTTAATTACTGCGTTGCCTGCGTCGCAATGATACTCACCGTACGAAAAGTACGGCTCGCACCATTACTCCTGGTCGCCTTGTACTGAAGCCTTTTTGAAACCCCTTCGAACATTTGGGTAGCCTACTGACAGTACTGGACCCTGAGTTTGCAGACGAATTTGAGAACCTATCTGTGGCTTACTAGGATACTGCAAAAAATTGTTATGAAATATTGGATTAATAGATTGTCCCATCCATTTCGAGGTCTTAAATATGCATTTACCCTGGACTTTGCTGTCCGTTCTGAAACCATTATTTTTGGAATTATTGGTATTCCGGCTGCGTATTTTTTGTTTGGACCACTTTCTAATCTCGAACTCTTGCTACTTATATTTTGCTGGTTTTTTATCGTTGTGACTGAAATCCAGAATACAGCTATTGAAATCGCGTTAACTAAGCTGCATCCAGAACTCGATGAAGCAATTGGACGAAGTAAAGACTTAATGTCAGGAGCAGTAGTCTGGACGTTTATATTTGGTCTTATCGCGCTGGGGTTTATTTTATTCGGGAAGTTATAGTGGATTTTACGTCTTATCTTGCCAAAAATAGTAAGTCTGCTATAGTGTTGGACAACAAACCTTAACTTATATATATGAAAGCTGAAATTCACCCACAAAACTACCGAACGGTCATTTTCCACGATAACTCAAGTGGTGAACGGTTCTTAATTGGTTCAACTATTGAAACCACTAAGACTGAGAAGTGGACTGACGGAGTTGAATACCCAATTGCCTTTGTTGACGTTTCAAGTGCATCACACCCATTTTATACCGGACAAGAAAAAGTAATGGATACTGCCGGTCGAGTAGAACGCTTCAAGACCCGCGCTGGTAAGGCTCGAAGTAAGTAATAATGCTAAATCACGAAACGGCTACCGCATTTCGCGGTAGCCGTTTCGTGGTATAGTTCAGCCACCTATATACGTATGGAATTCTCAGATGACCAGATCACGCAGTTCAAAGAAAATCACAAAACGCAATTCCTCGCGTCGCAGTTTTCGTCGTTACTGGCTACTCGTACTTCGGCAGCAGAAATGGCCGAAAGTGATCCTGATATAGCTGAATTGGCAGCTGAAGAAGTAGCTCAAATTACCGTACAACTCGAGAGTCTCTATGCTGAAATGGAACGAATTTTGGAAACTACCAAAGAGGAAGAAGAAATTCCGTATGGGGTAGTGCTTGAAGTTCGTGCGGGTGCCGGTGGTGATGAGGCGGCCCTGTTTGCGGAAGAATTAGCCCAAATGTATCTCATCTATGCTGAGAATAAAGGCTGGTCTACCAGTCGTGATCACGAATCGCGCGCAACTGCGGGTGGTTATAAAGAAGCGTCATTTGAAATCATTAGTCCCAAAGCCTATATCGCCCTCCAGTACGAAACGGGTGTCCATCGGGTCCAGCGGATTCCGGTGACAGAGAAAGCTGGACGAATCCATACCTCTACGGCGTCGGTCGCTATTTTACCGCTTCGTAAAAAGTCAATTATTGAAATCAATCCATCGGACATTCTAATGGAGTTTTCGCGTTCGGGAGGAGCCGGAGGGCAAAACGTAAACAAGGTTGAGACAGCGGTGCGTTTGGTTCATACTCCTACCGGGCTTGAAGTGCGGAGTCAGACCGAACGATCACAGCTCAAAAACCGAGAAAAGGCCATGGCGCTGTTGGTGGCAAAATTAGAGGCACTCCATAATGAAACCGAAGCAAAGGCACACGCGAGTACGCGAAAAAATCAGATTGGTACCGGTGATCGCTCGGAGAAGATACGAACGTACAATTTTCCGCAAAACCGTATCACTGACCACCGAATCAAAGTATCCTGGCATAACATTGAAGGGATTTTACAGCAGGGTAAGCTCGATGATGTAATTGCGAGCTTGTCGAAAGCAGCAGCGGGGGAAGTGGTTGAGGGGGCGGACGAATCGGTTGCAGAATAGGTGGCCCCGTGGTACTATTGCCCAGCTCTTAATTACTCGAGCGGATTTTATTATATTATGTCTACACAAACTACTACAAACCTCATCGAACGGCTCTTCTCAGCCGGAGCTCATTTCGGGTTCAAAAAAAGTCGACGTCATCCAACGGTTACTCCGTACCTCTTTACCTCAAAAGACGGAAACGATATTTTTGACCTTGAACAAAGTGCTGTTCTGATTGAAAGTGCTGCGGCAATCCTTAATGAAGCAGGAAAGAACGGCAAGACCGTTATCTTCGTTGGAACCAAAGATGAGGTAGCTAAGGTAGTGAAAGACAATGCAGAAAAGGCAGCAATGCCGTACGTCACCAATCGCTGGATTGGCGGAATGCTCACTAACTTTAGTGAAATCAAAAAGCGTATCCTCCGTCTTGAGTCACTCTCAAACGAACGTGAATCGGGTGAACTTGATCGCAAGTACACCAAAAAAGAACGAGTCCTTATTAATCGAGAAATTGATAAACTTATCTTTAACTTTGAAGGAATTAAGTCAATTAATAAGACTCCAGACTTCATGGTGGTAGTAGACCCACGTCACGATTCAATTGCAGTCCAGGAAGCGCTCGATATGCGCGTGCCAGTGATTGCTATTATGAGTTCAGACTGCAACGCGGCTACTATTACTCACCCAGTATTTGTAAACGACGCCCTTCAGGCGAGTGTGAGTGTCGTGTTAGGCGAGCTTGTAGCTGCGTTCCAAGAAGGTAAGGCGGCATTCGTGCCAAAGCCTGTCGCTCCGCGACCGGTAATCTCGAGTGATAGTCGCACGCGGCGTCCTCGGACAGCTGCGTAACGTTCAGTAGTTGCGTAAATGCGCTTGTCCCCGTTGTCGCTCAGATTCTTTTGTTTAGTCATTTATACTTGTACCTATGGAAATAACATCAACCATGATCAAAGAGCTTCGTGACGCAACGGGTATTTCTGTCATGCAGTGTAAAAAAGCCCTTGAAGAAGCGGGTGGCGATATGGAGAAGGCCGTGATTATTCTTAAGAAGAAGCGTAGTGAAGCAGCAGACAAGAAATCAGATCGAGAATTAGGTGCCGGTGCGATTGGTGCCTACATCCACAACACAAACGAAGTGGCTGCGCTGGTGCTGCTTTCTTGTGAGACGGACTTTGTTTCTAAAAACGAAGAATTTATTGCACTTGCTAAAGATATTGCGATGCATGTAGCAGCGAGTAACCCAACCTATATTCATAAATCAGAAATTGATGAATCTATCCTTGCTAAAGCGACTGAAGTGTTCGCCGCTGAAGTAGTTGGGAAGCCAGCAGAAATGCTAGAGAAAATCCTCGCCGGTAAAATGGATGCGTATTTCAAAGAGCAGATTCTTATGGAGCAATCATTTATTAAAAATCCTGAGACTACCATTGGAGAAATGATTAGTGGTGCGGTCCAGAAATTTGGAGAAAACGTTTCAATCGCTAAAATTTCACGACTCTCGGTCAAATAGCTATAATGACGAGCGCCCTCACGTTTGCTGCTGTAAATCTCGTCTTGCTGGTGATATTGGGTCGTGTATTTGCGCTTGAAAAGCACCGTGGCAGGCGTTATTTCGCGACTGGCGTTCGTAATGCTGTTGATGACCTCATTACTCTCATAACGCTACGGTGCCTTCGACTCTATACCTACATCGCGCGCTACGTCATTACGTTGTCGTGGTACTACAGTCTGCATGCGTTGCTAAAGGTGATTCTTCGTTTCCTTGCCGGCACCTATGCGGCGGTTGAAGCTCTCTTACATCATAATCGAAAGCGCGCCCGAATAATTAGGATTGAGCGAAAGCGCGAACGTTCTCATTTGTCGGTTATTGCTGATCATAAAGCTGATACGGCTCTTTCCCCGGGCGAGAAAGCCAAGCGAAAAGAAAAGGCGTTAGCGGGGAAGTAGATAACCGTAGTTGCGTTTTTACGCCAATCGGGCATAATAGCGTAACTTCAAAAAAGAAGGTTGAGAAAATCTGTAGAGCGTAATTTTTTTAAAGAAGTATAAATATTGAAACCTTAGAGCCATCTTAGCTCAGTTGGTAGAGCAACTCACTTGTAATGAGTAGGTCGTCAGTTCGAATCTGACAGATGGCTCTAAGGTTTTAATTTCCCATCTCAGTAGAGTCAGGAGAGGTGAGGATGGGTTGGGTGAGAAGTGACTAAACGTCACTACGTAAGACCTTTTGAGAAATCTTAGATTCCCAATAGGTTTACCACTTCTGTAAGAAGACATTCAAACTACTTGTAATGAGTAAGCAAAGCTTTCTTGAACGGCACTCAAGTCAGATATAAAAGTAAACTTTTCTATCGACTTCCGAGTGAGGTCATACTGTATGCTTTGCATACAGATGCGAAAGCTAGCTTTCCGTTTGTTATTTTTTCATAAGTCATGCCAGGCACAGTCTGGCTTTTCTATTTCCGAATGAGGCCATACCGTACGCTCGCATACAGACGGCTTAAATACTCGGTATCTATAAGCGTTGGTTGTGCTACATTTTACAAACTCCTTTATCCTCGATACCATACACCTATGTCAATAAAAATAACCTATTTCGTTCACGGCACTACCACTGATAATGAGCAGCACCTCTCCTCTGGTTGGAATGATGTTGATCTCTCTGAGGAGGGGATTTCTCAATCCTGGGAATTAACTGAGCTGACAGAGCATTTAAAATTTGATGCGGTATTCTGCTCGGACCTTAAACGGGCGGTTGATTCAGCAGAAATTGCCTGGGGTGGTAAATATCCGATTATGCAAGACGCGAGGTTGCGTGAGTGTAACTATGGTGACCTGAATGGGCAGTCTTCAGATATTGTCGAACCAATGCAGGAAAAATCTATCACGGAACCAATGCCTAATGGTGAAAGTTATGAAATGGTTAAAGTGCGCATTGAAAGTTTCTTGCAGCATCTAAAAACAAATTTTGACAACAAACATATAGCGATTGTTGCCCATAAGGCCCCACAGCTTGCACTCGAGGTGATTCTAAACGGTATGACGTGGGAGGAGGCTTTTGCTAACGATTGGCGCAAAACGAAAGCTTGGAAGCCAGGCTGGGAGTACGTTTTAAACTAATATCCGACCACACCTACCCGCACCCCTTCCAACAGAAGCTGTTCACTCATTGGTTAATTTGTTTCGCAAGCTCACAAATTACCTCAACGAGTCTTGCGAAGTGGGTTCTTACAGAACCTGTACGGGTTGCCAGCTATTTTCAAAAAATAGCGGGCAACCCTGTTATGAATGACATAAGTCATTCATAACCCCATCCCACTTCTCACCCCTTTTTTTCCCCACCAAACCGGGGTATACTACACAGATACGTATGGAAGAACAATCCCACCTGCTGCCGTATGCTCGGCGCTCTGATTTTCACGTCGGTCGCGCGACGGAGCTTTCTGGAAAGCGTCGAATCTTATATCGAGTTTTTGAAATCCTTCCCGGTCTTGCTTCCTGGTCAACCCTGATTGGAGTAATTTTGATGTCAATTTATGCGCCGTTTATCGCGGCGTACTTTATTATTGCCTTTGCGCTCTTTTGGGTACTTAAAACTGGTTTTTTGTCGTACCACCTCCGCTATAACTGGAAGCGATTGCAGCATCACACAAAACTTGATTGGGGAGCTTTGGTTTCAGATTTTTCGTACAGTCACATCCATCACGTAATAATTTTGCCATTTTATAACGAACCTGAGTCGGTGATTGATGCCACTCTGACATCACTTGCTAACACCAAATACGACAAGTCAAAGTTAATTGTCGTGTTGGCGAGCGAAGAACGGGCTGGAGAAGCTGCTACTACGGTAGTTGCCAATATGACGGCCAAGTTTGGTACTGCGTTTGGTGTATTTTTAACGACAGTTCATCCGAAAAACGTGCCTGGTGAGATGGCAGGTAAAGGATCAAACGCCACCTTTGCCGCTGAAAAAGTTCGAACTGAGGTGCTTGATAAAAAGGGTATTAGCTATGGCGAAACATTGGTATCGATTTTTGATATTGATACGGTTTTGTACCCGGATTATTTTAACTGCTTAGTGTGGCACTTTATGACAGCGCCGCGACCACTCAAGTCATCATTCCAACCGGTTCCCATCTTTAATAACAACATGTGGGAAGCCCCTGCCTTGGCCCGAGTGGTCGCGATGAGTAGTACGTTTTGGGAAATGGTGCAACAGGAACGACCAGAACGGATGGCCACCTTTTCTTCGCACTCTGTCAGTTTTCAAGCGCTCTACGAAGTTGGCTATTGGCAGACTAATATGGTGAGTGAAGATTCTCGTATCTACTGGAACCTCATGATAGCAAATGATGGTGAATACGATGTGATCCCACTCTCTTACCCGGTCTCGATGGACGCAAACGCAGCACCGACCTTGTGGCGAACCATTGTACAAATCTATAAACAGCACCGCCGGTGGACCTATGGGGTTGAAAATTTCTGCTATATTCTATATCACTTTTTGAATAACCCGCGTATTCCACGTCGGACCCGGGTAAAAATTGCTCTCCAGCAAGCCGAAGGGTATTGGTCATTAGTTACTAACCCAATCATGTTATTTATTCTGGGGTGGGCGCCGATTTTCTTGGGGAGTCAAGAATTTCACCAAACAGTGTTGTCATACAATTTGCCAATTGTGGTACGTGACTTGCTTATCCTTGCCATGTTTGGGTTAGTTATTTCATCCATTATTTCACTTTCCTTGATTCCACCGCGCCCCGCTAGCGCCAGTCGCCTCCGCTACATTGTGATGGCACTCCAGTGGTTCTTGGTACCAGCAACGATGATCTTCTTTAGTGCGATTCCAGGCCTTGATGCCCAGACTCGTCTTATGTTCGGACGGTATATGGGATTCTGGGTCACGCCTAAGACGCGCGCATAATTACTTTGATATGACATTTACTCCTCGATCTTCAATTGATGTTAAACCGTTACCTAGAGCCAGGCGTCGGTTTGTATTCGTTTCGTTATTGCTCTTTTTTCTCTGTGCCGTTCCAATTTTTGTATTTTACGCCACGGGATATCGCTATGACTTTTTAAACCCCAACGCCTCCATCACCGCGACCGGAGGATTGTATGTGTCAGTTGGAGCTGAAGGAGGAGAGGTGTATCTCGATGAGGCGCCGGTTCGTGACTCACGACTTTTCCGTGAAGCAATCTATATTCAAAATCTCACTCCAGGATTAAAGCGACTGCATGTGCAAGCGCCTGGTCTCCATACCTGGGTTAAGGAACTCCCGGTGTATCCGTATATTGTGACAGAGGCAGCTGCCTTCCAGTTGCCTCTGGTATCTCAAGTGCGTCCAATCACAGAATTTCAAACGAGTACTGGCACGGCGGTGTATGTCCGCGCCAGCTCCACTACGCCGTTATTTGCTGGTGTTTCAACGACAATTCCATTTATAGCTACTACTACTCGAGCGACCACTACTTTTGAGCGAAACTCTGAATACGCGTTTATTCTCAGTTTATTTGC
Source organism: Candidatus Kaiserbacteria bacterium (assembly GCA_031430855.1). GTDB lineage: Bacteria > Patescibacteriota > Minisyncoccia > Phycocordibacterales > UBA918 > OLB19. Next base: position 26,374 of record JANPCG010000003.1, read on the forward strand.
AACTTCAACCACCGCTACCTCAACGCTTTTAAATCGCGTGGTTGGTGAAGTAACTGATGCGCTGCAATTGAGTTCCAAGTCACCAACGACAACTGAACCAGTTGCGACTACTTCTGTACAAGTTGATGACGTGATTATTCGTGAACAAGGAGATGATATTGTCGTGGCCTATGTCGGCAATGAACGAAACATTCCGTACTATTTCTGTGTACCACAGGCGGCACTGGCTTCGACGAGTGAATTATACGGTCCGTCAGTTATGCGCGGAGTGTCCCTCGTATTAGCAGCGGTACCGGAAGAGTCTGAGTCGAATACACTCAATCGATTGTGTCGAAATTCTATCGTGATTGATCGACAAAACCAAACAGTACGTAACTTCGATTTCTTCCCCGGCACTACTGACCTTGTTGTGTTACATCGAACTGATGGCGTCTTTGTTGTCGAAGTCGATGACCGTTCATGGCAAAATACCCAAGCCCTGTATCCGTATCCGGTAGATGAGATGGTGGTAAACAACGGTCGGATTTATGTTAAACAAGGCACAACAGTATTTGAGCTCCTAACTGAACTCGTTATTGAGTAAGTTTTATATGGCAACATTTATCCCTCGTGGACATCAGCATCCACTCACCCATATGATTGCTGAAATTAACCAGATTTTTGCAGAGATTGGCTTTGTGTTTGCAGAAGGCCCAGAGGCTGAATTAGAATTGTATAACTTTGATCGTTTGAATATTAAGAAAGACCATCCGGCCAGAGATATGCAGGATACATTTTGGTTACGACCGGCTGATGTAACTGAGCCGACGGTATTACGGACCCACACGTCACCCGTTCAGGTACGTTACATGGAATCGCACCCGCTTCCGATTCGAATGATTTGCCCCGGTAAAGTATTTCGCAATGAAGCAACTGATGCTACTCATGAAGCGCAGTTCTATCAGCTAGAGGGAATGTATATTGATCGGGGGGTACATATGGGTCAACTCAAAGGTACCATTGAATATTTTTTTTCCAAATTCTTTAGTGGGGAGGTTGAGGTTCGGTTCCGACCTAGTTATTTCCCTTTTGTGGAGCCAGGCGTTGAGGTTGATATGATGCTAAAGGGGGGGGCGAGCAAGCTTGCTAATCGTTGGATTGAAGTCATGGGAGCTGGAATGATACATCCAAATGTTTTGCGCGGTTCCGGGATCGATACGAGCGATTTTTCAGGGTTTGCGTTTGGCGTCGGTATCGATCGACTCGCGGTCATGAAATACGGCATTGATGATATTCGCCACTTATATTCTGGCGATGCCCGTTTTGTGTCGCAGTTTTAGTATATTTTCGTATGGTACAAAAATATTCATACAATTGGCTTTGTGATTACTTGGGAGAAAATGCTCCGACGCCTGAGGTTATAGCTGACCTATTAACGGCGCATGCCTTTGAAGTGGAGGGGATAGATGAGCATGATAGCGATACGATTTTTGAATTAAAGATTTTGCCTGACCGAGGCTCTGACTGTCTCAGTCATCGAGGTATTGCGCGAGAGATTGCGACCTTAACGGGAGTGCCGCTCGCTGTGGACCCTCTTCATATACCAGTAACTATTTCTGCGACTGATCTCATTCAGGTTCAGATTGCCGATGTGACACTCTCTCCACGATTTACGGCGAGTTTAATACGTGGTGTCAAAGTAGACGAATCACCAGAGTGGTTAAAAACGCGCTTGGCCGCCATTGGTACTCGCTCCATTAATAATATTGTCGACGCGACAAACTATGTTATGTACGCCATGGGGCAACCACTACATGCGTATGATGCTGTAAAGTTCCCTCAAGTGAACGGGGTGTGGCAGTTTGTGGTACGTCCAGCCGAAGCCGGGGAGACGGTTAGTCTCTTGGCCGAAGGCGGTAAAGATGAAGACCGTATCGTGACTCTCCGCGGTGGCGAATTGTTGATTGTCGACGGAAGTGCAAATGTACCGATTGGATTAGCGGGCGTCAAGGGTGGACGTTTCGCTGGAGTAACAACAGAGACGACTGATATCATTATTGAAGCTGCTCACTTTGATGCCGGACTAACACGTCGGACCGCTCGAGGGCTTGGAATTGTGATAGATGCGAGTAAGCGGTTTGAAAATGAACCAGCACGCGCCTTGCCGCCTCTCTCCCAACAGATGATTACAGACTTAATTATAAAAATTGCCGGTGGTACCACCCTCGGAATGATTGATGTGTATCCGGTACCGAAGGTTCCTCCGGTTGTAAGTGTTGAAGTGCGTGCGGTTAATGCTCGTTTAGGAATCGAACTTTCAACTGAAGTAATGGTGGATATTTTAACGCGTGTCGGGGTCACTGTAGAAATGATGGGTGATACGCTTTCTTGTACAGGTCCGCTTGAACGTACTGATTTAAATATTCCTGAAGATTTTATTGAAGAAATTGGTCGGGTCTATGGCTATCAACATGTCGTGTCGGTGGTTCCAGAAACGGTGCCGTTATCCGAATATAATGTGCGACATGTCTACAGTGAACAGATTAGGGCGGTTTTGGTAGCGGCTGGCTTTACTGAAATTATTACGACGTCATTTAGAAATCAAGATGAGATAGGGTTACAGTCTTCCCTCGCCAGTGATAAATGTTTTTTGCGTTCGGAGTTGTCTTCTGGTCTCGGTGACGCACTTTCGAAGAATGCACCCTTTACTGATCTCTTAGGTGTCGCCGATACAAAGTTATTCGAGATTGGAACGGTCTTTACTCGCGAGAGTGGTACAGTCGTGGAGCATGTGTCGTTAGTTGTAGGTGTACGACTAAGGACGACTGGGTATAGCGGCAAAGAAGACGCATCTCTTACGCTGGTGTGTAACCTGCTTGAAGCGGAGTTGGGGATACCATTTGATTGGGTTTTAAAAGCGGGCGTTGCTGAGTGTAGCGTAAGTACACTTCTCGCTACGCTACCGGTACCAACTGCCTACGCCGTTGTACCGAAGGCAAAGGAAACAATCTATAAAGCTTTTTCTGTCTATCCTTCAGTCTCACGTGATATTGCATTGTGGGTACAAGAGGGGACGGAGGTGAGTGCGGTAGAGGAAATTATACGTTTTGCAGCTGGACCACTCATGGTCAGATTGACGCACCTTGATACCTTCACGAAAGACGGGCGAACGAGTCTCGCGTTCAGGCTTGTATTTCAATCATCTGACCGGACTCTAGTAGATTTTGAAGTCAATGGTTTTATGGAAAGTATAAATAGTATTGTTGCTGAAAAAGGTTGGATAGTCAGATAGTCAAACGGTCCAGGAATCTTCTCTAGGAGAGGAGCAGATTCGGACATAAATTCACAATAATCGCTACGCTTATTTGTTCATTCAAAAAAACCCTCGACGCCGGCGTCGTTGATGCACAGATGAGTGCAATCTACGACGCTGTCGCGAAGACAGGCTTTGTGGTCAGATAGGTTTGATGATAAAGGTCATTCCCGGATTCAATCGAGACATTCCTATTATCATCAACTCGGCGTTTTCTCGCTTGAGGATTCGCGCGAGCTTGGGATCGAGTGTCATTGTGGTGTCTGTAGCGCTGTGGACGTATCTATCGATGTGGACACCGTTAGCTATACCCTCTCCCCAAATAAGAGCTTCTTCAGTCATTTTGGGTTTCCTCCACTATCATCAATTCACCTAAAATACTACCTTTTAACCTCGCAAACAAGCCGTTTTTTTGGTATACTAGCGGCACATTATTATTGCAGTAAGTACGACTTGTTATGGCCGACAAAGCACCCAAAAAAGCAACCTATGATGCCTCCTCGATCTCTGTCCTCGAAGGACTTGATCCGGTGCGTAAACGACCGGGGATGTACATTGGTACAACTGGACCAGAAGGTTTCCACCACTTGATTTGGGAAGTATTTGATAACTCGCGCGATGAAGCGATGGGTGGTTTTGCAAACCGGGTCGAGGTAGCGTTGTTGCCGGGTGGGTATGTACGTGTAGTAGATAACGGGCGTGGTATTCCGGTTGACCTCCATAAACAAACGGGAGTCTCTGCCCTCGAGACCATTCTCACCGTGCTTCACGCCGGCGGTAAATTTGGGGGTGAGGATTCAGGGTACAAAGTGTCTGGTGGTCTCCACGGCGTGGGTGTGTCGGTTATGAATGCCCTTTCGACGCACGTCATTGTCGAAGTACATCGTGATGGAGGACACTATATTCAAGAATATGCTATCGGTATACCCAAGTACAAAGTGAAAAAACTCGGTGCTTCGAAAATGCAAGGAACGGTCGTCACTTTCCAAGGGGACGCCAGTATTTTCCCTGATACCACCTATGACTTCAAAAAAATTGTGACCCACTTGCGTCAACAGGCGTACTTAGTAAAAGCGATGCAACTGTCGGTGATTGATGCACGTACAGCTGCCGGAGAGGAAGCTGTAGTGCATGCCTCCACAGATAAAGCGCTCGGGAAATTTCTGGATGGACTACGGGGTAAAATGTATCTCTCGGATGAACACCTTGAAGTACCACATCAACATTTCTATTTTGAAGGAGGGCTCCGTTCGCTCGTAGCATTCAATAACCAGTATCAAAAACCCGTTCACAAAAACATTTTTTATGTAGAAAAAAATGATTATGATAAAATGGTACTTTCGGTTGAAGTAGCACTACAATACGTGGATGATATTTCTGCTCGTATCTCGGCCTTTGCGAATAATATCTACAATCCAGAACACGGAACTCACATCACTGGGTTTAAGACAGCGCTCACCCGAACCCTAAATAACTACGCCAAGAAAAACAACTTCTTTAGTGTCAAAGACAAAGACGCCGGCTTTACGGGAGATGATGTGCTCGAAGGAATTACCGCAGTAGTGTCAGTCAAGATGCCAGAAATTCAATTTGAAGGCCAAACAAAAGCGAAACTTGGATCAGTCGAAGCTCGTGGTGCCGTAGAGTCAGTGTTCGGCGAAGCCTTTAATATGTACCTTGAAGAGAATCCTGATGATGCCAAAGCCATTATCAATAAAGTGATTATCGCCGTGAAGGCGCGAAAGGCCGCGAAGGCTGCTAAGGATAGTGTCTTACGTAAGGGAATGCTCGAAGGGATGTCGCTCCCCGGTAAGTTGGCTGACTGCCAGAGTAAGAAGGCGAGTGATTCAGAGCTCTTTATTGTAGAGGGGGACTCAGCGGGTGGTTCGGCAAAGATGGGACGCGATCGAAAGACGCAGGCAATCCTTCCGCTCCGGGGAAAAATCCTCAATGTAGAACGCGCTCGTATCGATAAAATGCTCGGTTCAGAACAAATTAAAAACCTCGTGATTGCGATGGGCACTGCCATTGGTGATGTGTTTGATATCGAAAAACTCCGGTATCATAAGGTAATTATTGCGACCGACGCTGACGTTGACGGAGCGCACATCCGGACGCTCTTGCTCACGTTGTTCTACCGGTACTTTAAACCGCTGATTGAAGCAGGGTTCATCTACATTGCCCAACCGCCACTCTATAAAATTCAGAAAGGGAAAGATGTTCGCTATGCCTATTCTGATTCAGAAAAAATGCAGGTCTTAAAAGACCTAGGTGAAGACCCAGCTGCCGATATCGGAGCGGTTGAAGACGAAGAAGAAGAGACAGAAGAAACAGCGACTGCTACCAAGAAGCCAGGTCGGGTGCGGATTCAGCGGTACAAGGGTCTCGGTGAAATGAATGCTGATGAATTGTGGGAAACAACAATGAACCCAGAATTTCGTATCCTCAAGCAAGTAACGATTGATGATGGGCAATTAGCGGATAAGATTTTTGACATCTTAATGGGGACGGATGTACCGAGTCGGAAGTCTTTTATTCAGTCTAACGCCAAGATGGCCACCCTCGACATCTAATTGCGTCAAAATCCTCATCTACTTCGTTGCTTCCTTTGTTCGTTGATTCACCGTACATTAAGTACGACTCATCAACTCACGCAGTCGCGCCTCGTAGCTGAGAGATTTATGTCCGCAATTAGTTTATGGAAGTACCGGATGTTGCTAAAGGCTATTAATTAAATAAAAAAATACCACCACCCGAGAGGGTGGTGGTGTTTTTTATTGCTGCGAGTAACGTTACTTTACGGTAACCGCTCCGGTGAAGCTGTTGTTGGTGAGCTTGGTGTCGCCAGTTACCTTGAGGGTAACATCAAATGGTTGTACCCCGGTATCGTCAGTCATATTGAATCCAATCGTGAGTACTGCTCGTTCGTTCGGCTTGAGTCCCTTTTGAGATTTTGAGACATAGGTTGTGCCGTTCGGGAGGGTAGCAGCGAAACTAAAACTCTGTGAGGTCTTGGTGCCGAGATTACGAACTTCAATTTGAATGGCGCTGGCTCCGCCGCTCGTAATGGTACCGAGATTTATAAATTGATTATTGAGTATGGTGCCTGCACCGAGAGAACGTACAGCGAGATCAGTAAAGCCTTTCGGGTCACTGGTAGGGAGCGTAGAGACGGGTTTTGTTGGTGTAGGAGTAGGTTTTAAGGGCGTTGTTGGTTTTGTTGGTGTGGTAGGGGCTGGCTTTGGAACTTCTGGTTTAGTTGTGGTAGCAACTGGCGTTACTGGTTCTGGCGTAACTGTCTCTGGTGGGGTAGAGGTCGCAATGGTTTCGGTTGGGGCAATACTGACATTTACGAGCGAAAGAGTGCCTGATTGAGACGCGACATCAGCAATGGCACGTGGAGTGATAAACGAGATGGTGTAGGTTACGTCAGTAAACCGATTTCGTTCAGCCATAATACTGAGATCAACGCTCGTCACGTCACCGAGAATAACTGGTTCGTCACAGGTAGCTGGAGTGAGGTCGCCGCTTTCGAGTCGCACATCAATGGCGACACCGGGAGCACAATCATAGGTAAATGAGAACTCACCTTCAGGCTCTGGATCGTTCCAGGAAAGTTTTACTGACTCACCACTGTTAATGATATCTTTGTCACTTACGACGAGTAATTCTACCGGCTTATAGTTATAGACACTGTCAGCTAAAGAGGCGAGGGAGGTAAAGGCGTTTGGCATCACCCGAACGAGCTGGATACCTAACCAGGAAATAATGATAACAAGACCGATGAGTCCACTGATGGCGAGTAACTTGAGGATACGGTCTTTATTCTGATTTTGCTCCGGATTTTCGGTATTCATAGTACTTCGACCCTACCATAATCAACGATTCATGTCAATATTAGAAAATAGAAGTGACACTCGGTAAAGAGGCGATAGTTAGTTTCTAATTGAGGGAGGTAATTTATTGACAAATCAATAAATTCATGCTAACATACAGACCTTATGCATCCATTTTTGCACGCTATTGATGCCATTCTTGACCGAAAGTGGTCATTCCTCGGTGCCTTTTTTGTATTTTTTACCCTCAGTTACGGCTTTTTATCACTTGCTGATTTCTTACCCGAATCACCTACTGATGACACCGCTACTGAAGTAATGGCCACAACGACCATAGAGAACGTAGAGACAGCAGTAGTTGCTACCACGTCAGAATCTAATCAGGTGTTTTTGGGAGAGGTTGACGCTTTGCCGCAGACACTCAACATCGTAGCCCTTAATCGCACTATTCCGGTCCTCAATCCCGCCTCGCGCAGTATTCCAGCACTGGATGCGGCTTTACTTAAAGGAGTCGTCCGACACCCCGATTCAGCGACGATGAAAGATGAGGGTAATATCTTTATTTTAGGCCACTCCAGCTACCTTCCCATTGTTAATAATCGTAATTTTCAAGCCTTAAATGGTATCCAGGACTTAGTTTGGGGGGATATAATCACTCTTTCGTCTGCGGATGTGGTGTCAACCTACCGTGTATCTAAGGTTTACAAAGCTAAGGCGTCAGCCCTGACAATCCCAATTACCGGGGAAGGGAAGCGTCTTACTCTCGCCACCTGTAACAGTTTTGGATCAACTGACGACCGCTACATTGTTGAGGCGGAATTGGTATCTTCCGAAGCTCGATAAGAGTAAAATTACCGAGAAAAAATTAGAAAAGTCAGGTCTAAAGCTTGACTTTTCTTATTTTATATGATATTATAGTGAAAGTATGAAACGCGCTACGGCGCCACATTGGCTTAGGAGGCCATTATGATCAAGTTCTATCTCGCTCTCGCAACCGCTGCTGCACTCTCGGCGTGCGGCGCTCCCCAGGCCACGAGCCATGCTTCCGGTGGCGGCGGTACATCGACCAACTTCACGGTTGACACCAGTCCGACCGTCCCGACCCCGCCCGCCGTGGGTGATGGAGCGGGTACTCCGGCCCCGGCCCCAGCACCTGATGGTGCTCCTGCTACGGAAGCTGGAAACGAGAAGCCACCGCAAGGAGGTGACGTCGACGGCTTCCAGGCCGACAACTCCCCGACGACGGGAAATCCGCCGCAGCCAAACAACTGAAGCGGAAATACTATCCGCTCCCCATACCACTGGCCCCTGCATACATGCAGGGGTCTTTCTTTTTATCCGTATATTAGTTTGGATTACGAGGGGGTTGACAGGATGCGATTATACTTGACAAATGCTGCATCGTCTGATAGTATGGTGTGGTACAACGTCCTATCTGTTCTTAACGAGAAGACGTCCTTTGAAACTCAGGGTGCCTGAAAGCATCTAAAAATGGCTGAGGAGGCCAATACGATGAAAAACCTTATGTTGGCGGCCGTCCTGGCTGTTTCTGCCTTCGTCGGGATGTCTGATTCGGCGTTCGCAAATTGCGCACCCGACATGACTGTCTCGACCCGAGCTTGTCCTATCTTTACTCCCGAAGGTGACCTTGTCACCAGCGGAACGGTGATTCAGAATCTCGACCTTTGGGTCGATATCTGCTACCCGGCGGAAGATTGGCAATCTCAAGAAGCCCGGACCGGTCAGCGACCATTCTTTGTGTCGCTCAACGTTACTGGCGAACGTGGTGTCATTCGGGGGATTCCTCGCTATACGTCCCGTGAAGACATGAAAGATGCCAAACTGATTCAGGCCCAGTGCTACCGGCAGTACTATCTGCCGGGCTGGGTGGTGATGACCATCACCAAATGTCGCGAGGAAGGCTTCAACGTCTTCCTTACGACCCGGGTCCTCTCCGCGGACGATCACGGGAACACTGTCTTCTTCGAAGGTCGGCCGGACCTTGACCGTTACGCATACCGCGTGCGGTACTAAGATCTCGGTATGGGCGCGAATTTATTTTCGCCCATACCACCTTTAATATTCTTGCGTACATGGTGTAGGTAAGAATATCGAGAGGTTATCAAATTTATTATTTCAATTATTGTTTATGAAAACTACTATTACTAAAGTATCAATCACCCTCACCTTGGCGGTATTTGCCTTCGGTGTATTTGGGTATGCTACTTCAACTGATCTTTTGATCAACGAAGCCCAGGCTGTTGTCGGTGACTCAGGTGGATGTGGTAGTTGTGGAGGAGGTGGTTCAACCGGTGGCGATGGTGGAGGTGGCGGTACTACCGTTACTCCCCCAGCCTGTGATGTTTCAACAAATATTAGTTCAGTTGTGGCGGGTGCGTCATACACCATTACGTGGAATGTCGGATCTGCTTCTTCCGTAAACGTATACATCAATGGTGCACACGTAAACAAAACTGGTTCAGCAACCTATACCTTCCGTGACGTAAATAACACTGAGACGTTCCGTCTCACTGCACAAAACGCCGGTGGTAGCTGTAACGATACTGTTGTCGTGACAAAAACTGTTGTTAATACTCCGTCACCAACGTGTGATATCCGAACGAATCTCTCAGTCGTAAGTGCCGGTGAGGCGTATACCATTTCATGGAATGGGACACCATCAACCGGAACTACCTTCCGCGTGAATGGTGTGGTAGTGGCTCCGACCGATTCAGCTACGTACAGTTTCCGTGCTGTGAATAATACTGAAAAGTACACGATGACGGGAACAAACTCAGGCGGAACCTGTACTGATGAAGTAACGGTAACCAAGAAGGCTCCAGAAATTCGTACCTGTGATGTCCGAGCGAGTGCTACTTCAATTGCAACGGGTGGAAGTATTACGCTTACCTGGGCAACCCAAGGCTTCTCAGATATTAAAATTAACGGCGTTGCTGTAACGGGCGCCAATGGAACAAAAACCTACACCAACATTCAGGCGAATACGACGTATACCCTGACTGCCAAAACGGCTGATGGTACCGGAAATTGTACGGCTACCGTAACGGTAATCTGTGTACCGCCAGTAGTATTGCCCCCTTCATGTGTGATTACGGCTAATCCGTACACAATCACTGCCGGCGGATCATCAAACCTCTCTTGGACATCACAGAATGCAGTATCAGCGTCACTTAACCAGTCAATTGGTAGTGTGGCAGTTAATGGTACGCGTTCAGTGTCACCAAGTAACACGACAACGTACACGATGACCGTGACGAACTCAGCTGGAGTTACTGCAACGTGCGCTAGGGCAATTACTGTTACTCCGGTAGTGGTACCTGCACCTACGTGTGCACTGTATGGTAATCCACACACGATTGATGCTGGGAACTCAGCTCGTCTGACTTGGACGTCACAGAACGCAGTAACCGGTATTATCAATCAAGGTGTTGGTGAAGTAAATCCAACGAATACTGCCGGATACCGTGACGTGTCACCAAGTAACACGACAACCTACACGATGACGGTTACGAACTCAGCTGGAGTTACTGCAACGTGTGCTAAGACGATTACCGTTGTGCCACGACCAGAAGCTCCGGTGTGTAACTCATTTACTGCCAATCCTGCAACCATTACTCGTGGTGGAAACAGTACTCTTTCGTGGAATACTACCAACGTTACTGCTGTAACAATTAACAATGGTGTCGGCGCTGTCGCGGTTTATGGTTCAACCAGTGTCTCTCCGATTGATACGGTGACCTACACGCTTACCGCAACAGGTGCCAATAACCAACAGGTATCATGTCCGGTAACCGTAACGGTGAGTAATCCACCAGAAGATACTAAGCCGGTCTGTGAATCATTCACCGCTTCACCAAACTCACTTCCAAACGGAGGCGGAAACACGACACTTACGTGGAATACAAGTCGAGCTACTAACGTGAGTATTTCACCAAATATTGGTGCCGTAGCCACTGATGGACAGCGACTTGTGTCAGTAACTAACTCAACTACCTACACGCTCACTGCCCGTGATGCAGATAACGACTCAGATACCTGTACTGCACAAGTTACCGTAGCACCGGTTAATCCTCCTGTTATTACTTGTTCAGCTAACGTAAACTTCACGGCCAGTCCAACCTCAATCCGAGAAGGACAGAGTACAAACCTTGCCTGGAACACCAATGGAATCACGAGTGTTCGATTTGATAATGGTATATCAACTACTGGTCTTTCAGGATCAGTGAGTGTCAATCCAACCAGTGATCGAACCTACACCCTTACCGCTTCAAACGGAACTGATACTATCAATTGTCCAATCTCAATTAACGTTGATGAAGATAATGGTGGCGGTGGCGGAGGTGGTACACCAACCCCACGTTGTGAACTTAAAATCAGTGATCGTACCATCAATCGTGGTGATCGAGTAACCCTTACCTGGGAAACTTCAAATGCGACTGAAGTTGAGCTCGAAGACAATCACGGTAAAACCCTCATTACGACTGACGGAAAGAAAAGTAGTGACAAGAAAGATCTCTACGATGGCGAAATCACGCTCCGTCCTGATCGAGATACAACCTACACCCTCTTAGCTGAGCGTGGAAGTAAGGATAAGACCTGTACAGTGAAAGTGGCTGTTAAAGATAGTGTCGTGGTTCTTGAAACTCGTGACCAACAGCCGCTCGTAGCAGGTATTGCCCTTACCCAAGTGCCATACACTGGATTCGAAGCTGGTCCTTTCATGACTGTGATGTTCTACACATTACTTGCTTTATGGGCACTCTACCTCGCCTACATCTTTGTGATTCGCCCAAAGATGGGGATGGTTCCAGCAACTGCTGCGGTCGTATCAGACAATGTCTTTACTCCGCATATGTTTGCAGCTCCAACAACGAGTGTACCGAACTTCCATCCGGAAGTAGTGGCTACCCCAGCGATTGCCGCCCTTAGCACTGCAGTTGTTGGCTATGAATCACACGTGTCTGATGAAGTCACAATGATTGAGAACCGCGCTCATGCAGCTCATATCCTTCTCTCAGGAGAAGCAATTGCACACCTTACGGTGATTGGGAATACCAATAATCTTGATGAAATTCTTACGAGTGTATTTGTAAAAGCAAAGGCATCGTATCCAAGTGAGGAGGGGTGGGTTGTTATAAACCTCGAACGACTCGCTGCTCTCCTTAGTTAAAGATTCCAAAATTGACGCATTGCTTCGTTCGGCACGTCGTCATAACTCTCATCGTACAGAAAGTACGCCTCGAGCTATGACTAGCACCGGCCTCGCACTGCATTCAATTTTGAAACTTTAGAGTAAGTTAGACAGAAGAAACAAAACCGCCAGGCCTTACTGCCTGGCGGTTTTGTGTTATAGGAAGTGCGTTTCGTTAATTGGATTAATTTGTACTCAGGTTAAGTAAGCACTGATACGTATCCTCACTTCCGGTCACAGTATAGGCAGTACCGCCTAATTTTTTGAAGATAGCACAACTTTTTATAGAATCTTCTACTAAATAAGCATTTTCGATATCTCCTTTTACGTACTTGATAAACGAAGATCCATTATCATCAGTCTTGAGTATTTTTTCATCGTAGGAGTTTACGATAACATCAAAATACTCAAAAAGCCGTAACGAGGGTACGGTGAATCTGTTAAAACAGTCCATGTTCCCAGTAATAAGAACTACATGAAATCTATTCTTCAGATCATGTATTAATTCAAGCAATTCTTTCCTTACTGTCATCGTATTACAATCATGTACGAATGTTTCCCAAAGATATTGGTAGTTAAGTCCAGTTTCTTTAGCAACAAGTGTATTAATTTCTTCAGAACTATATTTGCCTCTCATCCAATCAGTAACCAGGGGGTTCTTTTCAGAAAATAAATAATCTTGGACCTGTTTATTTTCAACGGTACGTAAACTCCTCCAAAATCGATCGTGGCAAATTGTGCCGTCAAAATCTACGAATAATGTCTCCATTTTATATCTGAGGATTAAATCTTCTTAGTTCTAACTTCCTCTGTCAATTGTGGTGCAAGATTTTCGAGTTCAATCGTAGCCGAAGTCCCATCACGACTCTCAAGTGTTACAGTCTTGGCTTCGACTTCTTTGTCACCAATGACGATGAAGTAGGGGAGTCGGTCAGTCTTCGCCTTACGAATTTTCTTACCCATGGATTCGTTGTCGTCATCAAGGGAGGCACGCAGGCCGGCTGTTTTTAGAATTGTTACGACACCTGCTGCATATTCGTTGTGTGTCTCCATTACCGGGATGACGCGTACTTGTTCGGGCGCGAGCCAGAGCGGGAAGTTTCCACCGACGTGTTCAATCAAAACAGCTAGAAATCGTTCAAGTGATCCCGCAATCGCTGCGTGAATCATGACAATCGGTTCCTTCTCGCCTTTTTCGTTGGTGCAGAAAAGATTAAACCGACCTGGCATCAAGCGATCGAGTTGAATCGTCGCAACCTGGTGTGTACGTCCAATCGAATCCTTTGCCATAAAGTCGAGCTTAGGCGCATAAAACGCCGCCTCACCCACCCCTTCGAAATAGTCCGCTTCACGGTCCATAGCAATTTGCTTCATGAGGCCCTCAGTTTCTTCCCAGATACTTGGTTCACCTAGGTATTTTTCTTTGTTGGCGGGATCATGAAATGAAAGTCGTACTCGTAACTTAAAGTTAAAGGCTCCATAAAATTCGTTCACAATGTCCCAGATTTTTTCTATTTCATCACGTAGTTGTGATTCGCGACAGAACACATGCGCATCATCTTGGGTGATGGAGAGTACTCGCGTTAGACCGTTTAACTCTCCAGACTGTTCGGCTCGGTACACCATGGTTGTTTCAGCATACCTTTGTGGGAGGTCTCGGTATGACCGTGGTACGGCGTCATAAATTTGGGTATGATGCGGACAATTCATTGGTTTGAGAACGTACATCTCATGTTCGTCACCTTCCTTGGCGCTTACTTTAAATAAATCCTCACTGTATTTATTCCAGTGTCCTGACGTTTCGTACAGTGATTTTTTGGCAATATGCGGAATGGTTACGTGTTCATACCCACGAGCATCTCGGAGTTCTTGCACAAAGTCGTCGAGTCGTTGTCGTAACGCTGTCCCTTTCGGAGACCAGAGAGGGAGTCCGGCTCCGACTAATTCAGAGAACGAAAATAGCCCCATCTCTTTACCGAGTTTTCGATGGTCGCGTTTTTTGGCCTCTTCAATCATTTTCAGATACTCATCGAGTTCACCTGCGGTATCAAACGCTAAACCATACACGCGGGTGAGCATGGGGTTTTTCTCATCACCGCGCCAATATGCACCGGCTACCTTATCGAGCTTAAAGGCATCAGTATCAAGTTCTTTGTTTGGGTGCTCACAGTGTCCACCGCGACAGAGATCGGTAAAATCTCCACAGGTATAGAGGGTAATGGTTTCGCCTCGTTCAGCGATTTCATTAACGAGTTCGAGTTTGTACGGATTTGAGGCATAGAGAGTGCGCGCCTCATCGACACTCACTTCACGATGTGAAAATTCATTCCATGAGTTCAAGATTTTCTTCATCGACTTCTGGATGTCCTTGAGGCCATCGTCACCAAGCGCTGGTCCACCAGAAAAATCAAAGTCATAGTAAAACCCATTATCAATTGCCGGACCAAGCGTCAGTTTGGCGTGTGGGTAATTCTGCAACACTGCTGCTCCCAGCAAATGCGCTAAGGTGTGCCGTTTATTTTGTAATGAATTTTCCATATAGGAGGAAACGTGCACAATCAACGCATTACTTCGTTATGGAGCCTCTAAGATTTATTCACCGTATAGGGCATACGACTCACAAATCTTTTCTCCATGCCTCGTACTGCATTTGATTCTGAACGTTTAGTTGGTAGTTACCTTAATAATAAAAATCGCCCAAGCGACTACACGAAAAGTTCGTGTGTTCGCTCGGACGATTGAGGGCAAGAAATACTTGTCTCTAACGCGGTTCCACCGGGCTTCGTAGCAGTATGCCGCTACGCTCTTTGTTTTGATTCAGATTAGGTATTTGCACGCTCCCTAGGCCTTGCCTAGGGAGCGTTAATGGTTGGTAGCCACCCTAATTTCTGAAACCTTATCCTATCACGCTGCTTTATGTCGTCAATAATCTAGCTGTAATAGATACCGCGCCCAGTGGATATTCTGGGCGCGGTGTCAGTGTTGACGCTTAGCGGCGTAGTTCTTGGTGGTGGTCGGAGATGAGGTGGTGCCAAGCCGAGAGGAGGGTCTGAGCCTCGTGAATGAGCGCTCGATTTCCTGGCTCGACGATGACACGCTCAAGCATGGCCACGTTCGGTTCGAGCCACTGCTGCCAGTCTTCCCACATCACGGCTGCTACTTGGGTAATAGTGACCCTCTCACCCATGTACCATGCTAACTGATAGGTCCAGTGGGCATAGCTGAAGCGATTCCGCTGCCCCTCTTCGGCGAGAAGTGACTTGAGAAATTGAAGGGCGAAATGAAACTGTTGCGTCACCTTGCTGTGGAGTACCAATTCCGCGTTGGCTTCCATCAAGTCAGTAGTACATTCATGGGTAGTTCGTCCAAAAAAGAGATTGAACGCCGGGGTCACATCGATCTCGTCACTTATGAAGTTCATTTTACTCTCCTCATTCTAAAAGGTGCGGGGCGCGTTACAGCGCATGTCTGCGTTTCACTATGCGCCCAGCTCAATCAAAAATCAAGTAGTATCTCCAGATTCATATTCAAGTATTGTTATGTATGTCTGAAATTATACAAATGCATCGTCATTTGATAGTAATCTTATGCCGCAAGTGCCTTTACCCGTTCGATAGCGATACTTGGTTCATCATTCCTGATGGTGAGTTTCCCTTTAATGGCGAGACAGGTCCCCGTCACAAATAAATCTTTTTGCGCTGCGTACGTTTCAGGGAATGCGACCATTTCAATCGTGTCTTTGAGGTCTGCTAACACAAGGAAGGCCATCTTGTCACCCTTCTTGGTAATGAGCTCACGCACACCAGTAATCATTCCGGCAGTAACGAGTGTGCCTTTCATTTGTACAACCGCCATTTCATTTTTGTCATTAACGGCTTGTTTGATGGCCGATACCGCCGTTCGTTTGGCGAGTTCCTCCTTGAATTCATTCAAGGGGTGACCCGACACGTACACACCAAGCAGGTCTTTCTCCCAGATTAATTTCTGTGCGGTAGTGGCGTCCTCTGCCTGTTCGAGGGTAAGGTCACTCACGCTACTGCCGCCACCAAAACTAAAGAGGGAATCTTGCGCTGATTCAGCACTCGCAATTTGCTCCCGGTTAAATGCCAGCATACGATCAACATTTGCCAAGAGGTAGCCTCGAACCCCAAACGCATCAAAGGCGCCTACCATAATTAAGGCCTCAAGAGATTTTTTATTCAGGTTACGATTTTTAATGCGCATCAAAAAATCTTGCAGAGAAATAAATTTACCATTGGTTTTTCGTTCCGTTGTTATGGCTTCAGAGATTCCTTCCCCAAAGTTTTTAATCGTCGTCAGTCCAAAGCGAATCGTTTGTTTTCCGGGCACTACCGAGAAGTCAGAAAATGATTCATTGATATCAGGAGGTAATACTTCGATCCCCATGCGTTCACACTCATGGATAATTTCGTAGATTTTCTCAACATCGCCGGCGTCGGCAGTCAGTACGGCCGACATATATTCGACCGGATAATTCGCCTTCATGTAGGCCGTTTGGTAGGCAACGCGGCCATAGGACGCCGCGTGAGCTTTGTTAAATCCGTAGGCAGCAAACGGCTCAATCAGTTTCCAGATTTTCTCCCCCAGGCCCGGTTTAAGTTTTCCAAAATTAGCAAACCCTGAGAGGAGTTTGTCTTTCTCGGCTTCCATCACCTCGGGAATTTTCTTTCCCATCGCTTTACGCAACATGTCAGCTTCAAGCCAGCTGTAGCCTGCCAGTTCACGCGCAATGGTCATAACGTCGTCCTGGTAGGTAATCACTCCGTAGGAACGGTCAAGGATTGAGGCCATCCGGGGGTCGAGGTACGTCACCAAACTCGGATTGTGTTTACGTTCAATATACTGCGGAATTGATTCCATTGGACCGGGACGGTAGAGGGCAACCATCGCGTTAATATCGTGAATACTGCTTGGTTTCAGTTGTTTTAAAAACGACGTCATACCTGAACCGTTTAACTGAAACAGTCCCATCGTTTGCCCGGCAGCGAGGATGGCAAAGGTTTTGGGGTCATCAAGTGGAATATTTTCGATATCAATGACTTCGTCACGGATTTTTTTTACGCGCTTTACGGCATCAGCCAAAATAGAGAGGTTCTTGATACCAAGGAAGTCAAACTTCAAAAGTCCTACCCCATCTTCACCGACTGATTTCATTTCGTACTGCGTCACGAATTTACCGGTCTTAGGGTCAGGTTGAATGGGTACAAACTGAGAGAGGGGAGCGGGTGCAATCACTACCCCAGCCGCGTGTACACCCAAGTGACGGACACGACCTTCAATTTGTTTCGCTAAGTCCAAAACCTCACGTGACTCACTGTCGCTTTTATATAATTTTGCTAAATCAGGCTCAATCTCGAGGGCCTTTTTGATCGTCATCGGAAACCCCTGGCTTCCCATCGGGATCATTTTAGCGAGCCTGTCTCCAACAGAGTAGGGGTGCCCAAGAGCGCGCGCTACGTCACGGACGGCAGCGCGCGCCATCATGGTTCCAAAGGTTCCAATCTGCGCTACCTTATCTGCGCCGTATTTGGTTTTCGCGTACTCAATAATTTCATCACGCCGATTATCAGCATAGTCCATATCGATATCAGGTGCCGACGGACGCTCGGGGTTAAGGAATCGTTCAAACGGCAGTTTGTATTCGAGTGGATCTACATTCGTAATCCCGAGCACGTAGGTGGTGAGCGAACCGGCCACTGATCCTCGAATGGTAGTCAAAATTCCGCGCTCACGTGATTCTCGCAACAGGTCACCTACCACCAAAAAGTACTTGGCGTAACCTTTGTTTTTAATTACCTCAAGCTCATAATCTAAACGTTTTTTAACTTCAGGGTTCTCGAGTGAGAGTCCACGCCAGGCAACGCCTTCATAGGCGGTGACTTGAAGTTCATGGTCAGGTTCGCGACCAGATTCAATAATGTAGTTAGGGAAGTACCAGTGGGTCCCAATCTCAATTTCCACATTACACGCATTTGCTATCTTGATGGTATTTTCAATTGCGTCAGGTGTCGCAGCAAATTTATCAATCGCGTTGGCTTGGGTGATAAAACTAAAATCTTCCTCACTGCCTTGGTCTCCCGTGAGGTCGACCACGCCACCGGTTTGAATCTTTACCATCGTCTCACGCGCGACACGGTCTTCCGGCTTGAGGTAATACACGTCGTGAGCCGCGACCAGCTGTGTGTTTGTTTCGCGGGCCAGTTTAATCAGTCTGTCCTGATTCACTTCGTGGTCAGGTATTTCTGGATGGTGGGTAATTTCGAGATAACAGTCATCCTGAAATACACGTTTGTACCAATCGAGTCGTTCGGCCGCCTGAGCTGGATCTTCATTTTTGAGTGATTGAGCAACTTCACCCGCAAACGACGGAATAATACAGATGAGATCTTTCGCGTATTTCTCAATCAACTCATGGTCAATTCGCGGACGATAGTAGAAGCCTTCAATGTTTGAATCAGTGACTAGTCCAATTAGGTTTTGATAGCCGGCAAAGGTTTTAGCAAGGAGTACTAAACGGGCGCGCGGTTTATCAATCTGAGCTTCTTTGTCGTGACGGGTACGGGGAGCCATGTAGGCATCAATACCAATAATTGGTTTTATTTTTTCCTTGGTACACGCCTTATAGAAATCAATGGCACCGTAGAGGGCACCGGCATCAGTAATTGCTAACGCTTCTTGGCCATCGGCTTTGGCGGTAGCGGCGAGTTCTTTCGGAGTCGGAATGGCACCAAGGAGGGTATAGTGCGAGTGAACATGGAGATGGACAAATCGTGAGGCAATCGGCGTTGTTTCAGACATGGTGACAGTATAGCAAAAAACCTTGGTATAGTTATCTACATGAAAAAGTGGGTAATTGGTATAGACGAAGCTGGTGAGAAAGCCTGGGTGAAAAATGTTGGGAGCATTTTACAAGAGGTTGCCTAGTATTTCTTGAGTTTACGAAAGAAGTACCGACAACCTGTACTGTTCCTGTAAACAAGTTTTCTTTTACTGTATTCGCAACTTGTATAAGCAAGCTTCCACACTTGTTCATTTGTAAAAGTAAGGAAGGGGTCCAATCGCTAATATGAAAAATAAATCTAAATTTATTATAGGTATAGACGAAGCTGGTAGAGGTCCGCTTGCCGGGCCAGTCGCTATCGGTCTCGTTCTCGTGCCGGTTAATTTTGATTGGAATCTCATTCCAGGCGTGAATGATAGTAAGAAGCTGTCAGAAATGAAGCGGGAAGTTATCTATGAGAGAGCGCTCGAGTTGGCGAGAGTAGGGAAGTTACAGTATGTGGTAGAAATGCCAACCGCGAAAGCCATTGATAAAAAAGGGATCGCGGTAGTAATTAAAGGGGCAATAGCTAATGGTTTAACTAAGCTTTTGCACAGGCAAGACCTGTGTAAAAATTGTAAAAGTACGAGGTCCTGCCTCCTTCTTCAGAATAAGCTTGGAAATGAACAAACGCTCAAAAGTGGAAGTAAGAGGCAGGACCTCCTACTTGACCCTGGTTCAGTCATGGTGAAATTAGATGGGGGACTGAAGGCCCCGTCAGAGTGGATACATCAGGAAACAATTATTAAGGGAGACGCGAAGGAAAGGGTGATTGGGCTCGCCTCAATTATGGCTAAGGTGACGCGTGATCGGTATATGGAGAAATTAGCCCGCAAGCCACAGTATGCACAGTACAATTTTGCGCAGCATAAAGGGTATGGCACTCTTGCACACCGCACCGCTATAAGTGAGTACGGCCTTTCAAGAGAACATCGGGCGAGTTTTTGTAAAAACATCAGCTTTCAATAAAAAATTCAGCTATACACAACCGGACAAGAAAGAGTTGTATTACAGATATATTTGTTGTATAATATTGAGCTGAGTCAGAGGGGCTCTGCCGCACAAGCGGATGATCTACGAGGGACAATATGGTACGCACACTGAGAGATTATTTGTGCACTGGCTGTCGGGCTGCAAAAGACCGCCAGCAAGAAAACGGTGTTACCACCGTTCTGTGCAAGGCTGCAGGACGTCGAATCGATGCAATTCCGCATCATGAAGGAATGCGTTTTGAGGATTGCCTCCACCGACAAAATCCAGTCCCAGTCCCAGTGGTGTTGGGTAGAGTGGATGACTTGGTCCGGCTCGCACAAATTGCACGGACTATTGGTACTGCAGACCCAAAAGTGTTGAAGAACTACGAATTCTAGTCGGATTCTTTAACTCCCAGTGGTTACAGGAAGGCGGGGAGTTTTATACCCCCGCCTTTTATCTTATCTGGAAGTCTGGTAGCTCGTTTTACAAAACCGTCGTCTTTCCTTGCAAATTTACCCATATCTGATATAGTTGCCGCACTATGGTAATTCGAATGCGACATACGCGGGCACATACCCGCAACCGCCGTTCTCATCACGCGCTCAAAGAGGTATCTCTTGCTGTGTGTTCAAATTGTAAGGCGTCGGTACGACCTCATCATATGTGTCTTGCATGTGGTTTTTATAATGGACGACAGGTTATTGATCTCTCTACACAGAGCGCAAAACGCGCTGAACGTATCCGTGCCAAAAAGGAGCGCGTACGTGCCGAGTCAGGAAGCAAGGTAGCTCCAACACCAGAAAATAGTCATGAGCATATAAAGGATACTGATCCAACCCCCGACAAGTCACAAACTACAAAACGAGGTGGCCGCTCAGTCGGTAAAGGGGTTTCTTCTAAAAAGGAGAAACAGGAATCGTCCTAATTTCAAAAAAGCTGAATCCACAAAAAAGCCTGTACAAGGGCTTTTTTGTTGTACCTCTATGCTACACTGCTAGGTAGTTTCATTATGGCAAATAGGCACCTTTCACGCAGTATCGTTCTTCAGACACTCTTCGAGTGGGATTTAAATAGTCTTGGAAAAAGCGCGCTCGCGCAGGTCTTAAATCGCAATGTCGATGAATTTGCTCCGAACAAGTCTGATATGCCGTTTATGGACAAGCTCCTCGATGGAGTACTCCAAAAACAAAAAGAACTTGACCTCGTCATAGAGAAAGCAGCGCCCGAGTG
>JANPCG010000004.1:0-89845 GCA_031430855.1 Candidatus Kaiserbacteria bacterium
GCCGAGCAAGATTGGAATGCTTCCAACTCAAGTGAAGCACCAAGACGGTAAAGTTGCCTGCCATGCAATTAAGTGTGGCTACTATGCAACACGAGCTATGTTGTTGCAGAGTGCACAAGTGGCACAAACTGCTTAGCGTAGCTTGGGGTGTAATACGTAAACACCTCAAATACTCAGTCGCCCCCTTTCTTCGGGCGACTTTCTTTTACCCCAAACTTGTCTTCAGTTGCTTAATAATTTCAGCGATTTGTCTCTCAAAGAACAAATAGAGCGATAAACGCGCAATAATCCCTAACATCCTTGGTCCGCTTGCCTTTTTCTGCCAATCTGCTATAGTTGCGCCACTATGGTAATCCGAATGCGACATACGCGGTCACATACCGCCAACCGACGCTCTCATCACGCTCTCAAGAGTCCTGAGATGGCCGTCTGCAAGAACTGTGGCGGACACCACCGTCCACATCATATGTGCCTTAATTGTGGTTTTTATAATGGTCGTATGGTGATTGATTTGGCGCAAAAGAATAAAGCTCGCGCTGACCGAATGAACGCCAAGCGAGAAGCGATTAAATCTCAATCAGGCGAAACCACTCCTGCCGTTGCATCAAAGTAACCAGAATCCTGCACCCACTCGTGCAGGATTTGTGGATTAATGGGAAACTCACCCTCCCTATAGGCTATAGTAGTAGACAGTAGTAGTTAGTACATTTTTTATGGCAAATCGTCACCTTTCACGTAGTATCGTTCTCCAATCATTATTTGAGTGGGATTTGAATGCAATTGAGCGCAAGGCGGTAATTGAAGTTTTAGATAGAAACATAGAAGAGTTTGCACCAAACAAAACGGATCGTCCGTTTATGAATACGTTGTTGGATGGAATTTTAAGTAAACAACCAGAACTAGATTTAGTGATTGAGAAGGCAGCGCCAGAATGGCCGATTGACCGTATTTCGCCGGTAGATCGTAATATTTTGCGTCTTGGTCTCTATGAGCTTTTGTTTGCAGACCGCAAAGAGGTACCCGCTAAAGTGGCAATTAATGAGGCCATTGAACTCGCAAAACAATTTGGCGGAGAGAATAGTAGTCGGTTTGTAAACGGTGTATTGGGTGCAGTCTATAAAGAAATTGGTGAGCCTGGTAAAGAAGAAGTTGGAAAAAAGAAAAAGAAAGACATTCCTTTCCATGAAATGCCGATTGAACGGCTCGCTGGTGCGGTCGTCTATGCCGAAGAAGATGGACATATGTACTTCGCGTTAGTACATGATATTTTTGGTCACTGGACCTTATCAAAGGGTAAAATTGAAGAAGGTGAAGAGGTTGAGGTTGGTGCCGTACGGTCCCTCAAAGACGAAATGGGTCTCGATATCATGATTGAAGCTGAGCTCGGCAGTAACGAGTATGTAGCTACTCATCCAGAGAAAGGAAAAATCCGCAAGCAAGTCCATTATTTTTTGGCTCAGGCACCGTATATGACCATTACTATGGAACAAAAAGGAGGGTTAGATGACGGTCAGTGGTTTAAAGTAGCCGAGATTCTGGATCTTAATTTTTATGAAGATATTCTACCGATTGTGACCAAGGCTATTACGATGCTCGTAGGCAGAAAATCAAAATAATGTTAGGATTGCAGGAAATAGCACATTTCTTTGTTGTCCGGCGGAAAATACTCCTCACCGTATGTTGAATACGGCTTGTCCTATTTTCCTTGGACGCCTCGAACTGTACTTATTTCCAGCAATCCTGTGACCGCTAAGATTTTTATTGTTTATTATTTTTTATGGACGCACGAACAATTGAAGCTGATTTAGAAGCGCTTGAGGCCATACTCGAAGTTACGTTTATAGATAAGCAGCTGTTGTTGTCTGCGATTACTCATCGTTCATACTTGAATGAACATCGAACTGCGACGCAGGATCATAATGAACGACTCGAATTTTTGGGTGACGCAGTTTTGGAGTTGGTGGTCACTGACTACTTGTTCCGAACCTACGATGATAAGCCTGAGGGTGAATTAACTGCCATCAGGGCGGCCTTGGTAAATACAACATCGCTCTCTGCTTCAGCCGAAGCCTTGGGGGTCAATCAATATCTCTTGATGTCAAAAGGGGAGGCTAAAGACGAAGGGCGCGCCCGGCAGTATATTTTAGCGAACGTGTTTGAAGCGTTTATCGGAGCGATATATCTCGATCAAGGTTTCGATGTGGCGCGTGGTTTTATTTCTCGTGAACTCTTTCCTAAGACGGACGAGATTGTAAAGAATCGACTGTGGCAAGATGCCAAGAGTCGGTTCCAGGAATTAGCGCAAGAACATGCGTCGGTGACACCAACGTATACTATGCTTGGACAGTCTGGTCCTGATCATGACCGAGTCTTTACGATTGGAGTATTCTTGCGGCAGGAAAAAATTGCCGAAGGGGCTGGGCGGTCGAAACAAGAGGCCGAGCAAGAGGCGGCGGAGCGGGGACTTAAAGCCAAAGGGTGGCAAATGGAATAGAGGAGGTATGCACAAAGCGGGCAAAAGCCCGCTTTGTGCATGGTAAACTGTACAATATGAGATTCTCTTTTTCCCGTGGTTTTACAATCATTGAATTATTGGTGGTGATTGCTATTGTTGGTATCCTGGCAGCGATTGTAACGGCAAATATGAGTGGTGGTGGAGCACGTGGTCGTGATGCCGAGAGAAAGTCTGATTTGCGTAATTTACAGTCATCAATTGAAGCGTATAAGCAGCGACATGGTCAGTATCCTCGAATGGGGTGCACAGTTGGGGGTGATTTTATTTCAGGAGAAAACGACTGCGCAAACTACATCACGGGAATTGATGCGGCTCGGCCATTTGTGCCTGATTTTATTACGGTGCTTCCCCGTGATCCCCGGCGTGGTAGTAATGTAGGTTTTGCCTACGTAACTAATACTACTGCAGGAAATGTTGGAACCGTCTATAAAGCTATGGTCGTTAATACAGCTGAGACTGAAACAATGACCGCAAGCTCTTCTGTGCGGAGTTGCGATATTGGAGTAACTAATAGCATTTGTCCTACTACGCCTAGTTCCCATGTGTGTTCTCCTGCAAATACCGCTCGTTTTACCCGATCGTATGGAGTATGGGGTGGGTACGCTGAAGCTACTGCTGCTACTCCAGCTGCTACTGATGCCTTGGTTCGTAGTCGGACAGCTTTAGTTATCTGTTTGTAATTACCACCATTCTTTTAAATGCCGATTACTTCATTATGGTACAATCAACTCATATGAAATATCTACCGTCACGTGCCTTTACTCTGGTTGAGTTATTGGTAGTGATTGCAATTATTGGTATTCTCACTGCAGTTGTCTATGCTAATTTTGGACAAGCGCGGGCAGTGTCTCGTGACGAGGTGCGCAAGACGTCAGTGAAAGATCTTGAACTTGCCATAAAATTATATAAAGCCCAAAATGGCACCTATCCACCTCAGGGCTGCACGAGCGGGGCCACGAGTTTTGCGGGGCCAGGAACTGAAAGTTTTACCTGGGCAGCTAGTTGTGCTAATTACATTACCGGACTAACACCGGATTTTATTGCACAGCTTCCGACTGATCCTCGAACTGAAGATGGTGGAGTGGGATTTTTCTATCGCTCAAATGGAACAGACTTTAAGCTCATGGTCTTTAATTCACTTGAAGTAAAAACAGTTCTGACGGGTGATGAATTTGGACGGTGTCCGAATTTCGCTTCTTGTGGTGGCGCGGCAGCAGATCGAGCGCGGACCTACGCGGTCTATTCTTCCGGTGCAATAACGTGGTAATTCGTGTCGTAGAATGTATCTCCAAGAACTTACCATTGCTGGCTTCAAGTCGTTTGCTAAAAAAAGCGAACTGGAGTTTTCTGCACCCATTACGGCCATTGTCGGTCCCAATGGTTCAGGTAAAAGTAACGTGGCCGAAGCATTCCGGTTTGTTTTAGGTGAGCAGTCAGTAAAATCTCTCCGCGGTAAACGGGGGGAAGATCTTATCTGGGGTGGTTCAGAGAGTGTTTCGCGCGGGAATCGCGCCTCAGTTATCGTAGAGCTTGATAATACTAAGCGTGTCTTTGCGCTTGATTTTGATTCGATTAAAATTGAACGAGTCGTCCACCGCGATGGCCAGAACGAGTATTTTATTAATGATTCCCAAGTTCGCCTCAAAGACGTGCAGGAACTCTTGGCAGCTGCGAACATTGGTTCAACCGGACATCATATTATTTCACAAGGTGAAGCCGACCGTATTCTCTCTGCCTCTGGTCGTGAACGGCGCGAAATGATTGAAGACGCGCTTGGCCTTAAGGTCTATCAATACAAAAAGAACGAAGCCGAAAAGAAGCTTGAGAAGACACGGAGTAATATCGAACAAGTCCAGTCGCTTCGGCGTGAACACGCGCCTCATGTGGCGTACCTTAAAAAGCAGGTAGCCCGGATTGAAAAATCGCTGCAGATTCAAGCGGAGTTAAAGACGGTCTATGCGGAATACCTCAAGCGTGAAGACACTTATATCGCGCATCATACTGATAGGTTAATGGCGGTCAGGCGCGACCCATCCGTACAATTAGAACAGGTTAAACAAAAACTGAACGAAGCTAAAGCTGTCCTTAGGCAAGCTGAAGACTCTACCGGAAATACCGAAGTCAGTGAAGCTGAGAAGGGACTTGCTACCGTACGGCAAAGTCGTCAGGCGGCGCTCCGTACCCTCGGTCAACTTGAGGGTCAAATCGCGTACCTCGCCAGTCGGATTAAACACAAGAAGGAACAAAAGCCGGCTGCGACCAATCAATTTATTACGGTTGCATCGTACGAAGAGTTGGTAACGGCAATCGAGACAGAGGTTGAGAAAGCTATAAAACGTGGCGACGTCGATCAATTAAAGCGAGCGTTGTCTGATATTGTTCATTCACTCAAAGTATTCTTGAAGCGCATGGAACCAACCGCGATGGAAGACACGAAGGCCGAAGAGGCTGAGTTAAAGAGTCTGATAAGTGAACAGCACAAAGCCACGACTGTATATGAAGCAGCGGAAGCGGCGGAAGCAAAAGCGCAAGCCATATATGACGGTGTTCAGGCAGCTACCTTAGCTGAGGCGACGTCGAGTCGTGACGCTGAGCGGACAGTCTTTACGCTTGTTGGTGAACAGCGTCAGCTTGAAGTTGAAATTGAACGAATCGACCGGGAATTAGCCATTCTCGAGCGCGACCGGATGGAATTTAAACAAGAGTTACAGGAGGCGGTGGCATTAATCCAAAGTGCGGCGGCGCAGTATTTTAATTTTGAGGTAGTAGAAAATGGGGTGACGGTCCCGCTCGAGGTATTGGTCGGTGAAGACCGCTCAGCGCAGCGTGAACGACATCGGACGTTAGAGAAATTAAAGATTCGCTTAGAAGAATTAGGGATGGGCGCTACTGAGGATGTAATGCGTGAATATAAGGATGCCGAAGAACGGGACGCCTTTTTAGCGCATGAAATTGCTGACTTAGAGAGTTCGGTAGAAAAACTTGAGGGACTCATTGCTGAATTACATGAGCAGCTGAATGAACGTTTTGTCGTCGGAATTGAAAAAATTGGAACGGAATTTAATCGCTTTTTTATGCTGATGTTTGGCGGCGGAAAGGCAGAGTTAAAACGCGTGAAGCCAAAAGTGAAGGTATTGGATGATGAGACGGGTGAGAGTGAAAGTGTCGAAGAAGAGGGAAGAGAGGAGGGGGTGGAATTAGATATTGCGCTCCCGAATAAACGCGTTAAAGGTCTCGAGATGCTCTCCGGTGGTGAACGGGCACTAACCTCAATTGCGCTGATTTTTGCGATGAGTCAGGTAAATCCGCCGCTGTTTATTATCCTCGATGAGACTGATGCCGCTCTCGATGAAGCAAATTCTCGTCGCTATGGCGATATGATTCAGGCTCTCTCGGAGAAATCACAGTTGATTTTGATTACCCATAATCGAGAAACCATGAGTCGAGCGGGGATTCTCTATGGAGTGACGATGGGAAGTGATGGGGTGTCAAAACTGCTGTCCGTTAAATTTGATGAAGCCGCCGCAGTAGCGAAAAATTAGTCTGTATAGACACATTTTGATTACTTTAATTCATAGTATACTTATCAGCATATGGAACATATACCACATAATGTAAAAGTCGTCCGCCGTGGTGAATCTCGTCCTCCTGCAGTTGACAGTATGTCTCGACGTCAGTTTGGAGCAGGTGTTGTAGCTAATGTTGTTTTGGGTGGCGCCGGCGCAAAGTTGCTTGTTGATCATGAACGAGCCGAAGCAAGTAAACGAGAGGAGCAAAACGCTGTCATAGAAGATTTGGTCGAAGAAGCGGTAATGGAAGGGAATTCCAACTCGAAGTATTTTGATAGTTCAGTAGCCGAGGCGGTAAAGATAATGAGACCAGATGGTGATTTAGCAATCGAGCATATAGATCTCATTAATACTATTTTGGAATACGGTGAAATGCCGGGCATTGATAATGAAATTGTACGTGATCGGTTAGAGCGAATGCTCCCGGCAATAGCTTTTACCGAGTCACGGTTTGACGTGGAGGCCTTTAATGAAGAGAGTGGTAGTTTTGGTCCATTTCAGCTAAAACCAGAAACTTGGGAAGAGTTAGCAGAAGAAGGTCAGAATATAGAATCAATCGAAGATCAGATTAAAGTCACTGCTCGGTTACTCGAACAGTGTTACCAACATATTACTACAACCTGTAGCGCTGAACTTGAATTAATTAAAGAGCGGTTTTTTAATGGAGATGATGCGGCGTTTCAAGAATATTTTGTTCTCGCTGCAGCGATAAATGGAATTTTTTCTGGTATGGGAACAATGGTAGATGTGATTCAAAATTTTGTCGAAGATTATACTACTCCTGAAGATTTACGAGGTCTCTCGACCAAAGGCGAATATCTAACAGGCAGGGATGTGTTTACGGGTATGTCCCACGCCGCTCATGGTCTGCAGTGGAATAAAAATTATGGTGACGAATCAGCCAAGTATACCTATAAGCCGTACGCTGCGTACCAAGTCATTACTGCTGCCTTAGATGATTTTGTGACAAAACCAAAAGCCTAGATACAAAAAACTACATCTCCCTGAGATGTAGTTTTTTGTTTAGTTAACAGGGGTCTGCGTAACGAGTTCAAAATCTAACTGCCGCTCTTCGGCGTCGGCGCGCATCAATTTGACGCGGACCATGTCGCCGAGGCGATACATTTTACCTTTACGCGTACCACGCACTGAGTACTTACTCGCGACGTGTTCATAGAAGTCATCTTTCATTGATGAGAGTTTCACCATTCCTTCACAGAGGGCCTCTTGTTCCTGGACATATATACCCCAATCAGCGACGCCAGTAATAATTGCCTCAAATTCTACCCCCACTTTATCCGCCATAAACTCTACTTGTTTGAATTTAATGGAATCACGTTCTGCCTTCACTGCCTCCATTTCCCGTTGCGAAGATTTGACTGATAGCGCTTCGAATTTGGCTACTTCGCTACTCTTAATCTGGGTGTTATCGAGGTGGTGTCGTAGGAGTCGATGCGCCAAGAGGTCGGGGTAACGACGAATCGGTGAGGTAAAATGACTATAGAATTTAAACGCGAGTCCAAAGTGGCCAATATTTTTGGTTGAGTAGACTGCCTTCGCCATCGAGCGAATGGTGGCAGTTTTAATGAGATTCTCCTCCGGGGTGCCAACAATTTCTTTAAGGAGTTTATTAATATCAGTGGCTTTGACAATACCGGCCTTGGTTTCAAACTCGTACCCAAGGGCGTGGAGGAAAATACCAAGTTCTTCAATTTTATCGGGATTCGGCACGTCGTGAATACGGTAGACGTACACGAGGTCGCGGTGATATTTTTTAGCAAGGGTATCAATGTGTTTTGCCACTTCTTGGTTCGCTAAGAGCATGAAGTCTTCAATCATCAACATCGTTTCCACTCGCTCTTTTTTAAAGGCACGGATTGGTTTGCCTCGTTCATCCAGTTCAAACTTCACCTCAGGTTGCTCAAAGGCAATCGCACCAGCGGCGTAGCGCTTTTTGCGCAAGATGCGGCCGAGGGTCATCATGGTGTTGAGTTCCTCGTACAATTCACCAGAACCGTTATCAAGCACTTCCTGGGCGCCTTCGTAGGCAAAGCGCTTATCAGAATTAATAATGGTTTGCCCAAACCATTCGTTGACTACTATAGACTCAGGAGTCATTTCAAATACCGCCGAGAAAGCAAGTCTGTCTTCATTTGGTCGTAGTGAACAAAGGTCATTACTTAATACTTCAGGGAGCATCGGAATCACCCGGTCAACGAGGTATACCGAGGTTCCGCGTTCTTTAGCTTCGTCATCTAAGACTTCACCAGCACGCACGTAGTGCGATACGTCAGCAATGTGAATCCCAATCTCGTAATTGCCGTTCGGCAGTGTTTTGATAGAAAGGGCATCGTCAAAGTCCTTGGCGTCATGGGGGTCAATCGTCATCGTGGTCGTGTCGCGCATATCGCGACGTTTTGGATCAGCGATAGCATCAGTGAAAATACGCTCACGGTCCTCGTAGAGTTTTTGCGCTGCTTCAGCTACGACTGGAGGAAAGTTTTTCGTAAATCCACCCGAGCGAATAATCGCCTGCATTTCTGTTTCGTGGTCACCATTGCGGCCGAGGGTTTCAGTAATGGTGGCAATTGGTTCAGTGGCGGCGTCAGTCCAGGAACTGATTTCTACGGCGACTTTCATATCGAGGTCATTTACTCCGGCGGTGGGAAGGAGGGGTCGCACGTGAATCCGGTGATTGTCTGGACTAAAGAAAAACTGTTTTTTGCCTCCCACCACACCTTCTTTTACGACACCAATGAGTTCACGGAAGGATCGCTCTATCACGCGGGTTACTTTGGCTTCGCGTCGTTTACCGGCCACCGCTGGTTTAAGGGTGACTTCAACAATGTCGCCATCAAGGGCAAATCCTAGGTTCTCTCGTTCGATTAATAGATCTTCTTCACTGTCGGGAGTTTTGACAAAACCGGTTCCTTTGCCACGAACCATAATTACCCCTTCGTATATGTCTTTCATGGTCTTGAGTATAGCAGGGGAGCTTGTATTGACCAAATTGGCCATATCTGATACTATCCCTGCACTATGTTAATGATGCGATTACAACGAGTTGGCCGCAAAAACAATCCCGCGTACCGCGTGGTGGTGGTTGATAAACGAACCAGTACAAAGAGTAACAAGATTGTTGATTTGATTGGTAACTACAATCCAAAAGCAGGAACGATTAACCTTGACGGAGATAAGGCAAAGAAGTGGCTCGCAGAAGGGGTTCAAGCTTCTGATACTGTCCACAACATGTTGGTATCAAAGAAGATTATTGACGCCAAGAAGCGAAACGCGCTGCCAAAGAAATCTCCGATTATCGATGAGGCAAAATTGAAAGCTGAGGCAGAAGCCAAGGCCGCCGCAGAAAAAGCTGAAGTAGACCGCATTGCCGCTGAAAAAGAAGCTGCCGAAGCAGCCGCTCTCGCCGCAGCCGCACCAGCGATAGAAGAAGCTCCAGTTGAAGAAGTGGCTGTAGAGACTCCCGTTGAAGAGGTTGCTGTAGAAGAAGCGCCAGCTGAAACTCCTGCTGAAGAAGAAGTAAAAGCGTAACGTTTACTTCGTACAATAAAAATAACGGGTACTTTGTGCCCGTTATTTTTATTGACGATAGGTAGCAGGCTCTATACTATATAGGTAGCCCCGTACCCTATATATATTAGCTACGGCCGCTTATCCAACTATCAGTTCAAGAATATTACGATATGCAAGAAGATCAACAATTCCTCGAAGGCTTGGTTAAGGCCCTCGTAGATCATCCGGATTCAGTAAAGGTTAACCGTACCGTGGATGAGATGGGAGTACTCCTGACCTTAGACGTTCATGCAGACGATATGGGTAAAATTATCGGCCGTTCAGGTAATACCGCCAAAGCTATCCGCACCCTCCTCCGGGTGGTCGGAATGAAGCATGACGCTCGGGTAAACCTCAAGATTAATGAACCAGAAGGTGGAAAGGGAATGAGTCGCGAAATGGGTGAGGCAATGCGGGAGGATAATCCGATGGTGGAAACTACTAAAACTCTCGACGAAGCCATAGACGACCTTAAGATTTAAAACACGGTAATTTCTTTGTTGCACTACGTAAATTTTTATTCACCGTACAACAAAGTACGGCTCACAAAAATTCCCTTGCGCGCCTCGAAATTCCTCGCGTTTAAAATCTTAAGTTGAAACATTAAATCGATTAGAAAACGGCCAGCGCTACGCGCTGGCCGTTTTCTGTGCTAGGATTTTGCAATATGGTTAAAGGTATAGATTACACAGGAGTTATCGTTTCATTTTATTGTCATGATGGACAAGGTAACTATGTGATGCATAAACGTGGCTTAAATTGTCATGACGAACATGGTAGCTGGGATTTTGGCGGCGGTGGTCTGAAATTTAACGAAAAATTACTTAACGCAGTTACGCGTGAAGTTGAAGAAGAATTTGGTACCGTTCCAATTGAAATTGAATCACTTGGAAACAGTGAAGTTTTTCGTATCCACGAAGGCAAACCCACCCACTGGATAGCTTTTAGGTATCGTGTATTACTTGACCGTAATCATGTCATTAACAATGAACCGCACAAACACGACGATCTAAAATGGGTTACTTTAGACATGCTGCCATCACCACTTCACTCACAGGTAGCTTCAGAAATTGAAAGATACAAAGATTTTTTAAAGTAATATGCATTTTCATATCATTACCATTTTCCCTGAGATCTGTCGCGCGTATACGGACGCGAGTATTTTGGGGCGGGCCCAGAAAGCGGAGAAAGGGAAGGGGGCCAAGGTAAAGGGGAAACAAATTGACGTCTCATACTACAACCCGCGTGACTTTACTGCGGACAAACATAAAAAAGTTGACGAGCGACCCTATGGTGGTGGGCCGGGTATGGTCATGACCGCCCTACCAATTCTTAAAGCCTGGCAGAAGGCAGTAGGAGGCAAGACCTCCTCCTTGAAGGCGGGTAAGATAAAAACACTGATTATGTCACCTCGCGGGACCGTGTTCACAAATACAATAGCGAAACAATGGGCGGGAACGTATGACCACCTCGTTTTGATTTCTGGTCGCTACGAAGGCATTGATGCTCGAGTGAAAGAGGTGCTCGGCGCAGAAGAAGTTTCAGTAGGTGACTATGTGCTCACAGGTGGGGAATTGCCGGCCCTTACTATTATTGATAGTGTGGCCCGCCAAATCCCTGGTGTGTTAGGAACCTTTGATTCGCTTGAAGACGACCGTGCAACGGAAGGCGTTACCTACACCCGTCCAGAAGTCCTTGTATACAAAAAACAGAAATACCCAGTGCCTGAAGTACTTTTAAATGGTAATCATGCTGAGATAGAGCGTTGGCGGAAAGATTCAAAAAATACCTAGGTTGTGCCTATGAATAGATAGTTTGCATCGCTCGTGCCTGTGCAAATGTTTAAAAATGAAGACCCCCCGAATCGCTTCGGGGGATTTATTGTTTCGCGATGATATTGGCGAAATCTTGTGGGACGACCATCTGTGTACTGATTCCGGACAGGTCAACTTCGAGGAGGTTCTGCACAACCGAGTCTTTAGACAGCTGATCCATTTCACTGAGATAACGGATCGGAAGCAAGATTTCTTGGACTCTCCCATTGTGCAGATCAATGAGCAGTCGCCGAAACGCCTGTACCGCCGGCGGGTACGTTGAGACGGAAAATCTGGGTGCTTCAGTGAGGCTTTTGATGGACAGTGCACAGACCACCCAGTCGTCATCCAAGTTCTTTGTTACCAGATGATGTTGCCCAATAGTCGGATTGCCGACTATGATTTTGTCGATTACTCGAACTTTCATAACTTCTCCTCAAAGAGGGGTGACTTCTGCTGTTTATTAAATCATTAATTTTGTATAAGTCAACTAGACAAAAACACTGCCAAGAGGTCGCGGTTGCGCGATTTGAGGAGGTCTGCTATAATCCCCGCACAAACGCAAGGTCTCGACTGTGTTATGGCTAGAGGGAGATATATCGCGGGGTAAATCACAAGGGGAGTGATGTCGATATTAATAGGGTAAAAAAGTAAGATGTAAATAACCTGCACAAGGCTGTGTGCAGGTAAACTGCGTCTTACTAATTTGCACACCAGTAATCAATATTTATATGCAATTTAAAGCGGATAATTACGCCTCAACGGGAGCAATGCCAAAGAAGATATTTTCTATCTCACCGGCGCCAATGATTGAAGTGCCCGATTTGATTGAACCACAACGTGAATCATTCAAGTGGTTTGTGGAGACAGCGCTCAAGGAGATTTTCACTGAATTTTCACCGATTACTGACTACTCAGAGAAAAAATTTGAATTGAAGTTTAAGAAATATGAACTGGGAGAACCGAAGTGTACCCCCGAATACGCCAAGGAAAATAAATTAACCTACGACGCTCCACTCCGCGCGCAGGTGATTTTGAAGAACAAGACATTTGAAAGTGAGAAAGATCAGGAAATGTTCCTCGCTGACATGCCAGTTATGACCGAGAATGGTACCTTCATCATCAACGGTGTTGAACGTGTTATCGTACCTCAGCTCGCGCGCTCATACGGTATCTTCTTTACTGCAAATGAAGTAAAAGGCCGCACCCTCTTTGGTGCCAAAATCATCCCGGCTCGAGGTGCCTGGATTGAAATGGAATCTGATGCCGATGGCATTATCTATGTAAAGATTGACCGCAAGAAGAAGTTCCCAATCTCATCACTTTTACGTGTGATGGGTGTTGAAAAAGAAAAGGACATGATTGACCTCATGAAAGGGGTTGAGCGTGGCGAAGAATACATGAAGGCGACGATTGCCAAAGATCCTGCGAAATCAGCTGATGAGTCATTTATCGAAATCTATAAGCGTCTCCGCGATGGTGACCTCGCTACCCTTGATTCAGCTCGTGAATTTGTGCGTTCTATTTTTGCTCCAGAACGATACGACCTTTCTGAAATCGGACGACATCACTTTAATGAACGCTATGGCCGGCCGACTGATAAGAAGGCGACTGACGAGCGAACGGTTTCAATTGAAGACGTTAAATTGATTCTCCAGAATATTGTCGTGATGAACCACGATATTACTGCCTTGCCTGACGATATTGACCACCTTGGATTCCGCCGCGTGCGTTACTTTGGTGAAATGCTCCAGCAACGGGTTCGTGTTGGTATGACTCGTATGAAGCGAAATATTCAGGATCGTATGTCGACGATTGAGGCAGAGACATCACTCCCAATGCAGATCTTGAATCCGCGTCCACTCCAGGCCGCGATCAAGGAATTTTTCTCAACGAACCAACTCTCACAATTCAGTCAGCAACAGAACAACCTGGCTGAAATCGAGCACCTCCGTACGCTCTCTGCGCTTGGTCCCGGTGGGCTCACGCGTGAACGAGCTGGTTTTGAGGTTCGTGACGTACACACCAGTCACTACGGCCGTCTCTGTCCAATTCACACTCCAGAAGGTCCGAACATCGGTCTGATTCTTCGTCTCGCGATGTACGCCAAGGTAAACCGCTTTGGTATTATCGAGACTCCATACGTCAAGGTTGAGAAAGGTGTCGTAACTGGTGAAGTTACCTACATGAATGCCCATGAGGAAGAGAAGTACACCATTGCTCATGCCGCAGTTGAAATTGATGCCAAAGGTAAAATCGTAAATGAGTTAGTTGAAGCCCGAAAGAAGGGTGATCCCCGAACCGTACCGCGAAAAGACGTAGAATACATGGATATTGCCACCAACCAAGCGTTCTCAATTGCGACGTCAATGATTCCGTTTTTGAATCACGACGACGCGAACCGTACCTTGATGGGTTCAAACATGCAGAAGCAGTCAACTCCGTGTCTCATAACTGAAGCGCCAATTGTGGCTACTGGTGTTGAAGCGGTGGCGGCACGAGACACAGGTCGCGTAGTATACGCCCTTGAAGCTGGAGAAGTGGTTGAGTGTGATGCACAGCATATAGTCGTGAAGAACAAAGAAGGGAAGAAGAAGGAGTATCCACTTACGACGCTCAAGCGAACAAACGACTTCTCAGCCTTCTATCACCGCCCGGCGGTAACTATTGGCGTGAATGTTAAACGCGGTGATCTGTTAGCTGATACCAGCTCAACTGATAAGGGTCAGCTCGCGGTAGGACAAAACGCTCTCGTTGCCTTTATGTCATGGAATGGCGCGAACTACGAAGACGCGATTGTTATTTCTGAACGGTTAGTTAAGGCCAGTAAGTTTTCGAGTATCCACCTTGATGAGCTCGAAGTATCTGTTCGTGACACGAAGTTAGGCCCCGAAGTAACTTCAGCTGATATTCCAAACGTGAGTGAAATGAAGCTTCGTAACCTCGATGAAAACGGAATCATTCGCATCGGTGCCGAAGTCCGTCCCGGTGATATCTTGGTTGGAAAAGTAACTCCAAAAGGTGAAACCCAACTCACTCCAGAAGAACGACTCCTCCGCTCTATCTTTGGAGAGAAGGCAAAGGATGTGAAAGATACTTCACTTCGTCTTGAAGCAGGGAAGCGTGGACGGGTTATTGGTGTGAAGATTTTCTCTCGAGAGAATGGTGACCAACTCGAAAGTGGCGTGATCAAGCGAATCCATGTAACGGTTGCACAGGTTCGTAATATCTCGGTTGGAGACAAGCTGGCTGGACGACACGGAAACAAGGGAGTTATTTCTCGTATCTTGCCTGAAGAAGATATGCCGTACACAGAAGATGGCCGTCCAATCGACATTTTGCTTACACCGCTTGGAGTACCATCACGTATGAACCTTGGTCAGATTCTTGAACTCCACCTCGGAATGGCTGCCAATACTCTTGGCTACCAAGCAGTCGTACCACCATTTGCCGGAGCCACTGAAACCCACGTAAAGGCCGAACTTAAAGCTGCCGGACTGCCTGAAGATGGAAAAATCCAATTGCGTGATGGTCGAACGGGTGATCAATTTGCTCAGAAGACTGCGGTTGGATTCATGTATATCTTAAAGCTTCACCATATGGTGGAAGACAAGATTCACATGCGATCAATTGGTCCATACTCACTTATTACACAGCAGCCACTTGGTGGTAAGGCGCAGGTGGGAGGTCAGCGCTTTGGAGAAATGGAAGTGTGGGCACTTCTTGGATATGGTGCTGCCTACACTCTGCGTGAGATGCTCACGATTAAGTCTGACGATATTGTTGGACGATCAGCTGCCTTTGACTCGATTGTACGCGGTGAAAAAATCGGTCATCCGCACACCCCTGCAGCGTTTAACGTGTTAGTTAATCAACTCCGAGGACTCGCGCTTGATGTGAAGTTAACCAAAGATGAGCCCCCACGCCGAAGTCGGGCAGAAGAGTCGTCTTATGAGCCTGCATAATCGTTACTAATATATATGTCAACATTTTCACCAAAGAAGCCGACTTTGACTCCCCATCAGTTTACTGAAATCGGACTCAAGCTCGCATCTCCAGAAACGATTCTTGAATGGTCATACGGCGAAGTCACAAAACCAGAAACAATTAACTACCGAACCCAGCGCCCTGAAAAGCACGGTCTCTTTGATGAGAGAATTTTTGGACCAGTTGAAGATTATGAATGTTCTTGTAAGAAGTACCGCGGTATCAGGTACAAGGGTATTGTCTGTGAGAAGTGTGGTGTAGAAGTTA
Source organism: Candidatus Kaiserbacteria bacterium (assembly GCA_031430855.1). GTDB lineage: Bacteria > Patescibacteriota > Minisyncoccia > Phycocordibacterales > UBA918 > OLB19. The sequence goes on from JANPCG010000004.1 coordinate 15,723, forward strand.
CGCGCGCTATCGTACGACGTGAACGGATGGGTCACATTGACCTTTGTGTGCCAGTTTCACACATTTGGTTCTTGCGTGGAGTACCGTCACGTATTGCCCTTATTCTCGGTATTACTGCTGCCTCAATCGAAAAAGTTATTTACTTTGCTGGCTATATTGTCACAAAAGTAAGTGAAGACGAGCGAGCGCGACTTTTAAAAGAACTTGAGACTGAGTACAAAACAAAATTAAAGGATCTTCAAAACGAAGACGCGCGTGAGGCACTCCGTGTACGTGCTGAGGACATGAAGAAGGAAATAGAACGAATTATGCAGGGGATTGTACTTGATGAAACGACCTTCCATAAGTACTCAATTAAATACAGTACCCTCTTTGAAGCGAAGATTGGCGCTGAATCAATCTACGAGCTCTTCAAGAGTATTGATATGAAGAAATTGCTTGCCCGTCTCGAGACAGAACGAGAGACCGCCGGAGCGATGGAGCGAGCAAAATTGGATAAACGACTTTCTCTCGTGCGCGGCATGCTCCATGCGGGCGTGAAGCCAGAGTGGATGTTTCTGACGCGTATTCCGGTGATTCCACCAGCGATTCGTCCAATGGTTGCCCTTGAAGGTGGCCGTCACGCTTCTTCAGACCTAAACGACCTGTACCGTCGAGTGATTAACCGAAACAATCGTTTGAAAAAACTGATTGATATTATGGCGCCTGACGTGATCCTTCGTAACGAAAAGCGTATTCTTCAAGAAGCAGTTGACGCGCTTGTCGACAACTCAATTCGACACGGAAATGCTGCCTACTCAGCTATGGGTCAGGCACAGAGACGGCCTCTTAAGTCACTCTCAGATTACCTCAAAAGTAAGCAGGGCTACTTCCGTCAAAATCTCCTCGGAAAGCGGGTTGACTATTCTGGACGTTCAGTAATCGTTATTGGTCCGGAATTAACTCTTGATCAATGTGGTTTGCCAAAGCATATGGCCCTCGAACTCTTCCGACCGTTTGTGATTGCAGAGCTCCTCAAACAAGAATTGGCGTACAACATTCGTGGTGCCGGACGTCTCATTGAAGACGGTGTACCAGAAGTGTGGGCGATTTTGGAAAATATTATTAAGCATAAGCACGTCCTTTTAAACCGGGCGCCGACACTTCACCGTCAGGGTATCCAGGCATTCCGCCCAGTCTTGATTGAAGGTAATGCGATTCAGGTTCACCCGCTCGTCTGTCGCGCGTTTAACGCTGACTTCGACGGAGACCAAATGGCCGTTCACGTACCTTTGGGAGAAGAAGCACAGCTTGAAGCGCGTGAGATGATTTCAGCGAATAAGAACATTTTGAAGCCAGGTTCGTCTGAACCGGTGGTATCGGAAAAGCTTCTTGATATGGCCCTTGGTGCGTACTGGATGACGAAGGTAATTCCTGAAGCGAAGGGAACCGGAAAATTCTTTTCTTCACCAAACGATGCTATCAATGCCTATGACTACGGAGTGATTGATTTCCGGGCGATGGTAAAGGTGCTTGCTACAGATACTGAAAAGTACTCACAGTTTGAAGGTAAGGTATTTGAAACTACTGTCGGGCGCCTCCTCTTTAACAGTGTACTTCCGTCAGATCATAAATTCATTAATGATGTGGTGGTACAGAAGATGATTTTTGAAATCATTATCGACATCATCGACGATCGTGGTCCAGAAGCCGTTCCGGCGATTATCGACAAGCTCAAGAAGCTTGGCTTCAAGTATGCGACACAGTCAGGAACAACTTGGGGAATTGATGAAGTTAAAGTACCAAAAGAAAAAGCAACTATCATTGAAGCATCGCGCGTTGAAGAGCGGCAAGTGTTCGCCTACTACGATGAAGGTCTTATCTCTCGTGACGAACGTCGTCGTATGATTGTGTCTATCTGGCACCGAGCGAAAACTGAAATTGAAAAGGTGCTTCCACAGACGCTTGATGAAAACGGATCGGCGTACGAAATGTGGAAGTCTGGGGCTCGAGGTTCTCTCGGTCAAATTGCTCAGATGGCCGGCATGAAAGGACTTATCGTTAACACCCGAGGTGAAACCCTTGAGTTCCCAATTCTTTCTTCGATGAAAGAAGGTATGACACCAATCGAGTACTTCAACACCACACACGGTTCCCGTAAAGGTCTCGCCGACACTGCCTTGCAGACGGCAAAGGCTGGATACCTCACACGACGTCTCTTCGTAGTAGCGCAAGACGCGATTGTAACGGAAGAAGACTGTAAAACGAAAGAAGGAACCAAGATTGGACGCATCAGTGCTTCAGGTATTGAAATTGCCTTTAGTAAAGCGATTAAGGGACGCATTCTCTCTCAAGATGCCGTTGACAGTAAAGGTAATGTTATCTTCCCGAAGGGGCATTTGCTCTCACGTCGTGACGCGGTTGCGGTTGAAGGTTCAACTGCCTCAATGGTTGAAGTGCGTTCACCAATGACCTGTAAGACGCTTCGTGGTGTTTGTCAGAAGTGTTACGGTATTGACCTTACAACCAACAAACTCATTGATATTGGAGAAGCAGTCGGAACAGTTGCTGCTCAAGCGATTGGAGAGCCGGGAACTCAGCTTACGATGAACACGAAGCACGCTGGAGGTACGGCGTCTGCTGCGGGAGACGTAACATCAGGTCTTCCACGGGTAGAAGAAGTGTTTGAAAAACGTCAACCAAAAGTACCGGCTATCGTCAGTAAGTGCGAAGGTTTAGTTGTTGATATTCGAACCGAAGGTCGTGAAAAAATCATTGTGGTTTCTCCAGACATGAATGCTAAAGGTGCACCAAAGAAGAAGGATAATATTGAATACCCAGTCCATTACCGCCGCATGGTAACGGTAAACAAAGGTGAGACAGTAATTTCGGGTCAAATGCTTACAGACGGCTCAGCCTTGCTTCCTGAACTCTTCAAGTTTGGTGGACAGGAAGTAGCTCAGGAATATATTATTTCTGAAGTAAACAAGATTTACGAGCTCCAAGGTGTGACGATTTCACGAAAGCACATTGAACTCATTGTGAAGCAGATGATGTCTCGCGTGAAAGTAAATAGTACAGGCGATAGTCACTTTACTAATGGTGACGTGGTTGAAGAGTGGATTTTTATTGAAGCAAATAACAAGCTCAAGGCTGAAGGCAAGGAAGTTGCCAAGGCTGATCGTTTGATTTTGGGAATTACCGAAACGTCACTCTCACGAAAGAGTTTCCTCTCAGCCGCTTCTTTCCAGAACACAACACGTGTACTCATTAACGCTGCGGTGAAGGGAAGTGAAGACAACCTCGCTGGTCTCATGGAAAACGTGATTATTGGAAAATTAATTCCAGCCGGATCAGGATTCAAGGGGAGTAAGAAGTATCAGATGATGCAGGAGCTTCAAGGAGGCGCCACTAGAATTGATAGAGACTAACGGCCTCCAAAACGCACGCATCTACGTTGTTGCACTGCGGCAGTGGACGCTCACCGTACATCAGGTACGGCTCGTGCCCACTACCTGGCGCGCCTAGTAGCTGCATACGTTTTGAAACCCTCTGAAGTTAGAACGTTAGAGTAAAATCTAAAACAACAAACCGCTGACACCTTTAGGTGTCAGCGGTTTGTTGTGTATTTGAGAAAAGAGTGAGAATTTCGCACTATCATATATGATAGTGGAAATTTAAATAGTAAAAACGAAAAACCGCCGATAGACTGGCGGATTTCCAGTTATCGGCGGCACACTGCCCTCATTGAGTTTTCAGATAGATCTCCAGGGCGAACATGATGTTGTCTTGAATCGTCTGGGTTATGGCCAAAAGCGCCAATACGACACCAACTGTTGCAGCAAGAAAGCGAACCCATGGAGCTTCGTTCTTGATCAATCCGCTTGCAAACATGCCAGCACAGGCTCCACTCATCCAAACGTAAATAAAAACGTACTCCATTTAGGACTCCCTCCATAGCTTTCAAAATAGTATCACATATATTGTAATAAGTCAATGGTGTGTAAGCGGTGATAAAATTTTTGCGGTATACTAGTGGGAATTATGGCTTCGGGTGATGCGGTACAGCAGATAAAAGATCGACTCAATATTATTGATGTGATTTCGCCATATGCGGAGCTACATAAGTCTGGACGACACTTTGTCGCACGCTGCCCATTTCACTCTGAGAAATCACCATCTTTTCATGTGTCAGCTGAACGCGGAACGTATCATTGTTTTGGGTGTAGTGTGGGGGGTGATATGTTTTCGTTTATCCAAATGATTGATGGGGTGGATTTCAAGGAGGCACTCAAGATACTCGCAGCTAAAGCTAATGTTGAGTTAGTGCCTGAGAGTCCGCAAAAGAAAACGGAACGGGATGAGTTGTTTGCAGTCCTCGAAGCTGCAACCCAATTCTTTGAGATTGGTTTAACTAACTCCGTCGATGCCGCTGCATATTTAGAGCGTCGTGGGGTAACTGCCGAGACGATTAAAAAGTGGCGGATTGGGTACGCGCCAGGGCCACCGGCGGCCGGGTGGCGCGAACTAAAAACCCATTTAGGGACGAAAAATTTTAAACCGACTACCATGCAACTGGCGGGGTTAATTAAGAGTAGTGAGGGTGGAAAAGAACCGTTCGATGTCTTCCGGGATCGAGTCATGTTCCCGATGAGTGACCAGAATGGAAAAATCGTGGCTTTTTCTGGACGCATTTTAGCCAAAGATACCGAGGCGCCAAAATACGTAAATTCACCAGAGACGCCGTTGTATCATAAGTCAGAATTACTCTATGGGTACGATCGGGCGAAGCATGGCATACGGTCATTGGGTTTTTGGCTGATTGTAGAAGGGCAGTTTGATGTGGTTATGAGTCATCAGGCGGGCTACACGAATACGGTGGCGGTCTCGGGTACCGCGTTTACTGAACACCATGCTCAACTCCTCGAGCGACTGTCTAACAAAGTTGTGCTCGCCCTTGATGCAGATAAGGCAGGGATAGCTGCCATGAAGCGCGCAGCGGAACTATTACTGAAGCGGGGGATTGATGTAAAGGTCGCAGCGATGCCAGACGGAGCTGATCCGGCGGATATGGTGCTGTCTGATGTGAAGTCATTTAAGACAGCGATTGGCCACTCGGTCCACGTCATTGAATTTTTGTTAGCTCATTTACGAAAAACAGTGACTGATGATAGAGCATTTAAACTACGAGCCCGAGAGGAAATCATTCCCTTTGTGACGTTAATTCCAAACCGCATTGACCAAGAACATTTTATAGGAAAAATTGCCGAGGCGCTTGGTACGACGAAAGACGCGGTACACTTTGAAGTCGGTAGAATTCAAGAGGAAAAAAAGAGCACTGCTCCGGCCGTTGTACCAAAAGCACCGGCGACTTCTGCTGTTGTTGCACCAGCTGCTCCGGTGTTACGGAAAGATAATACGTTTCAGTATCTCTTAGCCGCTGTCACGGTGACGGTACCTGAAGTGCAATCAATCCTGGAGCGGGAACTTACCGTAATAGTAGGGGATGAGGACATCAAAAAAGAACAAACTGCGGCCGCACCCGCGATTGCAAAACTGGCCTTCCAGATTGAAAGTTTTATTGAAAAAAATTCTTCCCGGCTACAAATAGAAGAGTGGGTATATAAACTCAATCAACTGCGTGAAATTTTAATCAAAGAAAAGATTACGGCCGCCCGTACCGAACTCAATCAGTTGGCGGAAACGGGTGGGGACGTGGCAGAGGTTCTCACTCGGGTACAACAACTCCAAAAGGAGCTCCAAGTCCCTCCGTATACTCCTGAACTTTTTACACAAAAATAGTTTCTGCTGAATAAGTAGTATGAGCTTGGTAAAAATCATTTTAGGCAACGAACACAAGGAAATGACAGTGAGGCGTACTTATTGTACGTTGAACCTGGCATTTTTGAAGTGTGAGGCAGCATAAAGTTATTTTTAACGAGTTCACTGGACATTTTGGCGATTTTCTGTATAGTAGTCGATACGTATGGCACAAGCCCGCAAAGTAGTCAAAAAAAGCAGTAAAAAAGCGGCCAAAACCGTTACCAAAGTCACTAAAAAAAAGGTAGCCACAAAGACCAAAAATAAGGTCGCGGCTACAACCAAGAAGGCAAAAACAGTTGTAAAGAAACCCGTTGCTAAAAAGCCTGTACAAAAAACAACGGCCAAGAAATCCGTGGTTAAAAAGGTGTCTACTAAAATGCCGGTCGCAAAAAAAACAGCTAAACCTGTCACAAAAAAAGCAGAGACAAAGCCTGTGGCGCCAAAGAAAATTATGCCTGTTAAAGCTGCCCCTCCAGTGAAGCTCACCCGTGGCGAAAAACTCCTCGAACTTAAGGCGGCCGAACTCATGATCCTTGGACGGACTCGTGGGTACGTTACCTATGATGAACTCTTGCGTTCATTTCCTGAAATTGAAAAAGACGTGATGTTCCTCGATGACCTTTACGAACGATTTAACGTTGCAGGAATCGATGTGCTTAAATCAGGAGGAATGCTTGGTGATGATCCGGCGGAAGAACTGCTTGCTCAGAAAAATGCCTTTAAGCGTAACGACAGTAGTTATGACTCGATTCAAATGTACCTTCGTGAAATTGGACAGTACCCATTGTTAAACGCTCATGAAGAACGAGTGTTGGCGAAACGTATTGTTGATGGTGACGACGAAGCGCGAAACTTGCTCGCTCGAGCAAACCTTCGCTTGGTGGTTTCGATTGCAAAAAAATACGTTGGTCGGTCACCGGACTTAACTCTCCTTGATCTTATTCAGGAAGGAAACCTCGGACTCTTTAAGGCGGTTGATAAATTCGACTTCACGAAAGGCTTTAAATTCTCAACTTATGCGACGTGGTGGATTAGACAGGCCATTACGCGAGCTCTGGCTGACCAGTCTCGTACCATCCGAATTCCGGTTCACATGGTTGAAACGATGGCAAAATATAAGCAGGTATCACGTCGTCTCTCGCAAGATTTGGGTCGTGATCCAATGCCTGAGGAGATTGCCACTGAAATGGGAGTCGAAGTAGAAAAAATCTATCAGATTGAAAAAATCAGTCAGGACACCATTTCGCTCGAGCTTCCGATTGGTGACGAGGATGATAATTCACGACTCTCGGACTTTATTGCTGATGATAAAATTACTTCACCTGACCAAGAAGTGTCACATAGTATTTTGACTGATCAAATCACCGAAATTCTCGACACCCTCTCAGAAAAAGAACGAAAGATTCTCGAGATGCGGCATGGACTATTGGATGGTACGTATCATACACTTGAAGAAGTAGGAAAGGAGTTTGGGGTAACGCGTGAACGGATTCGTCAGATTGAAGCCAAAGCTCTTGAGAAAATCCGTCAACACGATAAAGCGCGAAGATTGAAAAGTTATTAGCGAAGCTTCCAAAACGCACGCATCTACGTTGTTGCCATTCGCACTCGGACATTCAATGTACTATCCAGTACACCTCATGTCCTCATACTCTGGCGCCTAGTAGCTACGTACGTTTTGAAACCTCATCGGACGCGATTGTGAAATACAAAACAAACCCCCCCGCAAGCTATGCTTGCGGGGGGGTTTGTTGATTTGGTGCTAAATAAACGTACAAAACGTATGCAGGGGCTGGTGAGAAAGCGTGGGACGCTTTCGCAAGACCTTGCCTGCCATCTTTGGAGCGAGAGCGGAAAAGTAGCGACAAGGTGTACAGCTTCCATAAGAAGTGCAAGGAAATTTTGATGAGCCGTATTTAATATACGGTGAATTAAAATTTACGCAGCGTAACAAAGCACATGCGTGCGTTTAGGAAGTTTAGATCCGGTCGTGGGCAATATCTTCCCGTAGTACAATCGACAACTTCTGCGTAATGAGTTCACGTTCGCGGATTTCTTCAAGGACGGTTTCAGCAATTTTATGAACACTAAATTGTGCGAGACGTTCAGAGAGTACAAGTGCAATACCGGGATTATCGACAGCAATTACCTGCATTTTCTTTTCAGACTCGGTCCGGAACGTGGTATAGAGATCTGTGACGTGTGTCATTGCACTCGCCGTAAAAATACTTTCGGCTGAGTCGCTTTGGAGGTTCACGAGTTCTTTGAGCACTTTACGGGCAATAATCGTTTGGGCTCGATAGTACATATAATTATGATCAATCCGGTCAGTAGCGGTATCTTCAACAAATAGTTTACGTAACACCGTAGCCATTCTTTCGAAGACATCTTTGTTGTCGGTATGGAGCGACATGTCAGGCTCAAGAACACCATTTTCAATAGATTCAAGCTGGAGTTGGAGTTTGCCAGAGAGTCGGCGGAAGACAGATTCGGTAACTTCGTTGTGGTGGTAGAGGTCCTTGAGGTGACGTTTTTCAATTCCAATGGCGTACATACGGAGTACGCGAAGCGCTAAGTTATTCCGGGCTTCGCTCGAGAGGTTGCTTACCGCCTTGCAGGCCTCATTATATGCTTGTACGTGCTTCTCGCGAATCCGTGAGGCTACATTTGTAGCAATGTATCCACGTTCACGATACTTATCGAGCCGTTCTGTGATTTCGTGATGGATGAGGGCTTGAGCTTCTTGATATTCAATTTTTTCTACTTCAGTTAATTGATCAAGCTTAAGCTTGCGCATTACCCACTGCATAGTTGGTGCTTTAATAAAGAGGGTAGCTGAAATACAGCCAATCGTGAGAGAGAGCAAGAAATCACGCACACTGATATCGAGGCTCCAGCCCGGAACGCTAAAGGTTTCGGGAATCAGGAGTACCATAGTTACTGCCAAGGCGCCCCGGAGTGAACCCCAAGACAATAGGTGTTGCCAAGACATGGGCAATCGTCGGTCTGGTGTTGTGGTTTGATTGTAGGCGACGACGACGGGGTAGATTGAAACAGCCCGGGCAATGGCGACCACAAAGATAGTAATAATAACTACCTGAAGCATGTCACGGTTTAACACTGGTGCATCCATAAACAAGAGTCCAATGAGAAGGAAGATCAAAGAGTTTGCAAAGAATGCCAGCTGGCCCCAGAGCTTTTCTACGAATTCTTCCGCGCGCGGATGGATTTTCGGTCGACCATAGTTACCCATTAAGAGTGCGGCGACTGTGGTAGCGATAATTGGAGAGAGAGGAAGTTCAAAGCCACCGATACTCAAGTAGTGAGAAATAATTTCTGCTAAAATAAACGTAACGTGGGCCAGTACAATGGTGAGGGTGATACTAGCAGTTTCGTTTTCACGGGTGAGACCGACTAATTTTGCAAACAAACCTCCCATAATAATACCGAAGAGGACCCCTCCTACCATCATTGAGGTAAAGCTAATAGTTCCGGCGAGAATGGTATCAAAACCATGATAGCCAAAGGTGGCTACTTCAAGGAGAACCAAGAAAAGAGCTACTGCAGTGGCGTCATTAAAGAGACTTTCACCTTCAAAGATGAGAGAGAGTCGTGGTGGTGCGCCGAATTCTTTGAAGAGCGCAAGTACGGCCACCGGGTCAGTGGCAGAAATAAGAGCTCCAAATATGAGGGTAATCATAAATGGAACGCCAAGTCCAATAAACTCAAGGATGTAAAAGAGCGGAATCGCAATGGCAAGCGTTGAGATTAGTAGACCAACAATCGAAAGAATGAGTACAATTGGCGTGTCTTCCACTAATCGCCTAACGTTGATATTGTAGGCTGATTCAAAAATCAGGGTTGGCAACAAAAGGTAAAAAAGTAACTCGGGGGTAAGGTGAAATTCACCAAAAAAATGAAACGCGGGGACGTTAGCGAGGAGTCCCAAAATCATACCGATAAGTACTAAAAAGACGGTATGGGGGAGACGGAAACGTTTGGCCCAAAAGATAGCCAGACTAGAGATTCCTAACATTGCAAAGATGGCAAGGGTGGCGTTAGCAGTGAGCATACGAGGGATTGGTTAATGCGTAATAATCAGCAAGTTGACACTATACTCCTCAGAAGGGAAGTCGGCAAGGGTAATTTTAGGCTAAAAATGAATGCTTTTCAGGCTACTCAAGTGGTATACTAACCATAATTATGGCGCACATATCTACTGTAGAGACGACCGGAGACACTTTCCGTGCTGCGTATGCAGCGTTAAATAAAGAACAAAAACTGGCCGTTGATGCGATAGATGGTCCGGTAATGGTAATTGCGGGTCCTGGTACAGGAAAGACGCAAATTTTAACCCTGCGCATAGCCAATATCCTTTTGCAGACCGATACTGCGCCGGAGAGCATTTTGGCACTCACGTTTACTGAATCAGGGGCAAGAGCCATGCGCGAACGTTTGCACCACTATATTGGGGCTCGCGCCTATCAGGTAGTAATTTTAACCTTTCATGGGTTCGCCGGTCGTCTCATAAAGCAATATCCCGAGGCATATGAGCGTATTATCGGCGGTAGACCGGCTACTGACATTGAAAAAATTACTTTGATTGAGACCATTTTGGATACCCCTCAAATTAAACTTTTGCGCCCCTCAGGTAACATCTCGTATTATGTGCGACCAATAGAACGGATTATTGGAGAGCTAAAAAAGGAATATGTGACCCCTGATGCCTTTGCTGTAATTATTGCGAAGCAAGAGACAAATCTGTTAGATATTGAGCAATATCACTTAAAGGGAGCGCATAAAGGGAAAGAGCGTGGTGACTATACAAAGGCTGCGAAAGTAATTAGTAAGAACCGGGAGCTTCTCTATGTGTATCGTCAGTATGAGGCCAGTTTGCGTACCGCACGTATCTATGACTTTGAAGATATGATTGGTGAGACAGTGTCGGCGCTTGGAGCACAGTCGGATATGCTCCGTGATTTACAGGAGCAATATCAGTATGTTCTAGCTGACGAACATCAAGATGTGAATGGAGCTCAAAACCGAATCCTCGAGTTGTTGGCTTCGTATCACGATAGTCCAAACATTTTTGTGGTTGGTGACGAAAAACAAGCCATTTTTCGCTTTCAAGGGGCGTCGTTAGATAACTTTTTGTATTTTAGTGACCGATTTTCCAATACCAACGTAATTTCATTAACCCAAAACTATCGCTCAGGTCAAAATGTGCTTGATGCTGCCCATAGTTTGGTAGCGGTAGATGATGGGGAATTAAAGGCGCTTCGCGTACCGCTTACTGCGGCCGCCGTGACAGATTCCCTGATTACGCGGCAACATTTTTCTCATCAGGTAATCGAAGACGCCTCGGTGGTCGCAGAGATTGAAACTATAATAAAAAAAGGGGCATCCCCTTCAGAGATTGCGGTAATTGTGCGGAGTAATCGTGAGGTGGAAAGTTTTACGATACTGTTACGTAAGCAGGGTATAGCGGTAGTTGCTTCAGCTGATGGTGATATTCTGGCACATCCGATTACACAAACCGTAGAGGCCCTTATTTCTATGGTGGTGAACGTGCACGATGAGGCAGCGTTATTTGCTGTCCTCCATGGAGCATATTGGGGCATCCCCGTTTCTGATCTCATTAAAATCACTCGTGCACGTACCTATGATAAAGGATTATTTTCTATTCTGAATGATAGAGAAATTCTCACTGCGCTTCAGGTTTCAGATGTTGCGTCCGCTCATACAGTTGCGGTAGTAATTAATGAGGCGCGGTCCATGATGGTGAGTGAAGCACCGCATCGAGTGCTGCAGTATCTCCTTTCGGCGAGTGGTTTTTTAGTGCATGTTATAAAGACCAATCCGGTTGAGGGACAGCGTGTTCTCCGTCGGCTCTATGATGAGGTTGAATTAATGGTAGTCAGTGATGCGGCCAGTACCTTACGGCACGTCAGTAACGTACTAGCGCAGCGTCGGGAATATAATCTCCCGCTTTCTGCATCATACATTGCAACCCATTCAAATGCCGTTCAGGTGATGACTGCTCATAAATCAAAAGGGTTAGAATTTTCACATGTCTTTATTCCACATCTCCAGGATAGTGTATGGGGAGGGGGGCGACACGCTGAGTTATTCACGATACCACTTTCAAAACACGCAGAAATTATTGATGCCTTCGATGATGAATTACGACTTTTTTATGTGGCAATCACTCGCGCCAAGACGCATGTGTATTTCTCTACCGCAGCAGTCGGAAGTTCAGGTAAAGGAATGCTTCCGACTCGCTTTTTTGATGTGATTGATCCACGAGTGGTAACTGAAGTATCGGTCGAAAATTTTGAGTCTGCGTTTTCTCCGCTTGCGCAATTGCTTGAATTGCCGAAAGTTCGTCACATTGATACTGATTTTATTTTAGCGTCATTGCGGAGTAAAGGGTTTTCAGCTACGTCTTTAAATAATTACCTTAGGAATCCCTGGGATTATGTGTACCGAAATGTCATGCAGATACCCGAGGTGCAGGCTACTCACCTTCAATTTGGTACCGCAATTCACGCCGTCCTCGAATCAGTAACTCGTCATTACACAAAAAACCGGGAGTTACCCAGTGCGACATTTATTAAAACGAAACTGGAGCAGGCATTATCCAGACTTCCTTTTAGTACGAATGAATTTGTTCGGCATCTTGAATTAGGATTATCGATGCTCTATCCGTACGTAGAATACCTACAAGGTCAGTTACCCGTGACGACGAAAGAAGAGTTGCAGATTAAGGTGCTTTTAGAAACGGGGATACCCGAACTACCATTGTTACCACTCACGGGAAATTTAGATCGGATTGATATTGGTGTAGACGGGAGGGCGTTTCGCGTCGTCGATTACAAAACAGGTAAGCCAAAATCACGAAACGATATTGAAGGAAAAACAGCGACCAGTGATGGGGCGTACAAACGTCAGTTGGTATTTTATACACTTTTGCTCTCGCTGTATAACGATGAACGGTATCTAACCAATACGGGCGTATTATCTTTTGTACAGAGCGCGGTATCAGGTCCGGTAAAAGAAGAGGCATTTATCATAACTCAGGAAGAAGTTGCGTTATTAAGAGATGATATTATCAAGAGCTGCAAAGAATTAATCGAAGGGAGCTTTTTAACTAACTCCGACCTGGCATATGAGAGTCAGTACCGTGACCTCGCGTTGGCTTTCATCTCTTTGTCATAATATAAAAAACACCCGTGGCCCTTGGGCCACGGGTGTTTTTTGTTCTTACGTAGTTGGAAGTGCGGCTTCTCCTTCGAGTTGGGTTATCAGATTTTCAATGATTTGCTTTACGACAGCGTACGGTTGCGCTCCGTTAATAACAGCCTGCTGATCACCAACCATAACAATAGAGTATGGTGTCCCTTGTGCCCCGGCAGCCACACCTTCTTGGATAGAAGCCTCAACCTTGGCTTTATTACGACCACTCGAAAGACAAGTGTTGAAATCGGCAGTTTTAACCCCTGCTGCCTCAGCAAATTCTGGTAATCGTGACATTGCAGTTGGTTCATTGACTTCACGTTCATTAAAGATCGAGTCAGAAAACTTCCAGAACGCCTCATCGCCACCTAATTCACCGACACAAAAGGCCGCTTCAGAAATGCGCGGGGCATTTGGGTGTAATTGTTCGAGAGGAAATTGTCGATACGCCCAGGCAACTTTACCACCGACGGCAAATTCATCCATAACCGTATTCATCGTGTCATGAAAGTTTTTGCAGAATGGGCAGTCATAGTCAGAGTACTCGATAACGACAATTGGTGCGTTTGGATTGCCGCGAACAAAGTCAGAGTCATCAAGTGGCCGGACTTCTGCTTTGACAGGTTCAGCCGGTACATCACTAGGTTTAATTGCGGTGGCTGGAGCTGAACCAAAGCCGCTGAAAAAAACGGCTGCGGCAATGAGTCCAAAACCAAATACAATTGCTACTGGAATCGCAATTGAAGTTGAAGTTGTTTGTGGTTGCATATACGTACGAATGAAAGTAAGAATTGATAATACCTCCACAGTATATCATTTTAGTGCCCAAAATTTAATGAGTTCATGATATACTTTGGGGAATACACTATGGGATTTTTTGACGCTATTTTACTGGGGTTAATTCAAGGAATAACTGAGTTTTTGCCGATTTCTTCAACGGGGCACTTAATTTTAATGCGTGAGCTTCTTGGTCTCCAGTCTGCTGGTGGTGAATTGGCGTTTGATGCCGTTCTTCATTTGGCGACGGCACTCGCTGTCATTATTTATTTCTCCAAAGATATTTGGAGCATTGCGCAGACTGCGCTGCGAAAGTTGGGACGGTTGCCCGTAAATCAGAAAGAACTGACGCTCTTCTATGCCCTTGCTATTGGAACTATTCCAGCCGTGGTGGTGGGAGTGTTGCTTGAGTCTACTATGGAAACAGCGTTCCGGTCACCCCTGTTGGTGGCAGGGGTTCTTGTTGCTGGTTCTCTCCTGTTCATTTATGCTGAATGGTTTATTTATAATTCAGTGCCGAACAATACTGTTACGGTTAAAAAAGGAATCCAGATTGGTCTATTTCAGTGTCTTGCGTTAGTTCCCGGGATGTCTCGGTCGGGAGCCACTATTGCAGGTGGTATGTTGTTAGGATTGTCACGAGTCGAAGCGGCACGATTTGCGTTTCTTTTGGCTGTACCGATTATGCTAGGTGCAGGAGGTAAAAAACTCATTGAGTTAATTTCTTCACCAGCAACCGTGTCCTGGTTTCCGATACTGATTGGGGCGGTAGTGGCGTTTATTGTCGGATTATTGGCAATTCATTTTATGCTAACGTTTGTGAGGCGACATACGTTGTGGCCGTTTATTTGGTATCGGTTACTTCTCGCGGCCTTCGTAGCTTACGTCTACCTCGTCGCGTAAATCTTTTAAAATCACTTCATCTGCGTTGTTGCGCTGCGGTAAGTTGCGTCTCACCGTACAATAAGTACGACTCAAAGCAACTTCCTTGCGCGCCTAGCAGCTAAAGTAATTTAAAAAAGATTTGGATGCTTATTTAAATAAAAAATTAAGGATATTAAAAGTAATAAAAAAGGAAATGACGCAGGTAGGGGACCCGCGTCATTCGGCTTCGCGTAACAGTGCATCAAGGTGATGCGACCGTAAGGGCGGAACGGCGTTAAGGGCAGAAAGTCGCCCGCCATTCTTTGCTTTGATAAACCATACCAAGCCCCGTCGTTCCTTGGAGGTTGTGGGTTTTCCGGCCACGTAGCGATCAAAGATTGTGCGGTAGTAGTCACTCATCAGCCCGATACTGTTACGTAGCGGAGGAAACGAATCAGCGTAATTCAACGTGCTGCCATCCTTTCAGTTGTGATTATTTCCGTGGTGTGACCGACTAAAGTGGTCAAGAACAGACTTAATTAATCGTACTCCTTATATTTGTAACTGCAATAGTTAAAACAACAAAGAGTGAGTCATTGCGACATCGTCTTTAATCATCCAGGTAGAGATATCAAGCGGGATTTCACGGTTGCGGGCACCGTCTTTAAATTTCACATGACCGTGAGCCATCGCGTAATCAAAAACCTTTTTAGTCACCTTTACGTCTTGTTCGCAGTATTTTTTTACTTCATCAATTTTACCTTCCTTCCACCAGCGGACGGCTTGCAGGCCGTGACCTGATTTTTTGGCTCCGACGGTGGCCTGGGCAATGCTATCAAGACGGAGACGACGACCGATAGACTGGCGGATGGACTCGAGAATATCAATACTCTTTATATGTGTCAGGTCGCCGGGGTAATATTTATTTAAAAGCGGGATATCGAAGTGGTTACTATTATATCCAACGAGCGCATCAGCGGCCTCTAAAAGTGGCCAGGCTTTTTGTAGTTCATCAACCGTAACCGTGAGATACGTATCAGTCGCGCTGTCATAAAATGACCCGACTGAGATATCTAATGCTACCGGATCGCTGCTACCCACCTCTTGGAATATGTTTTGGGTTTCAAGGTCAAAAATAATGTAGCGCATAGTAGGAATGAAAGGTAAGAGGTCAATTATATCATGAGTGCTCAAGATTGCCTGAGATGCGAGGCAGGTGGTGAAAAATATTGTGAGGTGTGCTACTTGCACATTGAACAAAATTTTTTGCTACCTAACAAAGCTGATCAGGTGATATTGAGTACTTTTGAAGCCTACAGGTCTCCGTCAGTGAATTGTTTAAGAATTTCGTCAATCGTCCCAGTAACCTGCATTTCTTCATTTAAATTTTTAAGGGTGTAGGTATTTTCTTTGATTTCGTTTTCTCCCACTACGAGTACGTAGTTCACCAGTTTTTCGCTTGCGTCCCCGATCTTTTTGCCAAGTTTCTTAGTGCTGATGTCGGTAGCGACAGAGAGTCCCGCGGTCTCGCGAAACTGCATGGCAATTTTTTGTCCAACTATATTTTGGGCTGGGTCCATAGGGATCACCATTAGGTCTGGGGTGGTAGTGTTTGCGGTGAGGAGATTGTGGGTTTCGAGAAAATCCCGCATGGTAACATCGCCCATACCAAATCCAATGCCACTGATAGCTTCACCGCCAAACATCTCGGTCAAATTATCATAGCGTCCACCGCCAAGCATGGCTCGATTATTTTCAAGAGAGACATCAAAGATTTCAAAAATAGTACCTGTGTAGTAATTAAATCCACGCGCAATCGATCGATCGATTTTTACATTCGTAATACCAAGTTCCTTTAGTCCTTCAACGACTTTATTTGCATCAGTAGCGTCGCCACCAGAAACTAGCGTGTACACTTGAGCAGCAACAGAATCGTCACTAACGATTTCTTTTAATGCGGCTTTGTATTCATCAGCAGATATTTTATAAAAACGATCGTTAAGACGAGTAATTGCGTCTTGCTTTTCCATATCTTCTATTCCATATTCTATATATTTACTGCGCATTTCAGTGCGGTCATTGACCCTGATTTCAAAGAGAGAAGAGTCAGCTCCAAAGTTGAGAATGAGTTGCGAAGCGAGGGCAATAATTTCCACGTCGGCAGTGTAATCGGTGGCCCCAAAAATGTCGCAGTTTAACTGCCAGTGTTCACGTAGTCGTCCGCGTTGCGGTCGCTCGTACCGGAATAGATTTGGAATTGAATACCAACGAATAGGAAAAGACAGTTCGCGTCTGTGCCCTGCAACCATGCGAGCGACGGTTGGGGTCATTTCCGGACGGAGAGTAACTTCACGCTCGCCGCGATCGATAAAGGTATACGTTTGCTCATTTACCATTTCTTCGTTCTCAGCACCTTTAGCTTTATATAAATCTGATGGTTCAAGGACCGAAGCGTCGTACCGTTCAAACCCAAAACTCTCAGCCGTTTGGCTCCAGATGTCAAAGATGTGGCGTTGAATCGCCATGTCTTTCGGGTAAAAGTCACGTACGCCTTTATACGAATCGGTCGAGAGGATTTTTTCAGTCATAATTATGGTGATTGTAGGGGACAACTGCTAAAGACGCAACTTAGGTATACATTGGTTTAATCGGGAGCGATTGGCAAGTTACCAATGGTTTTAAGTCGGCTATCCATGGCGGTTTGGATCAGCGATTGTAATCCACGAGGGTCAGGAAGTCCGGGTGAGGCGAAATTGCTCTCGGCTGCCCCAGCTGTTTGGGCACGAATCATACCGAAGTTAAGCAAAGTAGGAATAAGGCCGCTAATGGTGACTTTTATGTCCTGTAATCGTTCCAATCTAAAGTTACTTACTTTACGATTAAAATAACTCACTTGCTCAATCACAATGATGCGTCTGTCGGTGATAATCCAGAGGTCAAGGTAATAGTTCGTCCAGGCGGTGACAGCGGCCATGGCGCTGAGTAGGAGCCAAGCAGCGATTGCAAATACAATAAGTGGAGTGCCGGTTTCAAAAAACGAAACCAAAACTGCTTGTGGTGGTAGCGAGAGCACAATCATAAATAAGAACGTTGGCGCCAAGCCAAACAGAACAATAATAGCGAGTTCAATGGTAATGATAAACCAATGTTTTCGAACGGTGGTGAGCACTTTCTCGTCAGACTCAAGTTCGATTTTTTCGTAGAGAGTTGTAGACATATTACAAGGCTACAACACTTAATCCCAAGATGGCGATGAGAGGAAGGGTGGTGACAAAATAGGCAACGTAGGTTTGGGCAGTAACTGACTTGTTCATTGAATAATTTTGCCAGTGATAGTACATCACTACCGTAAAAACGACATAGATAATCAAGAGAACATAGAGTGTTCCTTGGGCTAAAGCGGCAAGGGGTAATTCAAATGTAGGAAAGGGTTGCATACCATTATTGTGCCACACTAAGGATGCTGAAGCGAGGGACACCGTATTGGTCAGGGTGGGTAACTATGGCAAACCCTTTTTGCTGGGCCATTTCAGTAAGTGCGTTTACTTGCGCCGGTTCGTGTTCGATCCAGAGTTGTCCGTCGGGGTTTAGATGGGCTGGCGCAACTTCAATAATTTGCTTTATAATTTCCATTCCCTCGCTCCCTCCAAATAATGCCAGATGAGGCTCGTTCTCTATGACACTCGCTTCAACTGTGTATGCGGCTGCGTCTATATATGGTGGGTTAGTCAGTATGTAGTCAAACCCGCGGTTTTGTTTGTGAATTTCTTTGTTGTGGGTCCCGATTTTTTCATCACCATATTCATCATATTGCTCTTTCAAAAATTCTCCCACGCCGCGAACTTCACCCGCCACACTCGCGGCTACATCTTTTTGCAGTGCAGAAAACAAATCACTTTCTATAATTTCGGTGATAGAATCACCAAGTAAATTTATCTTGATATTTTTTGTTATGGTTGAGAGGTGAGTCGGATCAATTTCGGCAAAGGTAACGTGTGCATTAGAGACCGCTTTTGCGACCGCAACTCCAATTGCGCCACTGCCAGCACAGAGGTCGAGAATTTTTAAGGAGGAGGCAAGACCTCCTTCGGTATTTTGTTCGAGGTCTCGCCTCGTACTTTGCGCTTGGATTGTAGTGATGGCTTGCTCGACCCAGTACTCAGTTTCGGGGCGGGGAATGAGGGGATGGGAGTCGAGATAAATGGTGCAGTTCAAGAAAGGTACTTGTCCGATGAGGTACGCTAAAGGTGTTCCATCTCGTAACTGTTCACAGTCAGCGTAAAAAGCTTCGGTTTCTACGCCGCCGTATTTTTCTTTGAGGAGCCACGCTGATTCTTGATTTTTCATGAATTTATGACATAATACAGGTTGAATACATTGCGTCAAGAGACGCTCAACAAGGAGATCTTTACCATGACTAATGATGGCGAAATCAAGGCTGCCACCGATGTCGTGCCGATTGCTCGGGCGTACTTTATTATTCAGGGAGTTGAGGGGTGGGCAACTAAAACGCAACTGAAAACACTTCTGGAGCTTATGGTCTGGGCGTACGGGTTCGATCGTGACTACGATTGGACCTGGAACTTGAAAGACTGCCCGTTGTTGCGCGAGGTCTCATCCTACCAAAAAGCGGCTGAGGTGATAGAGGGTTGGTTTGGTAAAAACCAGTTCCCTTTACGCGAAAAGTGGCAAGATGAACATAATGTGTTCGAGAACTGGATTTTGCCGGCTCTCGAGACATGGGTGGAGGACAGGTATGAGGGCTACCTTGCAAGTTCTACCTGGAAAGGGGTAAAAGGGCACCATGGCGTCCACTGGGATACAGAGAAGCAAGGTCATGTCGTGCTGTATGAAGGGGATAATTTCAACCCCGTTTTCGATTACCAATTGTAATCACCATTTGGAAGAGGTGGGCGGCGGCTACGGTTGCCGCCCTTTTTTTGTGTAATATTTTGCGTGGTATACTGGCATTTATATATGACAGACAATACGACAGTGTCGATGCTGGAGATAAAGAACTTGGTAAAAGTATACGGTAGTGGTGATAAAGCAAAGCGCGCAGTTGATGGAATTAATTTATCAATTCCGAAGGGATCATTTTTTGGACTCTTGGGACCAAACGGCGCAGGGAAATCGACCACGATTCATTGTATTACGGGAATTGCGCAACCAACGTCGGGTCAGATTCTGATTGATGGAGTGGATGTCGTGACTGACTATAAACGTGCTCGTACCAAAGTCGGTCTTTCTCCGCAGGAATTTAATGTTGATATTTTTTCCACACCGATTGAGCTCATGGACTATATAGGTGGGTACTATGGAATTCCGTATGAGGCCCGGATGTCTCGCATTGATGAACTTATCAAACAATTTGACTTGGAAGAACACCGCAATATAAAGTTTCAAAAATTGTCAGGCGGACTTAAGCGTCGGGCGATGTTGGGACGCGCACTCGTGCATACCCCCGATTTACTAATTTTGGATGAACCGACAGCTGGAGTTGATGTCGAACAACGTCGGGCGTTATGGACGTATCTAAAGAAGCTCAATGAAGATGGCAAGACGATTATCCTCACCTCACATTATTTAGAAGAAATTCAATATTTGTGCCGAGACATTGCGATTATTAATCATGGAAAGATAGTAGCTCAGGGTAGTAAAGAAGAGTTTATGAAAGACGGCCAGTCTATTGAAGAGGCGTACCTCGCGGTTATTAGTGAATCAGACAACAAATAGTATGACAATTAATTGGATAGGGTTATACACGATGTTGAGGCGTGAAGTGAAAAGGACACTCCGTGTTTCAGTGCAGACATTGGCGGCGCCAGTGATTTCAGCAGCTTTATATATTTTTATTTTTGGTACCGTGATTGGTTCAAAAATCGATAATTTTGCGGGCGTTCCGTACATCTCGTTTGTGTTTCCTGGGGTACTCATGTTGTCAATAATTAACGCTTCGTTTTCGAGTGCTTCCTCGGCACTATTTTTTATGAAGTTTACGCGTGGTATTGAAGAGATTTTAATCACACCTTTCTCGTACATTGAAATGTTATTGGGTTTTGTCGGTAGTGCGGTCGCCAGGGCAATGATTGTGGCGTTTCTGATTCTGATTGTGGGAATGCTGTTTGGGGCGGTAACACTGACTAATCCATTGATGTTTATATTTTATGTGGCTGCTATTTCAGCTATCTTTGCGATGTTAGGAATTATTGTGGCGCTGTGGGCTGAAGGGTTCGAACAATTGCAGATGCTTAATACGTTTGTGATTACGCCACTCACATACCTGGGTGGAATCTTCTATTCAATTACTATGTTGCCGCCACTGGCTGCACAGATTACTATTCTCAACCCCTTCTTTTATTTTGCGGATGGTATTCGCGGCGCGATGATTGGCTACCACGAAGCGAATCAGATTATTGGGCTAATAGTAGTGATAGGATTGGTGGTGTTTCTTGGGATTCTCGTCACTCAGCTTTTCAAGCGTGGTTGGAAAATCCGAAGTTAACAATAATAATAACCCACCTACTGCGTTGCGCTTCGGCAAAATAATTTTCAACGTATCAAAAGTACGTCTCAAATAATTTTCCTCGCGCGCCTTGTATCTGGGTCATTCTTCCCGTTAACTAAAATAATCACAAAAATTAATTGTAGTAGCGAACAAATCTCCACAGATAGATACGTATAAAGAGACAAATTGAATGTATACTTTCATTAGTATGAAACGACACGCAAAAATGTACGAGACAGTCGCAGCACTGATGGCACCTGGAAAAGGTATCCTCGCTGCTGACGAAAGTGATAGTACCGCAGGGAAGCGCCTGCAGATGGTTCATTTACCAAACGAAGAAGCCAATCGACAAGATTTTCGCGAACTCCTCTTTACTGCACCAGGAGTTGAAGATTACCTCTCTGGCGTTATCTTGTATGACTCAACTATCAAGAGTGCTGCTGACGACGGCACACCGTTTGGTGATGTCTTGATTGCTCGTGGCATTGTCCCTGGAATTAAAGTTGATCTGGGTACCAAGGATTTTGATGGCTTTAGTGGCGAGGTAGTGACTCAGGGACTTGATGGTCTTGAAGAGAGATTTACCGAATACTATGACCTTGGCGCTCGCTTTGCCAAGTGGCGGATGGTCATCACAATTGATGAACATATTCCAACTGATGCGTGCTTGGAAATCAACGCGGTGATGTTGGCGCGCTACGCACAGATAGCCCAGCGCACGGGTATTGTACCAATGGTTGAGCCAGAAGTTATTTTCGCTGGCGATCATGACATTGTTCGGGCAGAAGCGGTTACGACGCGTGCACTTCAAATTCTCTTTCAAACACTAATGCGATACAAGGTTGACCTTGAGGCGTTGATACTAAAGTCATCTATGGTTTTAGCGGGGGATATGAATGGTGACCAATCAACCGCTGAACAAATTGCGAATGCAACTCTACGCTGTTTCCATATGTCTGTGCCGCATGAAGTTGGCGGTATCGTGTTTCTCTCCGGTGGTCAGTCACCAAAGCGAGCCACCGAAAACCTTAATGCGATTGCAAAATTAGGTGCGCAACCATGGCCAATTACATTCTCATATTCTCGTGCAATTGAAGAGCCGTTTCTCCTCGCGTGGCAAGGTAAGCCAGAGAATATCGCCAAAGCTCAAGAAGTTCTCCTTCATGCCTGTCAGATGAATAGTCTCGCAGCTCAAGGGCTCTACAGCGCCACTGACGACAAAATCCTCAAATAATATCTTAAATTAAAACTGCCGATATGGCAGTTTTAATTTACTCTCTTTGCTTAAACAAAGATACCGCTGGAGGCAGTATTTTTGTAGATAACATATACTTGCGTTCGAGTCTACGTTCCAGCGGTTCTTCCTCGGTAGGTCGAATCGGGAACAAAGTAAAACAATACCACCTGACGGTGGTTGTTTTACTTTTTATTTCTTCTGTTTGTAGACGGTGTGCTCTTTGGCGATTGGGTTGAACTTCTTGGTCTCGTACTTCTTACTTGGGTCCTTTTTTACCTTATTGTTAAAACGAGTGTAATACACGTGGCCTTTTCCAACGCCTTTTGCGTTGCCCAAAGAGACGAGCTTTACGAGTAAATCTTGTGACATAGTGGTGCCGATTGTAGCAGAAAGAGGTCAATTCGTCAATTTAGATAGTTTTGGTTAAACGTTCTAAGAATTATGTGTCATAGCACACATTTCAAGAGACTATCAACAGCGGATTGAGAGGGTGTCCCGAGGTTTAAAAATAAGCGTGGTATTATGGTTTTGTCTACCACGCAAGGACCCTTGTGTTGTACGCTTTTTGCTATGAGAGTACTCACTTTTGGTTGGGACTTCCCACCGTCTCGTAACGGTGGTCTTGGGGTCGCCTGCTATGGCCTCACGCGTGAACTCGCAGAGAAGGGGATAGAAGTAATTTTTGTCCTCCCAAAACAACAAGAGGTAATCGGTACCCCGCGTTTTGTGTTTGCCAATAATGAGCGTCGGGTACGAGTACGAGAAATTTCGTCCGGGTTATTGCCGTATCAAAATTCAGGCAGTGTCATTGAAAGCATTATCGGATTCGAAACTGATGGCAGGCCAAAATACCAAACGCGTACTATTCTAGAAGAGGTGCACCGTTTTGCGCACGACGCGGCAGCTATTGCCGAGGAAGAGGAATTTGATTTGATACACGCACATGATTGGACTTCTTATCTCGCCGGAGTGGCTGCAAAAGTAGTATCTGGAAAACCACTTATTCTTCATGTTCATGCCACATCATATGATCAGGCGGCGAGTAACAATGTTGATCCGTCAATTTATACCATTGAGCGCGAAGCATTCCACTTTGCTGATCAGGTTGTGACGGTGAGTGAGTTCACTCGCCAAATTTTAATTGAGAAGCATAATGTCCCGCCGGAGAAGGTCCTGGTGGTGCATAATGGCTGCGATACTTTCGAACCGCCACGTCACCAGCCAGTACTGCAGGAGCTGAAAGCTCAGGGGCGTAAAATCATTCTCTATCATGGACGTATCACAATCCAAAAAGGGGTCGACTATTTTGTGAGAGCAGCGAGAAGGGTTGTCGATGTTGACCCAAACGTGATGTTTGTTATTTCAGGGTGGGGTGATATGACGAATCAAATTATTGCTCAGGTTGGATCTATGGGGCTCTCTGGTCATGTTATGTTTGCGGGTGCTCTCTGGGAAGAAGAGCGGGATCGGATGTATCAAGCCGCTGATCTTGTGGTGATGCCATCTGTTTCTGAACCGTTTGGACTCGTTCCACTTGAAGCGTTGCAACACGGGACACCGTCTTTGATATCAAAACAGTCAGGAGTGTCGGAAGTATTAACACACGTTCTCAAGGTTGATTTTTGGGATGTCGATGAGATGGCAAACAAAATTCTAGCCACGCTGCGCTATCCAGTGTTACATCAACAGTTGCGCACCTCAGGTCGGCAAGAAATTTATAAACTATCCTGGGCGGACGCTGCCCGTAAAATAAAACGATTGTATCAAAATCTGATACACTATAGTTCAACCTAATTTCTATGCTTAGCGTTTGTCCTTATTTTCACGTTCACCAGCCGTATCGGGTAAAAAAATACCGCGTCTTTGATATTGGAAACGACAACCAGTACTTCAATGATAGTAGTGAAACTGATCTCAATAACCGTCGTATTATTGATAAAGTTGCGAATAAATCCTACCGACCGACCAATAAAATCTTAAAAGAACTGCTTGATACACACCCTGAATTTCGGTTTGCGCTTTCTTTCTCTGGTACGGCACTCGATCAGTTCGAAGCGTATGCGCCAGACGTCCTCGAGTCATTTCAAGAGTTGGTTGCAACGGGACGGGTAGAAATTTTAGCTGACACCTACCACCACTCGCTCGCATTCTTTTATTCAGTCCCGGAGTTCGAGCGACAGGTAAGCAAACATGCCAAGCGTATTAAATCACTCTTTGGCGTAACGCCACGAGTGTTCCGTAATACTGAATTGTCGTATCGAAATGATTTAGCAAAATGGTGTGAAGACAATGGGTACCTCGGCATTATGGCAGAAGGTTGGGATAAGTACCTTGGTTGGCGCAGTCCAAACTATGTCTACCGACCAGCCGGTTGTAGTCGTATCAAGGTCCTCTTAAAAAATTATAAATTATCTGATGACGTTGCCTTTCGGTTTGGTAACCAGGGGTGGGCGAGCTACCCATTGCGGGCAGAGACGTTTGCTGACTGGATCCATGCTCATCATGGTGACGGTGAGACCATCAATCTGTTCATGGACTATGAGACTTTCGGTGAACACCAATGGGAAGATACGGGAATTTTTGATTTTTTGCGGGCATTGCCAGGCATTCTTTTGGCACACCCTGATACTAGTTTTAAAACCCCAACTGAAACCGT
Organism: Candidatus Kaiserbacteria bacterium; assembly: GCA_031430855.1. Lineage (GTDB taxonomy): Bacteria > Patescibacteriota > Minisyncoccia > Phycocordibacterales > UBA918 > OLB19. The sequence goes on from JANPCG010000004.1 coordinate 40,803, forward strand.
GATGTCATACGAACCAACGGGAGAGTATGATGTGCCCGATGTGCTGACGTGGGCTGATACTGATCGTGATCTTACTGCGTGGACCGGGAATGATATCCAGCGTGATGCGCTTTCAAAAATTTACGCGCTTGAGGCTGACATTATGAAAATTGGTGACAAAGATATGATTGAAGTCTGGCGCAAGCTTCAGACGTCCGATCACTTTTATTACATGTGTACGAAGTGGTCTGAAGACGGTGATGTTCATGCGTACTTCAGTCCGTACAAATCCCCATATGACGCATATATCGCTTTCATGAATGCGCTGTCTGATTTACAATTGAGAGTACAGTATGCTGTAGAGAAACAGACTGCAGAAGTTACCCACGCTGCTGTAAAAGCCAAGACGATAACCATACCGGTGACTGATTTTGGTCCCGAGCCGGATGTAACCCTTGAACTAACGTGGCAGATGAAAGTACGAGCGTGGTGGCAAGGATTGGTTAACCGCTCACGGTTCAAGAATTTTTTAGCAAAGTAGTAACGTATAGTTCTTTAAAGTATGGCAATAGAAAAAATGAAGGCGCTGTTTGGAAAAAAAGAACGGGCAATCAAAGTAGTGGCGGTCAAAGAAATTCCAACACCAAAGAAAAAAGCAGTGGTAAAAAAGACTGTGGCGAAAAAAGCGGTAGTTAAGAAAGTCGCCGCGGTAAAGACGGTCCCCAAAAAAGTCGCCCCCAAAAAAGCAGTAGCGAAAAATGTAACCGCAACCAAAAAGCGTTTTGTCGTAGCCTCTGACTCCGAATCTTTTTGGGTGAGTGATGGGCAAGTTTTAAATAGTCTGATTGCACTTGAAACGGCGCTCAAATCAATGAAATCAGCGGTATACACGTACCATGTCAATAAAGATGGTAATCACTTTGCTGATTGGGCAGAGGCGGTGTTAGGCGATACTGAATGTGCCAAAGCGTTGCGCGGAGCAAAGACTGCTTCGGCTGCCTACAAAGTCGTGGTGACCCACACTAAGTTGTATACGTCGTAATATTCTATATGGCCCGCGCAATTACGGTCGGTAACGGAAACCTGCTTGTTGGGCTTGATTATCGTGGGCAAGTACGCGACCTCTATTTCCCGTACGTAGGCCTCACTAATCACGTGAGCGGTGCGAGTGGAAGCTACGTTCATCGAATCGGGGTCTATGTTGACGGTGTTATGAGTTGGCTTGATGATCCGTTATGGGAGATCACAATGGGTGGCGACACCAATTGTTCAATTGGGAATATGGTGGCACTTCACGAGGAGCTCGGATTACGGCTTGAGTCTTTTGATGGGGTTCATAATGAACAGAATGTTTTTTTACGTCGTTTTTCTCTCACCAATACCAAAGTCGATGCGCGTACGGTTAAATTTTTTATCTCACAACAATTCCGAATCGCGGAATCGAGGCGTGGCGATACAGCTTTTTATGATCCCCGCGTAAATGCGATTATTCACTACAAGGATACTGATACGTTTCTTATTAATGCGACCAAAAATGGAGTACAGTTTACTGAATTTAACATTGGACTTTTTGGTATTGAAGGAAAGGAGGGGACCTACCATGATGCACATGATGGAGTGTTAGAGCGTAATCCGATTGAACATGGTTCGGTTGATTCAGTAATTGGTTTTACCTGTGAGTTGGGAAGTGAGGGAACAGACGTCATGTATTACTGGATTGCATGTGCTGATTCTATCCCGGCAGCCCACACGCTTGATGCGCTTGTGATTGAGGAGACGCCTGAGCGCCTGTTGGTTTCTACTGAGGCGTACTGGAAGGCCTGGCTTGAGAAAGAAGATAAAGATACAAGTGTTCTTACTCCTTCGCTTAAAACATTGTATGAACGCTCCCTCGTGACCATCAGGGTTCATGCCGATAATCGTGGGGGCATTATTGCGAGTAGTGATACTGATATGCTCCATCATGGTCGAGACACCTACAGTTATGTTTGGCCGCGAGATGGAGCTCTCATTGCTCACGCGCTCGATGTTTCAGGGTACACCGATGTGGGTGAACGCTTTTTTACCTTTGTCACAAAGTGCCAAGAACCTGGTGGTTATTTAATGCACAAATATCTCACCAATGGCAGTCTCGGAAGTTCCTGGCATCCATGGCTCCAGCAAGGCAAGCCCTACTTACCGATTCAAGAAGATGAGACAGCGAGTGTTTTATTTATGTTATGGAAGCACTACGAAATGACACGTAACTTAGAGTTTGTTGAGAGTCATTACAATTCATTTATCGAGCCCGCAGCAAAGTTTTTAGTTGATTATATTGAACCGGTAACCGGTTTGCCACAGGCCTCGTTTGATTTGTGGGAAGAAAAATATGGCACCTCAACCTATACCGCTGCCTCTGTGTACGCTGGTCTTGTGGCAGCAACAAAGTTTGCTAGTTTGCTTGGGAAAGACATTGATGCTCGTACCTATCAGGTGGTGGCTGCCCGCATGCAGAGTGCGATTGTTGAACATCTCTATGATGCAGAGCTCAAGATGTTTGTGAAGCACGTTCGTCACACCGATGATGGTGAGTTAGTCTACGATCGAACGATTGATACGAGTAGTTTCCACGGCATTGTGTTATTTGGGGTGCTTGAACTTGATTCTCCAGAAATCAAACAGTCACTCAAAACGATTGAAAAAGTTCTGCAAGTGGAGGGTAATAGTCAGGGTTTTGTCCGGTATCAAAACGATACGTATTACACCATGCAAGAAGCTGGCTCGCCAAATCCGTGGGTGATTACCACCTTATGGATTGCTCAGTACTATATAAAAATTGCCAAAAAAGTAGGTGATTTAAAGCGCCCGCTTGAGTTGCTTGAATGGACCGCATCTCATGCAGCTCCCGGTGGGACACTCGCTGAACAGATGCATCCGCATACGAGAGAACATCGGTCAGCATCACCGTTAATTTGGAGTCATGCTGAGTATGTGCTTACTATCGATATGTATCTCGATAAAATCGATGAGCTAAAGAAATAGAGAGGTATTCCAAAAATACTTCATCTGCGTTGTTGGTCTTCAAAAAATTATATTCACCGTACATTCGTACGGCTCACACAATTTTTCTTGCCCGCCTAGCAGCTAAAGCATTTTTGAAACACCTATTCAGACTGAAATTATTTTTCGATACAAATCTTTTTTAAACTCTAGCCGTTGACGCTTTTATATTTACAAAATATACATCTCCCTATACTGTAGTCGACAGGCTCTTGATTGGAGGATGAAGGTGGGAGGCGTTATGGTGCAGAGGGTAGAGAAAGACCCGTTGTGGCCCGATCGGGTCGTGATTGCGGGTGAAGCCACGGGGCTCTCTATGGCCACTCATGGTTCGGGTAATCACCAGCTGATTCTTCGGACTGGCGAGCGTTTGACAGCGTCGGTTCCGCAGACTGTATTCCCGCTGGTCACTGTTGGTCAGGTGATTGATGGTGACCAATTTTGTCGCTGTGCTTGGGGGTATATCATTGGACTGACTTAAAGCAGCAGAAGACGAAAAAGAAAGGGAATGACTCGCGCAGTTTGCGCGAGTCATTTTTAGTAACGTTTAGAAAAGAATCTGCCAATTAAAGGGAGTTGCTTATAGCGACCTATTTCGCTCCGATGAATGTGGTAGGCGAGGCCTACAATTGAGTGGAGTTTGGTAATCTCTTCGGCGAGACTTCGCATGTAAGTACCACTGCTTGCGGTGCAAACAAAAGTAGCGATAGTGAAATGGTCTGTCGACAGACCATTCTCTAGGAATTTTTTCCAATCAGCCCGCACATCAGTGCGTCTAAAGTCTCGACCTAGGGCTTTACTTTCGTCCGTTACGGGAGTTACTGTTTCAATTTTGGTGCTTACTTCGGAATAAATCTCAACACGGGTTTTGGTTATTACATTTTTGAGTCGAAGTGCGTAGACGGTAGACGTTTGAGTGGGGATCGTAATTTCACCTAGTCTACCTTCCAGTGTCCAGACGTGTAAGGGTTTGCCCCGTACCGTTTTAGAGGAGAAGTGGGGGTAGGGAAGGGAGATGTTGCCGGTGAGGGTACGGGCTGCGGACGTAAGTGACGTGTGGGTTGGAGTAGGTATGACTTCAGAGAAACGGAGTCTTCCGAGCACATCACCGGTATCAGAACCTACACCAAACAAAACTGAGAACTCGTATCGTTTATCGAGACCATGGTACTCAGATTGTTTTTTGCACTCGTCGCCAATTAAAACTAGGAGTTTACCCGAGGCCATCGGGTCGAGACGCCCGGCGTATGAGAGAGGAACACCCGTAAATTCAGGGTGAGATTTGCGCCAGAGCTCAGCACATTCCAAAGGTGTTTGTCCTACCGTTTTTTCTAAAACAACATATTTCTGCATATTTGCTACTGTATCATACAAACGAAAAGGGCCGAACGTGATGTTCGGCCCCACCCAGTCTTAACCTTTTGTGCCGTTTGTCATGCAACTGGTGGTTTTCATCAAGTGCTCGAATCGACTCGCCAGCATCCATTTCCTCAGGTAGTAGACCTCAAAATCCCCGTCAGGAATCACTTGGAAGTTTACATTGAGTAGTGGATCGGCCGGGTCTAAAAGTTCGAGGTATGCCTTACAGGCAACGGTCGGTTCGTTTACTTGCCGCATATCAAACGTTGGAACGATAATTTGAACGCGCCAGGCATTTTCGTAAAGCTCAACCTCTTCTGAAAGTTGATAGTCCACGAAAGGGCCTGACTCATCAGCGTATGCGCTGTTGTTCAAAAACATGATCGCTGCGGCAATCAGTGTCAAAAACTTGGTCATTGGTCTGCTCCCTCACGGTAGGTCGACGTTGTGCCGTACCTTCTAGGAAAAATAATAGCACACTTTTATATAAAAATCAAGTATTCTGGATAAAATAGTCAAATATTTAGTAAAAAATTAAAAAGAATTTCGAATCACCTAATTAAAAGACCTTTTAGGTACTAGTCTTCTGCGTCGTCTTCGTCTTCAATCTCTGTCTGGATTATCTCCTCGATGATGTCTTCGAGAGAAAGCACGCCTATCGCTTCACTATTTGATTTCTCGACAATTGCCAGGTGGCGTTTTTGCTTTAACATCGCGGTTAATACCGTGTCGAGATTGGTGCCGCCTTTGATTCGCATAATGTTGGTCTCGAACGCTTCTTCGGTTTGCTTGATGGAGATGTTTTCATCTTCAGTCAGTAAGTCTTTGGCAAAGAGAATGCCGACGACATTAGTTTTATTACTACTGTAAATTGGAAAACGGGAATAGCCAGCATCATTTACTGATTCAAAAAAATTATCCGTCAGGGTTTGGTTTTCATCAAACATAACTACCTTTTCAATCGGAGTCATTACTTCTCGCACTTTCAGATGAGAGAATCGTAAGGCGCCATGAATGATGCGCTCTTCATCTTCATCAATGGCGCTGTGTTCTGAATCCTCGTGTTCAGACACAATCTCCATCAGTTCACGGTGTGAGTACATGGTTGGCATGGCATGCCCGAGTAGTTTGTCCAAAGTGTAGGCAACAGGGAAGGCAATGGGATAAAAAATGATTATTAAGAAGCGAGTGATTGGTGCGAACGCACTACCAAATGCTAGCGCATGCCGGGAGAACAGTGCTTGGGGGCCAATTTCACCAAAGATAAAGATGAGCGTAGTAGCCAAGATACTCGCAAAAATTCCACTGGTAAGCGAGCCAAGATATACCGATAAGATAGTATTAACCACTACGTTTCCGAGAATCAGGGTGGTAAGAAGGAGATTCCCACGAGCACGTAGTGGATAGATTACTAGCGCTTGCGGATCACCAGCTTTGGCTCGGCGTCGCAGTGAGTGAATATCTAAGGAAAAATAGGCAAGGGTGAGTCCTGAGAAAATGGCAGAACAGCAAATCAGAAACAGCGTGAGTAAATAGATCACGGTAGGGAATTAGAGTGGCGAACCACCGAGAAAAGCATTTACAATCAAGAGGAGAATAAATCCGCCGATTACAAGAAGTAAGAATTGCATAGTTTTATGAGAATACCACATTTCACCACATTTTTAAACAACATCTGCCCCGGCGTAGCCGGGGCAGATGTTGTTTAGTTTTTTAACTTACACCGAATCTGAAAAGGATTTTCAAAAATTGATGCAGCGCTAGGCGTGGAAGAAAAATTTGATGAGCCGTACTTTTCGTACGGTAAGTCTAATTTTTTGCACCACAACAACGCGGTGCGCAGTTTTTTGGAATTCCTCCCTATTTTGTGACGAAAGTGAGAGCCTGCCCTCGTTTATCAGCCCGTCCCGTTCGGCCAATTCGGTGAACATAATCTTCATACGCATTTGGAAGGTCGTAGTTAATGACGTGTGAGACATCATCAACGTGGATACCACGAGCAGCGACGTCAGTTGCAACGAGTACCTGAACCCGGCCCAATTTAAAGTTCTGGAGGGCGCGCTGTCTCTGTGGGTGACTCTTGTTACCGTGAATGGCATCGGACTTGATACCAGCGCGAGTGAGTTCTTGAGAAAGTTTCTCCACGCTATGCTTCATTGCGCCAAAGATGATGACGCGAGTAAAGTCCGCCTTCTTTAAGAGTGCAACGAGCGTATCAAACTTGGTGTGCGGTTCGTAATACACTACGTCTTGCGTGATACTGCCGGTAATATCTTTCTTACGAACGGAAATCGTAATTGGATCATTCATGAATTCATGAATCATTCCTTTTACACTGTCAGACATAGTTGCAGAGAAGAAGAGGGTTTCGTGTGGATCAGGGACGTCTTTCAAAATCTTTCGCATATCATGGATGAATCCCATATCGAGCATACGGTCAGCTTCATCAAGTACGATGGTTGAAAATCCGCCCGGTTTGATGTGTCCACGGTCAATGAGGTCTTGAACGCGTCCTGGAGTACCAATAATAAAATGATTCTGGCGACGGAGGCCCTGAATCTGTGGGCGAATATTCATTCCACCAACACAAACAGTTGAGAAGATTTTCATTTTCTCAGTCAGTCGCTTGAGTTCCTGTTCTACTTGAATTGCGAGTTCGCGGGTAGGTGCGAGAATAAGTGTTTGACGACTATATTGCTTGAGTGTCTTGTTAATGAGTGGTACCAAGAACGCTGCCGTTTTACCGGTCCCCGTTTGGGCTAATCCAACCACATCACGACCATCAAGGATGTGAGGAATAATTTGATCTTGAATTGGTGAGGGAATAGTTAGTCCCATGTTGGTAATCGTAGTTACGAGAGGCTGTTCAAGGCCAAAGGTTTTGAAAGTATGCTTCGCTTCATAGACTTCTTCTGGTGTCGTATCGGCCGGGTTAAGGTTGATGTAGCGAGACACGTCAAAGGTTTGCATTTTGCGTCCCCCTCGACTCCCTCCACCGCTGCGACTGCCGCCACGACTCCCTCCACCTCGACTACTGCTACCTCCAAAAGAGGGTCGACTTGATGACGGGCGATTAGAACTACTACTAAAACTGCGACGTGGTCCGTGACTAGCGCTACTTGGAGCAATTTGACGTGAGCCACTGCGGTCGCTAAAGCGGCGGGCTGCGCCATTTCCAGAACCACTATCACTCGTTGAGCGGGGGCGACTAGAAAAGCTAGGTTTCCGACTAGGTCGGCTTGTTGATGAATCCATATTAAATTAATGAGAATGAAACTTTCGTAAATGAGTACAGCGCTAGGCGTGGAAGAAAAATTTGATGAGCCGTACTTTTCGTACGGTAAGTCTAATTTTTTGCACCACAACAACGCGATGTGCCATTTAGGTAAGTTTTTGTGCAGGTTGTAAAACCAATCGAAGGGGTAGGGTGGCAGAGATAGCCACAAAATTCTTCTACTGCCACAAAAGACGCCCTACACGAGAATCTTAAGGTAGTAAGAGAATAACATTAAAATCATAAAGAGTCAATTTTATGAGTGATGATATACTGGATAAAAATGTAATGCAGTATGAAAGAAGCCTTTTCTTTAAAAGACCACCTGTTTAACCAAGCGTCAGTATCATATTTGGCTGATTTATTTGTGGCTACCGACCCGCAATTTAATAAAAAGAAGTTTGTTGTTCAGGTAGTAGGTAGGTTTCCTCAATTAGAGCTCAAGGAGCGTATCGGATGGATTACCGAAGTGCTAAGTACCTATTTACCCACGGACCCTGGTGCTGCGCTGAAACTAATCGTTGCTGCTCTACCTACTCCCTTAGATCCCAACAAAACCGATGATGATTTTGGAAGATTTATTTTTGCACCCTTGGGTGAGTTTGTGGTTCGATATGGCTGTACAAAAAAGTATCTAAAGCAATCGCTCGCCACCTTGAAGCAGTTGACGATGCGGTTTTCGATGGAGGACGCAATGCGGACATTTTTGAATACCTTTCCAACCGAAACATTAGCCGAATATGACAGATGGGTCAACGATAAAAATTATCACGTTAGACGTTTGGTAAGTGAAAGTGCGCGACCGAGTTTACCGTGGTCTCAAAAAATTGGGATTGACTATAAGGTGGTTATAAAATATCCTGATCTTCTGTATGCGGATTCAACTCGGTATGTCGTGCGTTCGGTCGCAAATCATCTGAACGATGTCAGTAAAAAAGATTCGGAACTGGTGGTATCGACACTCAAGCGCTGGCATAAAGAGAAAAACCAAAATCCACTCGAACTTGATTGGCTTACGCGACACGCGCTACGAACGCTGGTAAAGTGGGGAGACATAAAGGCTCTGGCACTCCTGGGGTATACTACACACACGGTACCGGTCGTTTCAAACTTCGTAGTGCCTAAAAAAGTAGCAAAAGGTGATCGGTTGGTATTCTCTTTTGATGTAATCTCGAGCATTTCCCAAAACCTACTGATTGACTACGTCATTGATTTTGTAAAATTAAATGGCACAACGAAACCAAAAGTATTTAAGATTAAAAAAATAATGGCACTCCCTAATGCCATTATTTCAGTTCAAAAAAATCATCATCTTAAAGCTGATGCAACTACCTTTAAACTCAATGCTGGAACCCATTGCCTCACGATTCAAATAAACGGCCAAAAATTAACGACTGTCCAATTCGAGATTGTTTAAACGATGTGGAGTAAAAGAAGGAGGCAAGACTTCCTACTGGGGGAGGTCTTGCCTCCTTCTTAGTTTTGCTTAATTGAGTTCGGAGAAGTCGTAGAAGATTTCTTCAAAATCGATGATGAAGCCGCGGGAGTTTAATGTAATACCTTCACGTTTATACAGTTTCAAGCGCACGTTCTCATATTCAGGATTCATCCAGACACGACCGCCGGCATACACAATCCGGTGCCACGGAATAACTTTAGGATTAGGTGCTTTTCCGAGGATGCTCGAGATACTTCGCGCGGCCATTCCGCCACCACCAGCGGCTTTGGCAATCGCCCCATAGGTCGTTACTCTTCCGGCTGGTATAGCTAGGGCGAGTTCGTAGACACGCTGACTAAATTCTCGAGCCATATATTGCTGGTATAGTAGTGACAATAGGGTTTTTAAAAAGTAAGGGGTCGAACCCCTTACTAATCTGAAGGGCCCGATCCTTCAGATTTTTGTGGGGGGTTAGGGAGAGAACCAAGAAATTCAATGAGATTGGTGATATGTTCTTCAATCGTAACACCAAAACCCGCGACGGCGTTATGGATATGTTCGCGGCTAATACCGGGGGCAAACCTGGGTTCGTCGAGTCGTTTTTTGATTGATGAGACTTTCATATCACCGAACGGAATTGGATTTAGTTTTTGGTACGCGTAAAAAATACCACAGATTTCATCGCACGCCACGAGGGCCCAGTCGAGTTTACTTTCTGGTTTAATGGTATATCCATTAAACCCATCGGCGTGGGCCAAGACCGCTTGGATTAATTCTGGAGGAAACTGGAGGTCTTTAAGCCAGTTGAGTGATGGGCCAGGATGCTCAGTTGGATGTTCGTCATAATCAATGTCGTGTAAATATCCCGTGAGCCACCAGAGGTGAGCGTCTTCACCTAATTTCAGAGCGTAGCCTTCGACCGCTCGACCAACCATTTCGGCATGGAATTGTTGATAGGTGTCGCGAACGTGAGAGGTGAGTAATGCTTGGGCTTCATCTTTGGTGGGTAGGGGAGTATTCATAATTTTTAGTATACCAAATCACCAAAATTACACTATATAAAAACGGACCAAAGTCACCCAAAAGGGGGAATGGTCCGCTGCCCGAGCTTAACGGGTTGCTTGGTTATTCTATGGGCTTCAGAACTTCGTAGGTCAGCCCCTTGAGGAGACCAATTTCTTCGGCAGAACGTCCGCCGCCAAGGGCTTCAAGAAGCCCTCTCGACAAATCGGGACGTTTGGTAACGTGTTCTCCGCCTCTGTCTTGCACCACTGCCAACCGGCTAATACCTGTGTTGGGATTGCTAATGCGCAAGATCGTTCCCTTGGGTAGGGAGTTAAAGGCGACAACGGTCACGTCACACTCGTGATAGAGCGTGCCTGAAGCCATGGGATTCCGGTTATGATACCGGCTGGCGTAGTAACTGCCGTCAGCCTTGAACGTTTTGACCGTTTCAAAACTTTTGGCTTCGAGATACGGATGACTGTCAAAGAGCACTTGGCACTGGGTGCCTTTTTTGTGCTGACTGAAGTCACGCTCGTATCCATGCCCCGGTTGAGGCTTCGCCACCGCACTACTGGCCGCCAGTGCAAGACTGACGGCAACGAGGGTAGTGACGAACTTACTTCGGATATTGAGCATTCCTATGCTCCTTCTATTGTTGCGGGTGCTTCTTTGGTCTTTTCTACACTCCTTCCGAACACTAAGACGCACGAACAGGAAAAGTCTTACAGAATCAGGGAGTGGAATAATATGGCTTTAAATATGGCTTTTATCTCTATGTGGTACACTTACCCTATATGCGACTGCTGATATTTTTAGTAATTATTATCATATTTGCCCTTGTAATCTGGCTCACTGGTGCCTTGAGGCTGGGAAAAACCCTCTATCTGATCCTCCGAATTACCCCCTATGAACAAACGGTAACTGGGTCGCCAGCAATCCTCATTGTGGGAGATAGTACTGGGTATGGTACCGGAGCAGAAGTGGGTAAAGATAGTATTGCGGGTTTGATAGGGTCTGATTACTCGGCATACTCAGTCGTCAACCGAAGTAAAAACGGACGGACGATTGGGGAAGCGGTGGAAGAAATGAAAAAACTACCATCAGACGAACGATACGAACTAATAGTGTTACAAATGGGAAGTAACGATATTTTGCAGAAACGACCGCTCGATGTTGTAAGGAGCGATCTCTCATTACTATTCGCAATAGCGCTCGAGCATAGTGATCACGTGGTAATGATCACATGTGGAAACGTGGGTACCGCTTCGAGGTTTGCGGGTACGAAACGAGCGCTTGAGTACGAGCAGCTGACTCGTCTATATCGAGAAATGGTAATCCCTCTCGCGGCAGAATCCGGTGTGCGATACGTTGATTTATTTGAAGAGCCGGGGGTTGATATGTTTTTGCGTGAACCAAAAAAATATCTCTCTATCGACGGCCTGCACCCAAGTAGTGCCGGGTATGCCTATTGGTACGAGCGCTTGCAGCCAGCCCTCGTCAGTATGCTTCCGCGTACTCCTACCACCACGCCATCCAACCCTTGAGCGCCTGAATAATTCCTTGCGATTCTGTTTTGGCGAGATCAGCTACTTCACACGTGAGTCCACAGCTTTCAGTCGGTGGTACGCCTTTTTCGGGACAGGTGCCCGAATACATACAGGCCATTTCTGTAATTTCTCCGACGTATTTTTGAATATTAGAGTCAGCAGGGTCTCCGTAGTAGAGTAAAATCCGGTCTTCTTCGTTAATTATATAGTCGGTAATATTGGTAACGCGTTCGCCATTCACTATTAAAAGTAGGGAATTAGTGCCCTTAGAGCAGTGTTGTGTGCCGGTATCTTCAGTAAAGCAGTCGTTTGTCAGCTTCATTCCAATTGAATCAAAAAAATCAGTGAGGGTTACGCCATCAGCATGGCGATGAATAACTTCATCGTTACCATCGTGGAAATGAAGTGATGCGTGATGGGTAAGTTCAGGATTAGACTGATAACGCGGATCGGTAAAGCGTAGTCGGATGTCCCCAACATAAACGCGAACGTCAGAATGAACATGTACTTCGGTGTCGGTACTTGTTGCTATGGGATGAGTAGTACTGCTCCTTAAAGTGCCAAGGGCATAGGCGCCGAGCAGTAATGTAAAAAGTCCAGCCAAAAGAGCCTTAACGTTAGTCTGGCGTAATGATGATGTTATTTTATTCATGATACCTACATAGTAATCCTAATTGGAGTTGCGTCAATTAAAAATTGGTATCCCGATACAGGGTATTCTCAACTAACGTAAACGTGGCCACTCCGAGCTGTTCAGTGCTGGCAATTGCTTCAAATTGGTCGGGAGGCATAATTAACGCTACGGTTGCAAAAGCGTCGGCATCCCGTGCCGTGGGTGCTTTTATAAATGTCGCATCAGCTATTAATAGATTATCGCTCTCAGTAATAATATGAGAATAAACTTTTCCGTCTGTTTTCCAGGTTCGTTTATGTGGACTACTGGCCGCAAATCCCTGATTACGTATGGTGGTGGTTTCTATATAAGTAGTTGGTTCAGTTGGATGTTCCAGGTAGATGGTTATCGGTTGATCATTTTCACTCGTTGCAAACATGTCACCTCCACCATTAATGAGGAAGTAGGAGAGCTGGTGTTGGTTTTGTAGATATTCAGCCAGGAGATCAATGACGTAGCCTTTACCAAATCCGCCAATATCAACCTGTCCTGTATGTAGGGTAATCTGTTCCGGTCTAATCGTTAGCGAATTATGGGGCGAGGGAAGGGGAGTCGTAAACGCCTTGCCAACAAAAGAGTAGGTACTATCGTAGCCGTGCGCACTCAGTTTTTCACCAATCATCACGTTAAATTTACCCTGCGTACGGTCAAATAACGTAATCCCATAGGTGAGGAGATTAATAAATTCAGTCGGAGGATTAATGAGAACTCCCGTCAGATTAAGCTGACTTATGAGTGAATCGGGTCGAAATCGTGAGTACCGTTGTTCAAATTCCGACAGCAAAAACTCACAGCCATTTACTGTGGCGGCGCGCTTCACATCAGAAATGTCATCAAATATTTCAATCCACCACCGGGTCCCCAGAGCATCGATGGTAAACGGAAGAGACATTCGTTTAGAGGCGGGCGTCAGCTGCTACTTCGACCAAAGCCTTATTGAATGCTCCGGTAGTGAGTGAAGCGCCTCCCACTCGAGAGAGTGAAATACTTTCAAGGCTCTTTCCCAACACTTGTGCTTTGTAGGCATCACTAAATTTCTTTTGGTAGTTGGTCGAGGTGTCAGCAGTCTCACCACTATAGGTTACGTTACTTGCGGTTACGATGTCGTTTGCGAGAGTGAGCGAAACATTTATCTCGTGTGTTGTTCGACTCGGAGCGACGTAGGTGGTTGTGACATTGTAGGTGCCATTTTTGAATGTTGTGGCGGGTGCAACCGATGTTGTTACTGGCTTACTGACAGGCGGGGTGGAAGGAGTGGTTAGAGTCGTTTCCGGTTTTGTGGTGGGTGTAACTGGTGCCGTCGTTGTGGTTTCAGTTGTAACGACGGTATTGGTTTCTACAGGGGTTGAAGTTGGAGTTTCAATCGCTGGGGCAGTGTCTTCTACTCGGGTGATTGGTGTAGTTGTGGCAGGTTTTGGGCCAGATAAATAATACCCACCAAGACCGAGAGCGACCAAGATTCCTACAATGACAAGAACAAATGGCATACAATACAAAAAATTATATTAGTTAACGTGCATAGTATATCGTATTGCGATAGTGGTGCCAAACGAAGTGTGTTTTCTGATATACTTTTACTATGAAAATACTTACGTACCCAGTACCGGTAATTGAATCCTGGATTGATCGTACTAATATGTATCTCATCGTGCTCTATGGCCTTGGTGGCATGTTTTTGTATGCGTTTGTGCTCTCGCTGGTCGGTAGTCTTTCCGTCACTCCAGGACCATTAATTGCTTCAGTTCTGGTACTTATGTTGAGTGCTGGAATTACCAGCGTCGTGAGTGGAAAAATTGCCGGCGTCACCGCCCATCATCCATCATCAGTTATTACGGCACTGATCCTGTTTTTTTTAATGAGCCCTGCCACCACGACCAATGAATATTTGGTACTGGCTGCTGTTGCGGCGCTCGCAGTGATCTCAAAATATGTTTTTAGCTATCGCCGACAACATATTTTTAATGCCGCAGGGCTCGCTGTTTGGTTGATGGCACTTCTTGGCTATGGTGCAGCGTCCTGGTGGGTAGGTACTCCCTTGTTATTTGTTCCCCTGCTTGTAGCTGGAGTCATGGTAGTAACTAAAGTACGAGCCTGGCCACTCGTACTGTCTTTTCTCGGTGTTGGATTTACTACTTTCCTGTTTGAAGAGTGGCGTTTTGGGAATGATTTCACCGCAACGTGGTCGATTTATTTTCTCGCGTACCCAACGCTGTTTCTGGGTTTTTTTATGCTTACTGAACCGTTTACACTGCCACCGACGCGGTCGCTAAAGATGGGATACGGTGCCCTCGTTGGATTTCTGTCGAGTACCGCTCTCTTTGTCCCGTTTCTTACAATGACTCCCGAGCTTGCACTTTTGCTCGGTAACCTCGTTGCCTATCCCTATACGTTACGGCGCAAGCTGTATCTCTCGTTTATTTCAAAACGTGAGATTGGGCCACTTCTGTATGAGTATACGTTTGAAAAACCAGCCGGGTTTACTTTTAAGTCGGGTCAATACCTAGAGTGGATGCTCCCTCATGCTAAGGTGGACGGTCGCGGAATTCGTCGTTACTTTACTATTCTCTCGTCAGCAACCGAACCAGTGGTCAGGCTGGCATGCAAAGTACCTGCCCTGGGGAGTAGTTACAAGCGGGCGCTCGAGGAGTTAAATAAAGGAGACAGCATCATTGCGAGTCAGTTGGCAGGTGATTTTTTACTGCCACAAGACCCACATAAAAAAATTGCTTGGGTGGCGGGAGGGATTGGTGTTACTCCGTTTGTGAGTCAATCAAATTGGCTCCAAGCAACCAATATAAAATGTAATATTATTTTATTGTATGCGGCTTATACTACTGAAGAACTGGTCTACCAGGATGTTCTCGAAAAATCAGCCACTCTCATTCCTGTGCTCGCTCAGGGAGTAGTTCCCGGTTCTGAATCAGGGTATATCACGGCAGACATAATCGCTCGGCGGACACCTGATTTTAAAGAACGTACGTGGTACATTTCCGGTCCTCCCGGTATGGTGTCGGCTACCGCTATAGCGCTTCGTTCGCTCGGTGTGTCGAAGCGACGGATTGTTAAAGATTTCTTCCCCGGTTTGGCCTAAGCGAGTACGAAGTTGATGACTGCGCGATGTATACTTGAACGAGGATTGTATCATTGTATGAAATTTTCACTCACTAACTCAATCGCCATTGAAACGAGCGTTATAACTACGCAGGGACTTTCTTTGGCGGGATACATTACTCAGCTACGCACAGTGGCTGACACCGGTAGTTATGGCGCACTGGAGTCGTCAATTAATTTACCCGCTGATGATGATTTATTAGATCAGGTAGAAAAATTAGCGGTATCGTTTATTACTCCTGACTTACGATTTGTATTTGTGATTGGAATCGGAGGTTCAAACTTAGGTACCAAAGCAATCTATGATGCGCTGTATGGTGCTCGTGATGTTACAGAGCACAGTAAACCCAAATTAATTTTTGTTGATACCAATGACGCTGCCCTCCTCACTGCCTATCGAGACTTGATTTGGTCGTGCACTCATGCGACGGAGTGTCTCCTTATTAGCGTCAGTAAATCAGGTGGTACCACCGAGACGTTGGCAAACACCGAAATCTTGCTGGGAGTATTCCGGGAGAAATGGAAAACTGATACTGACCGCCTCGTGGTGATTGCAGATGCAGAATCTCCCTATGGAGTAGCTGCTCGCGCGAAGGGAATCGCGACACTCACGATGCCAACTATTGTAGGTGGCCGCTTCTCAGTTCTTTCGGCAGTCGGATTATTCCCACTCGCGATAATGGGGCTTCCTATCAAAGAGTTGCATGCTGGTGCTGCTGAGCTCAGATTAAAATGTATCCATCCTGATATTGCTCATAATCCTGCAGCACAATCCGCTTTAGTATTGGCCGCTTGTTATGAAAAGGGAATGGTTATTCATGATACGTTTGTGTTTCAGAGTGGATTAGAGTCACTTGGTTTTTGGTATCGACAATTGTTGGGTGAAAGTATTGGTAAAGAACAGAAAACGGGAGAGCTGGTTGGGATTACTCCGACGGTATCAGTTGGTTCAACGGATCTTCATTCTGTTGGTCAGTTGTATCTCGGTGGTCCTCGTGACAAAATCACTTCGTTTGTGTTTGGAACGTTTGATCATCAGATGCCCAAAGTGCCACAAGAACGGCGCGTTTTTCCCGAGCTCGTGCCTATGATTGCGGGAAAATCAACCGACACGATTATGAGCGCAATCTTGGCCGGTACTAAAGTGGCCTATAATAATCGAAAACTGCCGTTTATGGAGGTAGAATTAGAGGGAATTACTCTCCATGAGTTGGGTGCATTTATGCAATTCAAAATGATTGAAGTAATGTACCTTGGTCATCTTCTTAAGGTTAATCCCTTTGATCAACCGGCAGTAGAACTGTATAAAATAGAGACAAAAAAGATTCTCGAGATACCGGAGCCCGTAGTGCTGACAGCTGGTGATGTTGCCTAAGACGGCAGTGTATTTATGATACACTGACAATATATGAGAGAATCACACCGCCGAAGTATTGCTAAAGGTATCACCTGGAGAATTGTAGCGTCCGTAACCACGATGGTGGTTGTTTTTGTTATTACTGGCGACTTGGCCTTAATGGCAAGTGTGGGGTTTGTTGACGTGACCTTTAAAATCCTTTTTTACTACTTGCACGAACGGTTTTGGGGCAGGGTACACTGGGGACTCTTGGGGACAGAGCCAAATCTCAGTTCAGATTCTCCTACTAAGTCCTAGGTTTGTCACCAGGAATGCTTTGCACTCCGTAGTATCTCTGGTATGATGCGGGCGGCGCCTTGAATGTGCCAAAAAAGCCTTGATTTATATGTTTGGAATTGCAACCGCATACGCTGCCGAAAGTGGAATTCACGTTAAACTCGCTCCCTATATTGTGGGCGAGTTCCTGGGCGTGCCAATTACGGCCACAATGCTCACTACGTGGCTTACTATGGTACTCTTGATTGGTGTAGCGATACTTGTTAAATCAAAACTTGCTGTCGTGCCAGGTAAACTACAAAGTTTATTTGAACTGATTATTGGTTACGTATACGATTATATGAGTGAGGTGCTTGAGAGTCGAACACTGGCTCGAAAATACTTTCCGATTGTCATGACGATATTCCTCTTCGTGTTGGCCCTTAACTGGGTGGGACTACTTCCGGGGGTAACATCAATTGGTCTGTATGAAGTGCATGACGGGACAAAGCACTTCACACCGCTCTTGTACCCGGCTGCTACCGATCTTAATATCACGATTGCTTTTGCTATCATTGCGTTTTTCACTATTGAAATTGCTGGTGTACTGGCGATTGGGTTCTTTAAGTACACCGGCAAGTTCATTAACTTTAAATCTTTCGGCGGTTTTGCCTTAGGGTTGCTTGAACTAATTTCAGAACTAGCGCGGTTGGTATCGTTTTCATTCCGTTTGTTTGGAAACATCTTTGCGGGCAAGACCCTCTTGGTGGTAGTCATGTTTTTTGTGCCATTCATTATCCCGGTACCACTCGTCGCGTTTGAAGTTTTTGTAGGATTTATCCAGGCATTTGTGTTTGCGATTCTGACCTTGTTTTTCATCAAACTGGCGGTGGAAGAACCACATTAAGAAAGTTAGTAAATAATCACGAGTTCCATGGATTCATGTATCTCGTACTTGTTTGGTAACAGTAAATTAATAATTGTAGGACTTACAGAAACGAGTGCAATTCGAGGCGTCCAAGTAAAATATTACGAGACGTACATTAGTACGGTGAGAAATATTTTACGCCGGACAACAAAGAAGTGCTCCGTTTATGTAAGTGCTGCCTAAGTAAATAAATATGACAGAAGTAGAATTAGCCTTGAAGGTCGCAGAACTAAATACAGAAGGTATGAAGGCTCTCGCTATGGCTCTCGCCGCTGGCGTAGGTGTATTTGGTCCAGGTATTGGTATCGGATTGCTTGTTGCTAAAGCGCTCGAAGCAATTGGACGCAACCCAGAAGCAGCCGGAAAGATTCAAGCTACGATGTTTATCGGTGTGGCGTTCGTTGAAGCTCTCGCCATCTTTGCGCTTGTAGTCGCATTCGTTATCAAGTTCGCCTAATTTCCGCGAAATTGGCGAACTGCTGCGCTGCGGTAAAATTTTTACTCACCGTGTAAAAATACGGCTCGCAAAATTTTCCTTGCACGCCTTGCATTTCATCCAATTCAGCGAAAATTACTCCTGCTCTGAGCTTGTTTAAAAATAATTTAAACTTAGAGCTAAAGTTGGGAACACGCTCTCATTATTAGTTAAGCTCATTGCAAGATTGTCTGAGATTCGCGAAGTACAAAAGAAATAATTTGAGACGTACTTTTCGTACGACGAAAATAATTTCTTGCAGTACGACAAAGAAGATTAGATGATATTGCAATGAGCGCTCTCTCACTGCTATGGAAGATATCGTAAAAGCTTTTGGTATCGACGGTCGTTTGATCTTCATTCAAATCGTAAACTTTGCCATTTTGATGGTGGCCCTGGTGTACTTCTTGTACAACCCAATCTTGAACATGCTTAAAGCGCGTGAAGACAAGATTATAGAGGGGATTAAAGATGCCGAAGCCGCCGCCGTAGCAAAAGCTCAAGCTGACGCTGAGAAAAAAGTCATTTTGACTGACGCTCATACTGAAGCAGTGGCGGTAAATGCCCGTGCTAAATCAGCGGCGGATGCGACCGCGAGCGACATTGTGGCAAAGGCGCAAAGTGACGCTGCTGCAGTAATTGCGGAAGCGGCGGTGAAAGCCGAACAGTTAAAGGCACAGGCCGAACGCGATAGTGCTGCCGAGATTGCCAAAACTGCCATTCTGGCAGCTGAGAAAATCCTGACCCAAAAGAACGCATCATAATTTATGAAAGATACCTACGTTCATGCAGTATTAGAACTGTTATCTTCCGGTGAATCGGCTGAGACTGTTTTAGTAAACCTCAAAAAGGTTCTGGCAGCGCGGGGACATAGTAAATTACACGCCAGCATACTTAGCAGTCTTGCTACCAAGCTGCAATTGGAGACAGAGCACAATCTACCAAAAGTTGTACTAGCTAAAGAGGGGAGTGTCAGTGAAGCTGAAATCAAACGTGCCCTGAGTACGCTCAGTGCACCAAATGATAATTATAGTGTCACTTATAATCCTAATATTATTGGTGGACTCATCGCTACCTTTCAAAGTAAACAACTAGACCAAAGTTACCAAACCAAGCTACGTGAATTATATCAATCAATTATCACCGCCTAATTATTATAAATATATGAGCACCACCATTATTGACCGAATTAAAAAAGAAATCGCCGCTTTGGATGTTACTGTTACCCCAAAAGAAATAGGTACGGTAACTGCCGTATCTGACGGTATCATTGAAATCTCTGGCTTAACTTCAGCCAAGGTGATGGAAATGGTGGTGTTTGGTGTGGGTGAGGGAGCGACTCTCGAAACTGCCCTCAAGCAAACAACTGTTCTCTATGGTCTCGTACTTAACCTCGAGGAGGATGTGGTGAAGGTGGTGGTGCTTGGTGAAAGTGCTGGCATCCGTGAAGGGATGACGGTGTTCCGTACCAACACGCTACTTTCTGTACCTGTTGGTGATGGCATTGTCGGGCGAGTGGTCAATGCCCTTGGTGAAATGATTGATGGTAAAGGTGCAATCACGACTGATAAAAACATGCCGATTGAACGGGTAGCCTATGGCGTGATGGATCGTTCATCGGTAAACGAACCAATTCACACGGGGATCAAAGCAATTGATTCTATGATTCCAATTGGACGTGGTCAGCGTGAACTTATTATTGGTGACCGTGGTACTGGGAAAACAACCATTGCGATTGATACTATCATCAACCAAAAGTACGAACCAAAAGAGAAACGACCAATTTGTATTTATGTAGCTATTGGTCAGAAGCGTTCAAAAACTGCCAACATCATGGCCCAGCTCGAGAAAGCGGGTGCGATGGAATACACGACTATCATCGCCACGTCAGCGTCTGAAGCTTCGCCACTCTTGTTCCTTGCTCCATTTACGGGCATGGCGATTGGTGAGTACTTTATGGAGCAAGGTCGTGATGTTTTGATTATTCTTGACGACCTGAGTAAACACGCGGTAGCGTACCGACAGATGTCACTCTTGCTCCGTCGCCCACCAGGACGTGAAGCCTACCCCGGAGACATCTTTTACCTTCACTCACGTCTCCTCGAGCGATCAGCAAAATTATCAGCCGAACTCGGCGGCGGCTCAATCACTGCCTTGCCAATTATCGAAACCCAAGAAGGTGACGTGTCGGCGTACATTCCAACCAACGTCATTTCAATTACTGACGGGCAGATTTTCCTTGAAACTGATCTCTTTAACAAGGGTATTCGTCCAGCCTTGAACGTCGGTATTTCAGTATCGCGTGTGGGATCAAGTGCCCAAACCAAAGCGATGAAGGCGGTGGCGGGGAAGATTCGTCTTGAGCTTGCTCAGTTCCGCGAACTGGAAGCCTTTATGCAATTTGCCTCTGATCTAGATGCCGATACAAAAGCTCGTATCGACAGTGGTCGCAAATATGTAGAGATGCTCAAGCAAACGCAAAACAACCCGATGCCGTTCTACAAACAAGTGGTATCTATTTATGGAGCGAACACCGGATTGTTCGATGGAGCTGACCCAAAAAATGTGCGCGCGATTGAAGACTCGTACCAAGCCTTCATCCTTCGTGACCGCAAGGACATGCTCGATACTATCGAAACAACCCGCGCTCTGTCTGACGAACTCAAGGCCGACCTTGATACATCAATTGTTGATTTCAAAGAAGCGAATAGTAACTTGTACACTGCGTAATAAAATACTACTGTGGCACTCAAACAAATTAAAAACAAAATAATTTCGACCAAGAAAACTGGTAAGGTAACCAAAGCCATGGAGGCGGTGTCGGCAGTTAAAATGCGCAAGAGTCAGGCGCGTGCCTTTGATAGTCGTCCGTATATACATGCGGCGATGCGGATTTTAGCGCGGCTTTCACAATCGGGGGATGTGACAACCCATCCACTTGCGCAAAAGCGAGATACTGCGAAGAAACTAGTGGTGATGGTCACGAGTGACAAAGGTCTAGCGGGGAGCGTTAATAGTGCCATTATTAAAACGGTTGAGATGATGGTGCGAGCAGGTGAGCAGTTTGACGTCATAACGATTGGTCGCAAAGCGACTGAGTTTGCTGCGCGAGCTAACCTCGCGAATCTTGGTCAATTCAATAATGTGAGCGATGACGTAACAGTTGCAGATGTATACGCCATGGCTGATGTAGCCTTATCTTCATACAAAGCCGCGGAAACTTACAGCAAAGTTGAGGTAATCTACCAGAACTTTATCTCAACGTTTGAACAAGAACCAACCATACGTCAAATTCTCCCCCTTGATCCTGCCGAAATTCACTACATCATGCAAGGTATCAAACCCAAGGTCGGGAAATTCAGTGACTCAGTTGTATCGGCAGATAACGTCATTAATTACGAAATCGAACCAACCGCTTCCGCTGTGCTTGATGTCCTCATTCCACAGCTTGTCCAAATTATGCTTTTCCATGCCTTACTTGAGAGTAAGGCGTCCGAGCATAGCGCCCGTATGGTCGCTATGAAAAATGCCACCGACAAGAGTAAGGAAGTAACAAAGTTCCTAACGCTAAAATACAACAAAGCCCGCCAAGCTGCGATTACGGCTGAGGTGGCTGAAATTACTGGCGGTATGGAGGCACTTAAGTAATAATATGAAAAATAAATCAACACAAACTCATATTTTTAATATAGTACTCGATGACATGTATTTTTTTCATATCGCCGGACTGTCTACGTTGGCATGGATTTTTTCGACAATTCTCTTGATATTTATCTTAGGTAAAGAAGTAGTTGCACTATATTTGATACTAGCTTTTACGTACCCAATTGCTTTAATAATTCAGTTGTTTCTTTTATATACAGTTTCGTATTTTAAGAAAAAAAATATGATGAACCAACTAAAATTTGCATCACTTTTGTCTATAGCCTGTTTGCCAATAGCGGTTCTCGTTTCTTACATAATGGTTTTCATGTAACGGTTGTAGTGCTTAGTAGTGAGTGTCCACCGAGGGCTTTCACTACTCAGTGGTACTGAGTCATTATTAAAAAGCACTATCATATATGATAGTGAAATTATCAAAATTATTATGAGTACAGAAACTAAAAACATAGGGAAGATTACGCAGATTGTCGGTCCAATTGTTGATGTACACTTTGCTGATGGTGTGCCGTCACTTTTGAATGCGCTGACTGTTGCAACAGAAGACGGTGGCACCATTACGCTTGAAGTTGCGCAACACGTAGGTCTTGATCGCGTGCGCGCGATTGCGATGGAGGACACTCAGGGGCTCACGCGCGGGATGGAGGTGATTGATACCGGAGCGGCGATTTCGGTACCGGTCGGAGTAGAATCACTCGGTCGACTTTTTAACGTGCTCGGAAAGACACTCGATGGAAAGGGGGAGATCACATCAGCACCACTACGTGGTATTCACCAAGATGCTCCAGCGTTTACTGAACAATCAACCACCACCGAAGTATTTGAAACGGGAATTAAATCCGTCGACTTGCTCGCGCCATTTATTAAAGGAGGGAAGGTAGGGCTATTCGGTGGAGCGGGAGTAGGGAAGACCGTATTGATTCAGGAACTCATTCACAACGTAGCCTCAGAGCACGGTGGGTATTCAGTGTTTGCCGGAGTAGGGGAACGGGTGCGTGAAGGAAATGACTTGTACCACGAAATGAAGGACTCAGGCGTGTTGGATAAAACCGCGCTTGTATTCGGACAGATGAACGAAGTGCCGGGAGCACGCGCTCGTGTAGGACTCACGGGTCTTACGATGGCTGAAGCCCTTCGTGACGAAGGGGGGAAGGACGTACTATTCTTTATGGACAACGTATTTCGGTTTACCCAGGCGGGACAGGAAGTGTCTTCACTTCTCGGTCGCGTATCATCAGCGGTAGGGTACCAACCAACCTTGGCTGAAGAAATGGGTAAAATGCAGGAACGTATTACTTCAACGAAGAAAGGTTCAATTACCTCAATTCAAGCGGTGTATGTACCTGCCGACGACTTGACCGACCCGGCGCCAGCAACTACCTTCTCGCACCTCGACTCAACCGTATCTCTGTCTCGTCAGCTAGCTAGTCTCGGAATCTATCCAGCGATTGACCCGCTTGAAAGTAACTCATCTGCGCTTGATCCAATGATTGTAGGTGAAGAGCACTACCGGGTAGCCCAGGGTGTGAAGTTGGTGCTGCAACGCTACAAAGACCTCCAAGACATTATTGCGATTCTCGGTATTGAAGAATTATCTGAAGACGACAAAACAACTGTTTACCGAGCCCGAAAAATCCAACGCTTCATGAGTCAACCGTTCAGCGTGGCCGAAGTGTTTACCGGAACTCCTGGTAAATATGTATCTCTCGCTGAAACTATACGTGGCTTTGGAGAGATTCTTGATGGTAAGCATGATGAGAAATCAGAACAAGCTTTTTATATGAAAGGCTCGATTGATGAAGTGGTGTAGCAATAGTGGGCAATCTGCCTTGTTGTACTTCGCGAAATAACTTTCATCGTATAAAAATACGCCTCAAATGATTTCACTCGCACGCCTCGCATCTCACCCACTCTAGCTCCACCTGATTTCTTGGCAACTAAAAATAATGTTAAAAATATTATGGCAAAACTATTAAAATTGACGATATCTAAGGTTGATGCTCCCGTATTTGACGGGGACGTGGTTTCGGTGACGGTCCCCGGAACTGAAGGGGAGATGACGATTCTTGCTGACCACACGGCGCTTATTTCCGTGCTAAAGCCTGGAATGATTACGGTGGTGACAGAAGGAGGTGCTAAAGAGACTTTTGAAACAAGTAGTGGAACAATCGAAATCAGTAACAACCACGCTACTGTTTTAATCTAGTTTACCTACCAATACATTCATAAAAAAACGGGTAAAGTAACGCCTGGTTTTTTGTTTGAAATAAAGGTTTATGCCGCACGTATTAATATTATAACAACAATATAAATATTTATGGATAAAAATAAAGTCGCCATGATAGCGGTTGGAGCTTTTATATTAGGTGGTTTGGGTGTGGCGGCAGTCGGAAATATGGGCGGACATGGCTGGAATCGTGGTTATGAAAATGATAGCGGTCGAGAGTGGGGGATGGGTGATATGATGCATGGCGACTATCGAACTGTAGACCGCATAGATGATACTTCTAACAAAAATGATACAGGTATGATGGGTGACAGCAATATGGGAATGGGGAACATGCACGATATGAATATGATGGTGCAAAGTGAACGAGAATTTCTCCAGGCGATGATACCTCATCACGAGGAAGCAATTTCAACCGCCAAAGAAGTAGTGGAGCGTGGAGGGTCTACGGCAGAAATAAAGACACTCGCCGAAAATATTATTAAGGCCCAAGAAAAAGAAGTGCTGGATATGAAAACGTGGTACAAAAATTGGTATGGTACTGACTACGTTGCTGATGGAAAGTATAAGCCAATGATGCGAACACTTTCTAATCTTTCTGGAGCTGAACTGGATAAGGTGTTCTTAAGTGATATGATCATGCACCATATGGGAGCGATTATGATGGCGCAAAGTGTCTCATCTCACATTGAACATCAAGAGATGACAACACTCGCTCAGAATATCAAAACAACCCAAAGTGATGAGATAACACAGATGCAAAATATCCTTAAAACGTTAAACTAACGTTTTTAAAAAACAAAAAACCTTTCAGGTAACTGAAAGGTTTTTTGTTAAAAAGATTTTTGAGGTTATTTAGAGAGCAATACTGTCAGCGGAGGTCTTCTCCAGTCCTTCTTGTTTTGGAGTCTCAACTTTACACGATGTTTTTGCGGTATTTTTGAATGTGTCCCACGCAGCTTTACGACTATTTTTTAGTTGTTCACTGACTGATTTCTTGTCAGTCTTCCAGGTCTTCCACGCAGTGGTGAGTGCTTGATTTCGTTCATTAGCGTCAGCAATATTCCAGCCAACTACGAGACTATTTCTTCGATTGGATAGTCCGGTAGCCATTTTATCGCTAAAAGTTGTCCAGGCGGTAGCGATACTTGCTTCACGAACACTTACTGCCGTAGCCATACAGGTTCGATCAGCGGTACTGCTCGCGTTTTTAACTTTTGGTGTACTACTCGCTTTATCACCCCGCATTTTTAGTGAATCAAATTGGGCTGAAAGTGTTTGTAGTTGATTGGTTAGTGTTTGTATATCGAGTGTCGCCGCTTTTGTCTGTGCTGGCATAATCAGCAAAGCGAAAAACGCAAAACTGAAAACAATGTACTTTGTCATATTGATTATGGTTAATTGATAATAAACCTTTACCTATTATACAGTAAGGGTGAGTAATCTTTGAAATAAAAGCCCAAACGAGTAACTTTTTAGTTACATAAAGGGTTAAAATTAGTATGAAAATAAGAGTATCATCACAGAAAACTGTACTTTTGGCGTTCACGAGCTTTTTTTGCCTACTTTATATTATGGATTTTTTCGTTCCTGAAGAAAAAATTTACCCCAACCCTGCCGCTTATATCGAAGGAGCAACGCCGCCTCGTACTGAAATCTGGGAGATGTACTAATTTATTTTTGACATCCGGGGCAATAATGGGTTCCTCTCCCAGCAGCTCTGATTTTCACAATCAATGTGCCGCAGCGTGAACAGGGTGTCTTTTGTTTCCCAAATACGTTCAGGTAATCAGTAAAATTGCCGGCGTCTCCGCCGGTGTCAGCAAAATGCTGGAAGGTAGTACCGCCTACCACAATGGCCTCGTTCATCACGTTACCAGCTGACTCCGCTATGAGTGTTGCTTCGGCTTTGGTGACTCGATTTGCTCTTCTCGTTGGACGTACCCGGGCGCGCCAGAGGGCTTCGTCTACGTAAATATTCCCCAAGCCGGCAATAAATGATTGGTCTAAAAGAGCTGCTTTCACGAGCGCTTTCTTTTTTCGGAGTGCGGTGACAAAGGAGGGGGTGTCAAAGTCTGGGTCAATCGGCTCGGGTCCGAACCCTTTACGGGCAAGGGTAACGAGTGCCGCGGTGGCGAGTTTGGTGTATCCAAATAGGCGCATATCGTTAAAATAAAGCTGACTT
The DNA here is from genome assembly GCA_031430855.1 of Candidatus Kaiserbacteria bacterium. Lineage (GTDB taxonomy): Bacteria > Patescibacteriota > Minisyncoccia > Phycocordibacterales > UBA918 > OLB19. The sequence continues at coordinate 67,315 of JANPCG010000004.1, forward strand.
TGATCACTAAAGTGAAAAGCGACCCGGGTATGCCGGTTGGGGAGGTGTGTACTCGAAGATTCTGTCATACTGTGGCCGCCCCCGGTAATAGATCCGCCTTTAGCCACGTAAAAAAATTGTCCGGTCATTTTGAGGTGAGCAAGTATAAATATGTCCTCTTCGTTGGTAAAACTAATAATCAGAAGTTTACCGACGCGATCGATATGAGCAATCGTTTTATGTGCAAGGGTTTGGACGAAACTCTCATCGTGTTCAATTGTTTTACTGTGGTAGACCGTAATGTCACTGATTGTCTTACCAATAATTTTCCGCATTAATTGGAGGCGTACCGTCTCAACTTCAGGGAGTTCTGGCATAGTGACACTATTGTACACAACATTACAAAAACGAGTACAAATCTTATATAGAATGGCTTGAAATAACAGTCAAAAACTGATCGAAAAATGTGCACCACGAGGAAATATAATGACCTCTGTTGACGAGTGGTAAGCATTTTGCTGTCAGATTTGGCTGTTAGTTCTGCCAAGCAAGCCACTTTATTACTGTGTACATTAGTCCTCTGTAATAAAGTGGCTTGCTATTGTGGTTCTCTATTAGATGGGTTCTACCCAAAAAACAGAGCCGTAGAGACCCTGTTTTAGCTGGTATTTATGTAGTATTAGGTTCTTCGCAATGCTCCAATGATCGTAATGAGTATAACTGATCCTACGATAGCAACCATAAAACTATATAGGTCAAAACCGTTTACGGATGGTTGTCCAAGACTGCTCATTATCCAGCCTCCTAAAACTGCACCAATAATTCCGATGACAACATTTAAGATGATACCTTGTTGATTATCTGTCCCCATAATTATCGAGGCTACCCATCCGACAATTCCCCCAAAAAATATCCACAATAAAATTCCCATATGTATATAGTTATGTGTAAAGGTTACTCCTGATTCCGTAAGCGAGCGCTTGCTTCAGGGGTGCTAATATCTTCACCCATGAGAAAGAGATTTATGATTCCAGCCGCAATCACAAAGTAGATGATGGCGGCGAGAATGGTGGTCCATTCAAAGATTGTTCCCGCTGCATAAGTGACACGAAATACAGCGGTAAATGGAGCTACGAGGATGTCAGTCAGACTATAGATGACGTTCGTAAATGTGGCAGAGCCGTTAGCTGCTAACAACTTAAGTACGAAGCGTAGCGCGAGTAGTATCTCGATTGCACCGACGATAAACCAAACTATTTGTGTTCCCAAGTACACTGACGGTGCGTTTGGAGAAGAATATGTAGTCATACAATAATAAATTAAGAGCTAATAAAAACAGGAACTCAACATAGAGAATGATTATTTCATATGTTTGAGCTCTTCAAATTCAGCCCGCAGTTTAGCTAGACTCTGTTCAAAGTCGTCAGCCCGTTTTGTGTAAGCGGCTTCGAGCTCGCTTGCGTGTCCAGCAAATGAATCAGCTATGTCCATCATTTCCGTAATATCTTCCATGGCGAGCAGAATAATTGGCGGAATATCAGTTTGACCGGCATCATTTTTGTAATGAATTTGTCTAGCGTTAAGAATCATGATCTTGCGACCAATCGAAGGAAAATCATGGGTTACTTTAAAGCCCTTAAAAAATGTATTTTTCGGGAGAATATCTTCCAGGAGGCGCCGTAGTTCGGGAATATCCCATTGACCGTTACCAAGTTTATACACCAGAGTATTTTCGGTATCTTTTAATGCAACTTGAAAAGTCTGATAAAACGATTCATTCGCCGCAAGGACACAGAGGTTTTTATCGAGAATAATAACTGGTTCTCGAACCACATCAACAATTGTTTTAATGTAAATCCAACTTCCTTCCCACATTTGGGTAAAGAAGTCGACACCACTTGCAAGGTTCGTATCGTTTTGAGTCAGAGGCATTTTTGATTGAATGTCCATAATACTTTAGCCGCGTCACGATCGAGATTATTGCAAAAGCATCAATTTAGTAATATTAATGGTATAGTGTAATTTGTTACTAATAATTGACATATTTATGTAATATAAATGCGTTCCAAACGGCATCACTATATATGTTATCCATCCAAGAAAAATTGGAATTACAGCTCATTATGACAGCTGCCCATAACGACTTTGAAAAAGGTCTTAAGAAACACGCCAAATTTAGATTGAACGACGAGACAAAGTGTGACGATTTGGTACAAGATACCTTTATGAAGACGTGGGTATATTTGGTTAAGGCTGGTAAAATTGATTTGATGAAGCCGTTTTTGTACCACATATTAAATTGTCTAATTATCGATGAGTATCGAAAAAAAAAGAGCACCTCGCTTGATGCATTGTTAGAAAAAGGTTTTGAGCCCGGCAATGATGACTTTGTCAGAACGGTTGATATGTTAGATGGTAGGTCAGCACTAAAACTCATTGCGTTATTGCCGCCCTCGTATCAAAAAATTATGACGATGCGTTACGTGGAGGATTTAACCCTTAGTGAAATCTCTGAAGTTACCGGTCAAACTAAAAATACGATTGCCGTAAAAACACATCGTGGAATGGAAAAGCTACGGGCATTATATAGTTTTCATTACCCAACCGTCTCAGTGTAATAGTGTTCAAGTTGTGTCGGCACAATCAGTGTCCGAGAAATTACTTTTGGTATTCTCGCGGAAAATTTTTACACAGTAATTTTCTTTATATGAAAAACATTATAGATACCGCAATAGATAATACCCAGTTCTCAACTCTGGTAACTGCTATCAAAGCAGCTGGTTTAGTTGAAGTGCTTTCCGGGGTAGGACCTTTTACGGTGTTTGCACCGACTAATGATGCGTTTGCTAAAATTGATCCTGATACGCTCAAGGCTGTCTTAGCAGATAAAGAAAAACTCACCTCAATTTTGACCTACCACGTGGTGGCCGGAAAGGTTATGGCAGCTGACGTCGCAGCACTTTCTACGGCAACAACCGTACAGGGTGATGATGTTGCGATTGATACTACCTCTGGAGTAAAAGTTAATGACGCCATGGTGACAGCCACTGATATTGAATGCACTAATGGAGTGATTCATGTGCTTGATACGGTATTGATGCCGTAAGCGGAATCGAAATTAGCCTCGAGTGTTCTTTCGTCAATTGCAAAAATCAGTCTCCCGGAGATTGATTTTTGCGTTACGTAAGACTGTTTTGTGTAATAATCCCAGTCTCACTGCGGTAATAGAGACAGTGGAGGTATGTCTGCAATTGGTAGCACCTCAAATTTCCACCGCAGTATTCGATTGTTAATAACCTAACTTAATTTATTGTATGATAATGGCTACTTCAAAGCAGGGGATGGTAGGAGTGGTAGGTTTCGTGTTGGTGATTAGCTGTCTTTTGTCCGTACTTGTAACTCCGGCCTCAGCTTCTGCTGCCGTGTATGCCTATGTAGACACAGCTGGCGAAGTAAAATCAGTGACAGCAAACGACTGGATGACCGCAATTGCAATTGCGCCTGGTATTCATATCCATAGTGGGGTAATGCTCCTTACTACAGCGATAGACTATTTGATGGTAGGAGATTCCGTACAGAGTGCAAAATAGGTTTATATTTAGATGGATACAGGGGGAACGCCGTAGGCGTTCCCCCTGTATTGTGTCCCGTAATTAGGTAGAACTGGTTACTAAGGAGTATGGTTAGGGTATCTGTACGTTTTATTTTTTATAAAAAAGCACTATGATTAAAAAAATTCTACCCGTTGGTATTTGCCTGATGTTCATTGTACTCGTCATGCCAAACCTTTCTTTGGCCGCTACCAAGAAACCTTCGTGTACCCTTACTGTGTCAGTTGATAATGTAGATACGAAAATCCGAAGTGGAGATATTAACTATCTACGTGCCGGGTCCGTCGTGCGCGTAGGGTGGACGAGTCGTAATGCGACAAAAGCCACTGATGGACACGGTAAAACGGTACCCGTTCAAGGAGAGGCAACGTCGACAATCGAGCGCAATCAAACGCTTTCGTATCGATTTAACCGAGGGAGTACACGAACTGCGTGCACTGTTTCGTTTCGAGTAGTTTCTGGTACGGTTGTCCAAAAAAGAGACACTAAAGCACCATTCTCCCTTCAGTTTTTGGGTAAAGTTCACGGGCTGTCATCAGTTAGTTTATTCGTGTACCCACAAGGAACGACAACGCCAATCTATACCAGTCCAACCATTCGTCTTCGAAATAGTGGTTGGTCACATACTATACCAAAGCCGCTTACTGACGGAGTCTATCAAGTTGTGCTCGTGGGTGCCCGAAGCGGAACCAGATTGGTGTTGGCTACTACAACTCTTTTGGTTGGGGCAAGCACGACTGGGTCACGGGGCGCTTCAACCGTCGTGGTAGTGCCGGTACCACTCCTCATTGGTGGTGTTGGTCACTCTGGTGCCTCGGTAGCGGTCGCGTATTTGCAGGTTATTAACATTGGTACCTCCGCCGCTCAATTGCACGGATTTACCCTGAATCAAACTGGTACGACTCCAGTAGAAGCGATTGTTGGAATGACAGCTGTGACCGACAACGGTGTTGCTCGAGGATCATCCGGAACCATGTCGTCAGGTACGCCATTTGTAGGTAATGGAGTATTTGTTCCCCTTGAAACAACATTGGCACCAAGCGAAATGAGATTGGTGACGATTAAGGCAGTCTTGGCACCTAACCTCACACCCTATCTTGCAACAAAAACTACTTTGTATGTAACCGGTATATCAACTGACACAAAATCCAAAGGAGACTTTCCGCTGTATGGTACGACGTGGACGATTGGTTTATAAGAGGCGTTACGCTTAATCGGGACGTACTTTGAGCGTATTTTTAATCTCAGTAATGATATCTTCCAGCCGGTGTTCGGCTTTTAAAAAGTAGTGATGGATATCAAGTTCTGCGTAGGTTTTAATCAGGTCAGGATTAGCGCTGTTTGAAACGACAAAAATCGGGATAGTGCTCCAGATGCCACCATTGGCTTTAAATTTAACAATAAAATCAAGCCCATCTTCTTCTCCGATTAAGTTATGGTCAAGCCAAATTGCGTCAACTTTCTCCAAAGCTTGTACGTGCGCCAACGCAGATTCAATAGTTGTTGGTGTTAGATGGTCAGCTGTTTTAGGAAATTCGATAGTGAAGGCAGTTTCTACACTACGAGCAGTTATTACGGTAAAACCATTTCGCTCTAGTTTCCCTGAGATTGCCAAGAGTAGGGCAGCATCATCTTCAATGACGAGGATTGTTTTTGCGGTGATTTGATTTGATGATTTCATGTTCATAGAAGTATTGTTATGTTGTAATAGAGCTGGTCATAGGTAGTTCAATGTGAAAAATCGAACCGATATTTTCTTTTGACTCAAACCAAACGCGGCCGCCTGAATTTTCAATAATAGCTTTAACGATATAGAGGCCAAGTCCGGTACCTTCGATGTCTTTACTTCGTACATTATCGGCACGGAATAGTCTGGTAAAAATATGTGGATGTTGCCTCTCTGGTATTCCACAGCCAGTATCAGAAACAGTAAATCTCATATGTTGTTTATCTTGGTCGAGTTCGAGACAAACGTTAATGTTGCCACCATCAGGGGTATACTTAATGGCGTTTGACACCAGGTTTTGTAATACCATACGGAGCAGTTTTGCGTCAGATTCCATTGTTGGCATGGCTGCGTCAAAGTGCTGACTGAGGTGTAACTGTTTTTTATCTATTTCTGGTTGTTGTTCAGCAATGACATTTTGTAGTAAGGAGATTATATCAACTAGCTCTGGTTCAAGGACAAATGTTCCTAAACTCATACGGGTAACATTAAGTAGGGCATTTACCAGAGTAATCATACGCTGATTACCTTTATACACTTCAGTAAGATATTTCTCTTGCCCATCAGTAAGTGTCCCTACATCTCCCGAGAGTAGCATTTCGGTATACCAATTTATCGCAGAGAGTGGTGAACGGAGCTGATGTGAGGCCAGGCTGACAAATTCTGTCTTTGCTTTATCGATGTCCATTTCCTTTGTAATGTTTCGAAATGAAGTCACGAGCCCAATGACAGTCTCATGCAATCTCACTGGGGTAATAATTGAGCTGGCAGGGAACCGAGTACCATTTTTACGGATGAAAAAATATGGTTTCGTGGCGTCGCTCGTATAGTGGTTTCCGTCAAGCACAGCGGTAATTACGTCCGGTAAAAAATCCTCACGTATGCCATTTGCGTTTTCAATGAGGAGTACCCTTTGGATAGTATCCCCGACGACTTCAGCGGCTGTCCAGCCAGTGAGTTCTTCAAATGCACGATTCACAAATGTAATATGGCCGAGGCTATCGGTCACAATAATTCCGTCACCAATACTCTCAAGAATAGCAGTGTCAATAGCATTCTTTTGTAGTAGTGTTTCGGCCGCCTCAGCCATTTGCAGGGTTTTAGTTTCAAGTATCTTATTGCTCGTTTCCAAATCTTCTAAGATATTCAAAATAGCTCGACTTTGTCTGCTGCTGGTGACGGCGTTTTCTTGATAATCTTCGAGAACGTTTAAAATTGCCGCTTGCGTATGGTCGCGATAATTTGTTGTATTTTTTGCTGTGTTGTCGGAATTCAAAATAGAGTAACGTAACTAGAGGCTCAGCGGCACGGACTGCTTCAGATGCTCGATTTCTTGTTTAAGGGCAATCATTTTAAGTTCTCGTCCTACCATCACTTTATTCAGAAGCTCGAGCTCTTTCACTCGTTCGGCAATTTCACTGGTTCGATTGGCAACAGTTAGTTCAAGTCCGGTGGTGTATTCCGCTAATTTTTGTTCAAGGTCTTTACGAACTGTGATGTCTTCCATGGCGAGTACAATCATGTGTGCCGTATCAACATCAATCTGGTGAGCATTGAGGAGGATGGTCCGCGTTCCAATTTGTTGGAAGGTATGTGCAACCTCAAAATCCTTAACTACTTTTTTGAGCGGTAAAATTTCCTCTAGTAAACTCCGCAGATCGGGGATGTTCCATTGACCATTGCCAAGATCATAGAGAAACATATTTTCTGTCAGTTCTGGCGACACCTGAAAATTTTGGTAAAAAGTAGGATTTGCTAACACTACCCGCAAATCGGAATCGAGAATAAGGAATGATTCCCGGGCTATTTCAACAAGTGTCTTTAGGTAGTGGAGCGCAAGCGTTTTCGTTTCTGTGGTGGCGACATGAGTCGTTTTTTTCATAATTCTTAGTTTTTCAAGGCCTAAATACGGAATTGTAAATTTACCAATATATTGCCGTAGGTGATATGTAATCATTACAGTGCTATTGATTGAAATCTAGACTAGAAGTTAAAACCGGAGTGAGTAATAGTGTGTCATGGGATGTAATTATGTAGTCACAGATATACGCCGTATCAGAGATCACTATAATTACAAAATAGGGAGATAAGATTGGTCGGGATAGGGCAGTCATGCTATCTGTCCACTTGTTATGCTTTTTTTGGATTTTTTATGGTTCATACTCGCGGTACTATAAGGGTATTATTTACTATGGCTGAAAGATTTCCCACACAATTTACTTCACCCGAAGAAGAGGTGCATTATTTGCGCGAACAAATAGCCATGCGAGAGCGTGAGTTATTGCGTCGTCACCACGAAGTTGATCATCAAGATACGGAAACCATTGCCCGAGCAGCGTTGCGTGAGTATGGGCACTTCACCCCTAAAGTAATACTGAGTGGAGACCGAGTGCTTGAGGGTCATGCGCTCGCGTCACATCAGGCTTTGATTGAAGTGGCGGGTGACCCGGCTGAAGAAATTGCTCAGGTAGCCTTTGAGAAGGGGATTCGTAACGCCCTTACGCTGCTTGAGAAGGTGACCGATGCCTATATCATTGACGAGGTACATCGAAAATTAATTGAGCATATCCGCGGCGGGCAATCAGTGCAGGATATGAAAGAAGGAGTCCCGCCATGGCAAATCATGAATATGGCACTGTTTGAAGTGACACTGCCTGAACTGAAAGGTGCGAGCGACCGGGAATATCAACTCGCTGAGTTGATTGGAATGATGGAACAACTTTTTTCGGGAATGCGAACCATTGCGTCAATTGATGCTCTGAATGAATTTGTGTTTGAAATTGCCGTCGCTGATCAAAGCGATGACATTGTGTTTTATGTCGCGGTACCCCGCATGTTTGTAACTCTCTTTGAAAAGCAGACCCTCTCTCTTTTTTCTCACGCGGTAATAACTGAACAACTGCACGATTATAATATATTTGTTGGTAGTGGTACTACCATCGTGGCTGAAGTGGGTTTAAAAAAACACCCTATCTATCCGTTGCGTACGCATGATTCATTTTCGGCTGATCCCTTGGCTGTTATTCTTAATGCCTTTTCTAAAATTGAACGTGAAGGTGGGGGAGCGGCGATTCAGTGTATTATTCGTTACGGAAAGACTGATCATCGAAAAAATTACCTAGATATCATAAAACGGGTCGAAAAGGGAATGAAACCGAAAGAGGCGATTGCAAGGAGCACTTTTACGGGTGAATTTTCTGCTTCGGTGGGTGAATTTTTTGCACCAAAACCTAAAAATGATAGTACGGAAGCGGTTGTTAAAGAAGTTGATTCCAAAGCAATTGAACTGTTTCGTAAAAAAATTGAATCTGCGGTAGTAGAAACAAATATCAGAATTGCCGTCTCGGCTTTGGTACCAGAGCGTGCCACTCAAATTTTATCGGAAATTGAAGCCACGTTTAATCAATTTGAAGCGATGGATGGAAATCAGTTTATTTTTACTCGCTACAAAGGATCAAGTCTTAAAGCGGCTGAAAAAGCCTTCTCTTTTCGTGAATTTAATCCAAAAGTTGCCCTTACCTTATCGTTGTCAGAATTAGCTACGATTATTCATTTCCCCGGTAATGGAATTGTATCGTCTCCTCAATTTAAACAATCGAGCGCTATGACTGCGGCTGCACCGACAGAAATCCCGACCGAAGGAACTCTGCTCGGAAGTAATATTCATCGCAATATCGAACGTAAAATATTTATTACTCCAGAAGATCGACTTCGACATTTTTATATTATTGGGCAAACCGGTACGGGGAAGACCACCTTGATGAAGAATATGATTGTTCAAGATATTCTTCGTGGCGATGGGGTGTGTATGATTGATCCGCATGGTACAGATATCGAAGATGTTTTAGGTTCGATTCCGCCTGAGCGTGAGAATGACATTATTTATTTTGATCCTTCACAACTTGAAAATCCCGTTGGGCTCAACATGCTCGAGTATGATGAGCGAAAGCCAGAGCAAAAAACGTTTGTGGTTAATGAACTCTTTTCAATTTTCCAACGCCTCTATGGCGCCAACCCAGAGTCTATGGGTCCAATGTTTGAGCAGTATTTTAGAAATGCAACGCTCTTAGTGATGGAGGATCCGGAGTCAGGAAATACACTAATGGATATCAGTCGGGTGATGGCTGATAGTAAATACCGGCGGATGAAATTAGAAAAGGCAAAAAATCCTGTCGTGGTTCAATTTTGGCGTGAAATTGCCACCAAAGCTGGTGGTGAAGCATCGCTCGAGAATATTGTGCCTTACATTGTATCTAAGTTTGACGTTTTTACTGCTAACGATTACATGCGCCCAATTATTGGACAACAAAAATCTGCTTTTAATTTCAGGCAAATCATGGACGAGAAGAAAATCCTTCTCGTGAATCTATCAAAGGGTCGTTTGGGTGAAATAAATGCGAATTTGATAGGTATGATTATTGTTGGCAAGATACTCATGGCCGCTCTCTCTCGGGTTGATGACTCGAGTAAGCGTTTTCCACCATTCTATTTACATATGGATGAGTTTCAAAATATTTCAACCAATTCAATTTCAGCTATTCTCTCTGAAGCGCGTAAGTATAAACTCGGACTTACCATCGCTCATCAATTTATCGCCCAACTAGACCAAGGGATTCGGGAGGCCGTTTTTGGTAATGTCGGCTCGATGGCGGTCTTCCGCGTAGGGGCAGATGATGCAACAGCGCTCGAATCACAGTTTTTACCGGTATTTAATGCGAGCGATTTGATGAATGTGCCGAATCGAAATGCGTACGTGAGGGTGCTCGCCAATGGAACACCGGCAAAGCCTTTTAGTATGAACACGTTTGCTCCATTGCCAGTAGATTATGCCCGAGTGGCGAGCCTTATTACTGCTTCTGCCGCTCGGTATGGTCGGCCACGTGCGCAGGTTGAGTCTGAAATTCAGGCCCGCTATATGAAAGAACCGGTAACACTTCCACCTCTTCCGGGCGGTGTGGTATAACTAACGTACATGAGAGAAGGTCCCTTTGATATAAAAAACGCCGTACCAGCCGAACTTGTCGGTAGAGAGGTTGTTGTTTCAAAGGAAGAGACAATCCAAGTTGGTGAGACTGAAGTGTCGGAACTCTTTACTGCAATACAAGAGCAATTGATGACTCTCAAAGAACACTCTGTCTGTAAATTACTCGAGAGAAAAAAACGTGAAGACCTCACGGTATCGGAGCGGTTCGTTATGAGTAATCGTGCCCAAGCAGCTGCGTTCTTCCGTACGGCAGAAAGTCAAATGACACAATTAGACGCTCTCGTTGCGGTTGGTGCTGACCCCGGTACGCAGATTGCTCACATTCGGCAATCGTTATTAATTACTGAAACTCGAATGACAGAGGCCATAGATGCTCTGTCACAACTTGATGTTCCGACAGCAGTAAAAGAGCTGGAGGTTGAACGAGTGGTAGTAACGGAAGCTCCGACAAATCAAGAAGAGGCTCCCTCTTTCGGTGAGTCCTCAGGAGTAGAAGATGAAATAAATCCTACCACCGAAATAATAGATACCATTACCGGCACGCTTGAGGCTGTCACCAAAAGAGGTAAGCGCGAACAGTCGCGAATTGAAGTATCTGAGTTAATCAGGTTACGAGCATCTCTGATTGCGCTTGATAAACGGTATCAAAATTTTGCTCACAGTACTCATAAGGAGTCCGACAAAACAGTTCGCGATATTATTGCCGCCAAAACACTTACCGTAATAGAAAATACCAAGCAAGAAGCAGAGACACATCTCAGTGGGTTACAGGTTGCATTAGCACGTGTCCCTGAGGAAACGATAAAGACTGAACCAAAGATTGGCTGGTTCACTCCTGGATATAGCGGTCGTAATGAAAATGTACCCGCGGCTGAAGATGTGGCTGAAGAAACAACGGTCACTAGCGAGGTCCCTCCTTCAGCTCAAGAAACCATTATTCCAAAAGTGACTCCTATTACCCCTCTGATACCAAAGAGTAGTATCGAATCAGAGTCAGCGCGCAAAGAGGCTGAGGCGCTAGCTGAATCCTATACCCAGGTATTGAAGGATGTTCGAGTTCTCCGTAAAATGCCCGAGCGTATTATTTCGGGATCTAAAGAATTTCCGGAGATTCTGGCGAGTCGAGAAGCTGCTCTGACAGCAGAAAAGAGTGCTTATGAAGCTTTGCTCCTAAAACAGCCTGCTCTCGTTCCCTCACTACAACAAGCGGAGGTTAAAAAGGCTGAATTGGCACTCGATCCACCATCGGTGAGCGAGCGCTTGGCTGCTGCAACAGCAAAGGTCTGGTCAAGAACGCCAAATCGAGAGGGTAGAATACTCAAAGCTGAGCCTCCTATGGAAACGGGTGTTGTTTTACTTGATCCAACTGAAGTAACGCAAACCGACGTCGCATTCGCCGATAAGAATGTCATTGATGCCTCGCCAAAAGATATTGTGCTTGAGAAAGCAAAAGTAGAGGCGATGGAAACGATAATGGATGCTCTTAATGAAACGGTAAGTGTTTCAGAAGGGCAGCAAAATAAAAAATCAGAAGCTGTACAACGAGAATCAATTCCATCAGTTACGACCGTTGAAACACTAAAACAATATATTCAAAATTTTGAAGGCGGCAAAGACGCTTTCCAAGATAGTTTTGATGAATGGGTAGATACCATACAAGACGTCCATCCTTCACGGTGGCGGCCAATTGCGCTTTTTGGTTCTGGCGAGACTCATACGGATGCGTTTTCACATTTTAAAAAAATGAGCGTTGGAGAATTCCGCGATATTATCAAAATGCCAGAAAATGCACGGCAGGCAAAATTATTTTCACTCAAAATCCAACCTGAAGATTTTGAAAAATGGCGTCGCGAACTGACCATTTCTGCGATGGTGGATGGAGTGCGTGATTGTTTATATAATCCGAGCACTACGTTTGAAGACTGGGCACGATATTCTTTTGCGGCATCTTTAATTGCTGACCAACAATTTTTATCTTAATAGAATCGAGTAATACACAGTTAAATTTTATGCGTACGTCTTTTTGTTGTGCGAGATGATATGATGGCAACTATATGGCACCGGACGTTCGTTCTTCAGGAGGAGGCACTGTAGGCAGTTTCGATTTTAATTCGAATGCTGGGGTGCTTGGTGTACTTGCTGCTATTCGAGCCAGTTCTCTCCCGGCTAGCGAACGGAACGAACTTCGTGATATGGTGTTCCTCTATAGTAACGGCGGGCATGATAGTGGAGTAAAAAGTATGATTGAGCAGCGTCTTGCTGCTAATGGAATCGTACCGCTTTCTTCTACTGCTCCCACCACCATTGCAGCAGCTCCAGTAGTTATGCCTTCGCGACTAGTTTCTGGTTTTGCCGGAAGTCGACCAGCACCAACCTTTACCACGCCCACAAGTGTTCCCGTCAGTCCAACCCCGACCCCTGTTACAATTTCCCCTGTGGTCCCGCCTCAATCGGCGTCCTCTTTACCGGTTGCCCAACCGCAGGTAGTTGTTGTTCCTATACCTACTCCGACACCGACAGTCGTGATGCCGGTTGTTCCTGTTTCTATGACCCCCCCAGCTGTTCTAAGTGAGCTACCCCAAATGGCTGTACCTTCTCCGGCAGTTCCTCCGCCTCAGTCAGCTCCTCAACCAACTCCGCCACCGCCAGTATTAATGGGAACAGATCCTGCGAGTCCCCGACTTGAGCGAATCAAAAAAATTAAAACTGATATCAATGAACGAGTAGGCAACCCTGTTAATTTGGTAGATATTGATAACTTGCTCGGGCGTGAGTATATGAGCGCACTCTTAGATGCGATGAAGTTACTTTCAACCGCATCTGAGTCTGAGTCAGCTACGGCCATGGGACGTTTAGAGGCTGTCTATGCCCAAGTTATGACCCGACTCCAGACCTCTGGTGTGGTTCTGCCGCAAACGTCCGCTGTAACGCCGACTGCTGCTGTAATACTAGAGCCTGTCATTGTCGAGCCTATAGTCAGAACAATACCGGTCCAATCGCAAGAATTTGTGGGGTCTCGTGATGTGACAGCTCAGCCAGTTGCTGCTGCGCTTATCCTCCCTCCTGTTTTTGTTGCGCCAGTACAACCCCCAGTACCACAACCTTCTCCTGAGGAAAACAAAATCGCTGAAACTGCTTGGAATACTCCTGAGATTGTTACTCCTCCGCCTGCTCCTGCTCCAGTTGTCGTGGTCTCGCCCATTGCTCCTCCGACTGGACCGACCGGCGCAACGCCACTCATGTCTGTTGCTGCTACTGCGGTGCCTTTGCGTACACCGGCAGACTTACCATCAGCTGACTCGCTCCAGAGTTCAAGTGTTACCGGTGATTCTCGGTATACCAAAGAAGTTGATGATGGACTTAATCAACTCCTCTCCGAATGGACATTATTTAAAAAAAGTGGTCTCTTTGGGACGGGTCCGCATGGTAAAGATCATCCGCTTTTCCTCAAAATCGCTAGTCTTCAAATCCCAATTATTCTCTCTGGTCGTTTTGAAGGGTCTACACAAGAAATCAAGCAAAGTATTACTGATTATATGAATGGTTGGCGCTATGAACAGGGTATTATATATGACCAAGGTGAAACCTTTGAGCAATACCTACGGCGAGTAATACGACACATTATAGATTTGCAGAATAGACGTCGTGCCTCATAATAGGGGTGTGAATCCAAATCATCACGCCATTCTCTATTACGTTTCTGATGTAGCGGAGACTCCTTTTGATATGGAGCTGCTTTCTTCTCGCTCTGAAGTACGTGAATTCGTAGCGCATAAGTTTTCAATCGGAGAAGTTCGTGAGTTGATTACCGCCGCGTACGGTCGGCCACTGGAACTTCCGACTCGGACGATTGTGGTTCGTGCTTATGATATTGGTATTGAGGCTCAGCACGCACTCTTAAAAATTTTAGAAGAGCCACCAGAAACTACTCGGATTATTCTCGTTTTAAAGCAGGGGAGTATTTTATTGCCAACACTACTTTCACGATTGTCGGTTGAAGTGTCGGTTTCAAGCGAGGGGTCTACTGGAGAATCTACCCGGATTTTTGATAATTTTAAGAGTTCCTCACTCGCTGACCGTTTAACGCTCATTGCCTCTTTTGCGAAAGACAAAGACACTGAAACAGCTGAAGCATTAGAGCGGGGCTTGAATCATTATTTGGAACGTCATTCTCAAAAAAACGTCGATGAACTTCAACGCGTGCTATGGTGTCAGCGTTACTTGCGGGTGCATGGGGCATCACGAAAAATGTTGTGGGAAGAAATTGCCTTAACGATACCAGTGGAGGATAGGAGAGGACAGTGATATACTGACGGGTATAACTAATTTTAAGGTTTAATCTATGGATGATACGTATCAAAATCGACTGAATGAAGTAATCGCTTGGCTCCAAAAGGAGTTTGTTGGCGTTCGTACCGGGCAAGCAACGCCAGCTTTGTTAGATAGTGTAAAGGTAGAAACCTATGGTACGTATATGCCGATAGAGCAATTAGGTTCAGTTGGAATAGAAGACGCGCGAACGTTGCGAATTGTGCCCTGGGACAATTCGCAGGTTCCTGCGATTGAGCGGTCTATTCGTGATGCTGATTTAGGCGTTTCTGTGTCGAGTGATTCTTCGGGCTTGCGTGTGAGTTTTCCTGACTTAACGGCAGAACGTCGAACGCAGTTAGTTAAAATCGCAAAAAATAAATTAGAAGAAGCTCGCGTGGCGGTCCGGGCAGTGCGCGATGATGTGATGAAAAAAATTGACGCGGCACAAAAAGCCGGCGAGATGGGTGAGGATGAGAAATTTACTCGTCGTGATGCGGTCCAGAAGTCTGTCGATATTACTAATCGAACGCTTGAGGCTGTATTTGAAAAGAAAGAAATAGAAATTAGTAAATAAATATGATTGGAACAATTCTTACCATTGCGCTCTTCTTGTTAGTTTTGTCGGTACTTATTTTTGTGCACGAGTGGGGGCACTACATCACGGCTAAGCTCACCGGAATGCGGGTTGATGAATTTGCGATTGGATTTCCACCAAAAGTGTTTTCATGGAAAAAAGGTGAAACGGAATACTCTATTAATGCGCTACCGATTGGTGGTTTTGTTCGTATTCACGGAGAAGATCCTACTCAAGTTACCCCTGATGATGTCGATCGCGACCGAACTTTTAGTGCACGCCCAAAATGGGCACAGGCAGTCGTGTTGGTAGCGGGAGTTACCATGAATGTTTTATTTGCATGGTTTCTTTTTGTCGCTATTCTCATGATTGGGGTCCCAACCCAGGTTGAAGAAGGTAAAGCTTCTGCGGCTGCCGAATTAGTCGTCATTGATGTTTTAGAGAACAGTCCAGCCGCGAGTGCTGTGCCAGTTAATGCTGCTATTACGATGGTTAAAAGTGGTGAGATGTCGTTAGCTACTTTAAGTCCAAGTACGGTGAGCGACTTTGTGGCTTCAGTTGGGACTAATCCCGTCTCTATTACGTATACGGTTGGAGATGCTGAGTCAGTAACGGTTGAAGTTACTCCCGTAACTGGGCTCTTAGCAGCGTCACCAAATCGACCAGCCGTGGGGGTGTCTCTCGCGTTGGTTGAAACCATTCGTCAACCGTTTGGGACTGCTTTGGTAGAAGGATTTTTCCGAACCATTGATACAACCGGAAAAATTATTGTCGGGTTGGGCAGTTTACTCGCTGGCGCTGTTGCTGGTACGGCTGATTTTTCTCAAGTAGCCGGACCGGTTGGTATAGTGGGGTATGTTGGAGATGCGGCGGCGGTTGGCTTCACGTCGGTACTACTTTTTACGGCAATCATCTCACTTAACCTCGCCGTGATTAATCTCCTCCCGATTCCAGCCTTGGATGGTGGAAGGTTAGTTTTCGTAGCAATTGAAACGGTACTGCGACGTCCAATTCCACCCATGTGGGCGGCTCGGGTTAATTTCGTTGGCATCTCACTCTTACTACTCCTGATGCTCGTTGCCACCATTAATGATATTGGCCGCCTGTGGTAATCTATCAAGTTTCTTAATTTTTCAACTATGCGACAATCAAAATTATTTACTAAAACTCGAAAGGAAGTACCTGCCGATGAAACGGCAAAAAATGCTCAGTTATTATTACGAGCTGGTTTTATTTACAAGAACATGGCTGGGGTATATACCTTTTTGCCACTTGGTTTGCGAGTAATTGAGCGAATTAATAAAATTATCCGAGAGGAGATGGCAGCTATCGGTACGGTAGAAATATATATGCCAAGTCTTCAAAATCCCGAAATTTGGAAGGCGACTGACCGTTGGAGTGATGAAAATGTTAATGTGTGGTTTAAATCAGAGTTACGTGCGGGAGGTGAGATAGGTTTTGGTTGGACCCACGAAGAGGTTGCTACCGAGCTAATGAAACAGTACGTTTCATCGTACAAAGATTTACCGTTTTCCGCATATCAGATCCAAACTAAATTTCGTAATGAAACACGAGCTAAAAGTGGCATTATGCGAACCCGTGAATTTTGGATGAAAGATGCCTATTCTTTTTCAGCAACTGAAGAACAGCATGCTGCGTACTATGAAGCAGCAGCAGCAGCCTACGTGAAGATCTTTAATCGGATTGGGATAGGGTCACAGACCTATAAAACGTTTGCGTCAGGTGGTGCATTTACAAAGTTTAGTCACGAGTTTCAAACACTTGCTGAAGCGGGCGAAGATGTAGTTTTTGTTAATGAAGAAAAAGGAATAGCGGTTAATACTGAAGTGCTTGCTGAGGTAGATCTGGCGGAACTCGGTGTTACTCGTGAGGAACTGACTGAACGAAAAAGTATTGAAGTGGGTAATATTTTCTCATTGGGTACGAAGTTCTCAGGGGCTCTTGGTCTTATGTACACTGACGATATGGGACAAGAGAAACCGGTCATTATGGGTTCATATGGTATTGGACCAGCCCGGGCTATGGGTACAGTAGTAGATTTATTATCAGATGATAAGGGAATTGTCTGGCCAGAGAGTATAGCGCCGTTTAAAGTACACCTGGTAGTACTGAATACCGACGATGAAGAGGTGAGAGATTATGCTGACGGAGTGTACGCGACGTTTAGAGATCGCGGAGTGGAAGTCCTCTTTGATGATAGAGATGCACGAGCGGGAGAGAAGTTCGCTGATAGTGACCTTTTGGGAATGCCATACCGCGTGGTAGTGAGTAAAAAACTTAAAGAATCAGGCCAATTTGAAGTGGTAACCCGAAAGACAGGTGAAGTACGTCTCCTCTCTGAAGAAGAATTGTTTGCTGACTTGGTTGGTGAGTAAAAGTAATTCTTAATAAACTTGAAGCATTGATTTAAGTTTATTCCATTAAATAGAATCCTCTAGTCTACAATCGACAGATACAAGGCGACAAGGAATGCTGGCAGGAGCCGTACAAATGTACGGTGACAACAGTATGACGCAGTCAACAAAGTAGCTGTCGATTGTAGATAGAGGCGCTATTTTGGCAATACTACCTATTCGTAGTAGAATGAGGCACTTATGAGTTTCATGTCGCGCACATTTGGTCGTCTACTTGATTCTGTTTCGACAGATATTGGGATTGATTTAGGAACGGCAAATACTTTGATGTACGTTAAAGGGAAGGGGATTGTGCTCAATGAACCAACGATTGTAGCTATTAATAAAAAAACGGGTCAGTTAGTAGCCGTTGGTAATGAAGCCCGGGCTATGCAGGGTCGTACGCCCAGCCATATCGAAGTCGTCCGACCGCTCGTTGATGGGGTTATTTCTGATTTTGAGGTGACTGAGGAGATGTTGGGATACCTGATTGGAAAAGTGCGGAGTGAGATGCGTACTTTGATTGCACCGCGGGTTTTAATTGGTGTGCCTTCGGGTATTACCAACGTAGAAATGCGCGCAGCGCGCGACGCGGCCCGAAATGCCGGTGCGCGCGAAGTGTTTTTAATTGAAGAGCCAATGGCGGCCGCTCTAGGGGCAAAGCTGCCGGTTAATAAAGCGATTGGTAACATGATTATTGATATCGGTGGCGGCACCACTGATATTGCGGTCATCTCTCTAAATGGAATTGTGGTTGCAAAAAATCTGCGGGTGGCTGGCGATCATTTAAGTAATGCAATTGCGACCTATATTCGTGACCAATTTAAAGTATATGTGGGTGAAAAAACAGCCGAAGATGTGAAGATTGCGCTCGCTGCGATTGAGCATAAAGATGGAGCCAAAGAACATATTATCCGCGGTCGTGATGTGATGACGGGGTTGCCGCGTGAAGTAGTAGTGACAGATAGTGATGTGCGCGATGCAATTGCACCCCAGGTTGATAGTATTGTTGAGGCGGTACGCTCAGTTTTAGAGAAGACCCCACCTGAAGTTCTGGCAGACATTATGCAACGTGGAATCCACCTCTCAGGTGGTGGGGCGTTAATACCGGGGTTGCAGTCACTCTTGGAGGAAGTGTTGGAAGTGCCGGTAATTGTCGTTCCAGATCCTCTGCGTGCAGTTGTACGTGGTACCGGAATTGTGATTGAAAATCTCGCGTTATATGAAGAAATACTCATTGACAAAGAAGGCGAACTATCGCCGCACCTTACTGATTAGGCGACTCGTGATGACGGCGGCCGCGGTTGTGGTACTTTTTTTGTTATACCTGACTATCCCCTCGGTGGTGCGAATCGCCGTGAGTGTGGTGTGGTATCCCTTTGATGTGGTTCGTGTGTGGGTGGCAGAATCGGGTAGTTCACTACCCCAATACCTCCGCGAGCGAAGTGCGCTCGTGGGTGAATTAGATGACCTCAAGGCTGAAATCGCGACCCAGCGAGGTACAGAAAATACTCTACGGAAACTACAGATTGAAAATGATATTTTCCGGGAGCACATTAGTGCTGTTAAAGATGTACGAATATTAGGTCGCGTCATTGGTCGGCCGAATCAATTGCCGTACGATATGTTAATGCTTGATCGTGGATCAGTACATGGTGTAAAACTCCAAGCTCCTGTATTTGCGGGCAGCGATCAGGTGATCGGTTTTGTGTCGAAGGTGCAAGAAAAAACCTCACTCGTGACACTCGTAACAACGGCTGGTTTTTCATCCTCAGCGTACGTCATAGGTCCAAATATTCATACTTTTGCAGAAGGTGTTGGCGGGGGAGTGTTACGCGTCAGGGTTCCTCAGGGTATCCTTTTGCAAACTGGGGATTTGGTCATTTTACCAGCGTTAGATTCGGGAGTATACGGTGCGGTATCATTAGTTGAAGCGGTACCAACTCAGCCTGAGCAATTTGGATATGTATCAGCTGACATTTCGCTCCAAAGTCTTTATTATGTATCAATTGGTGCAGAACCAGTGGTTGCTCATTCCTATACGGAGGCAGAGGAGGTTATTGCAGACGTAAAAGCGACCTTGTTTCAGGTCGATTTACCGCCGGGAGTATTGGTTACTCCAGAAACTGCTACCAGCACTATTACTCCAACCTCAACTAATCCCTCACTCGTAATCCCACCGCGCGCTACCAATACGGGTACAACGACATTATGACGACAGAGATAACTTTGAGTCGTGGCGTGGTTCGTGTAAGTATCTTTCTCATTATCATGACCTGCTGGTATTTTGCGTTTTGGTGGGGCGCTATTCCAGCTACATTATTCTATTTGTGGCGCTACACAGCGTATGAAATGGTTTTTCTCGGTATACTGATTGATATGCAATTTATGCCAGGTACCATTTTTCCTTACTATACTTTGGTGTTTACCGTGAGTGTCATACTTTCGGTGCTGGTGAAGCCCTATGTAAGGCCTCGAACTTTCACGTATGAAATTGAATAGAAAAAAACAAAAACCAATGGTTGAGTTGGATGAAATTCTACTCGACGTTTCAAATCTTCCGTCTTTCAATACCGGTCGTATGGAGGGCCGACGCGAACTTCCGATAAAGTCCCGGAGCGTGGCCATTGTCGGGGTATTATTTGCGCTTATTGCAGCCGCATTTTTCAGCCGCATTTATACCCTGCAAGTAGCTGAAGGGTCGAAGTATCGTCAGATTAGTGACAATAATAGTGTCAACAAAACCGTCATCATCGCGGAGCGTGGTGTGGTATATGACCGTAATAATGAGTTACTTGTTTGGAACGAACATGATTTTACTGAGCAATATGATTTTCCGGTTCGAGCCTATACTGATCGGTTGGGTCTAGGGCAATTAATTGGGTATGTAAGTTACCCCCAAAAAGATAAAAAGGGATTTTATTATCGGACTGAATACCTCGGGCGAACGGGAGTGGAAAGTGCGTTTGAGAGTGTGTTACATGGGCAAAATGGTGAAAAGATAATTGAGGAGGATGCCCTTGGTACTATCGTGGGTGAGCATGCGCTCAGTCAACCGGGAGTAGGTCAGCCGTTAAAGTTGTCTGTCGATGCCGGTCTCTCCGAGGCAATGTATCAAGTAATTTCCACGAGTAGTATAAAGGCTGGTTTCCGTAGCGGAGCCGGAGCGATTATAGATATTGAAACCGGGGAGATTATCGCGATGACTAGTTTTCCCTCGTATGACCCTGAAGTGATGGCGGATGGGGATGACACTAAACTCATTAGTTCATACAACACCGATGACCGGCTACCATTTTTGAATAAAGTCGTAAGCGGAGTGTATACGCCAGGATCAATTGTAAAACCCTTTGTAGCCTACGCCGCCCTGTCTGAAAAAATTATTGACCCGAACAAAACGATTGTGAGTACCGGTAGGATTGTGGTACCTAATCCGTATAATCCTGATCAGCCATCGTACTTTAATGACTGGCGCGCCCATGGTGCAATGACGATGCGTGAGGCGATAGCATTTTCTTCCAACGTCTACTTTTACACCATTGGTGGGGGATATGGTGATCAACCTGGACTTGGTATAACCAAAATGAGTGCGTACTATCGCTTGTTTGGAATGGGTGAGGTAACGGGGATAAATATCGCGACCGAACAGCCGGGAGTAGTGCCTGATCCAAAGTGGAAACAAGAGGTCTTTAATGATGATTGGCGACTTGGTGACACGTATTTTACGGCAATTGGACAGTATGGTTTTCAGGCGACGCCGCTTCAGATGCTGCGGGCGTACGCAGCCTTGGCTAATGGTGGAAAATTGCTCAACCCGCACGTTATCTATGGCAACGTCAGTACTTCAACTGATCTTGGCTTAAATCCAGACTACCTTCGCATTGTCCATGAGGGGATGCGCAAGACAGTAAATTTTCCTGGTGGTACCGCACGAGGTCTTGAACGGAGTGATGTAGCGGTCGCTGCCAAATCAGGGACTGCTGAAGTTGGCGCAGGGAATGCGTATGTAAATTCATGGGCAGCTGGGTTCTGGCCGTATGAGAAACCAAAGTATGCGTTTATTCTCATGATGGATAAGGCACCGCGCAGTAACGCCCTTGGAGCTACCCGTATTATGGGTGGGGTATTTGATTGGATGGCGATTAATCGTCCGCACTATTTAAATCCTTCGCTTCCCGTAGAAAGTCCTGTAAATGAAGGTCAGTAATCCCCGATTTGACCGCACGCGTTATGTGCGTATAATTGACCTACATTAATTTTACATATGACTGATCAACAATCCTATCTGACCGCAGAAAAGTTTGATGAGCTGAAGAAAGAGTTAGATCACCTAAAAACCGTCCGTCGCAAAGAAGTAGCAGAATCACTTGAGTACGCACGAAGTCTAGGGGACCTTTCAGAAAATGCAGAATACCAAGAAGCGCGGGACATGCAGGCCGCAATTGAAGAACGGATTGGTCACCTCGAAAAAGTTATCAAAGAAGCTAAAATTGTTGCTCACGACAAGAAAGGAGACGTTGTCGTTTTGGGTTCAACGGTTTCTATTCAAAAGGATAAAGATAAAGATAGTCACGTCTACACTATCGTTGGATCAGAAGAAGCTAATATCCACGAAAAGAAATTGTCCTATCTCTCACCACTTGGTGAATCACTCATGGGCAAGATCAAGGGAGATGAGTTTACGTTTGAGACTCCCGCAGGTAAACAAAAATATAAAGTCCTAAAAGTGGAATAAAACTTCCAAAAATAATTTTATACTTTGTTGGCTTCATTATTTTAGAACTCATCGTACAATTAAGTACGCCTCGTTCAAAAATAACTTGCCGCCTCGTCTAAAAATATTTTAGAAAGTTTTGATACACAAAACGACCGCATTGCGGTCGTGTTGTGTATATGAAGATTTTTTATATATTTATGCAAATTTATGAAGTT
>JANPCG010000005.1:0-13158 GCA_031430855.1 Candidatus Kaiserbacteria bacterium
CCTGGGGTCTTTTCGTCTATCTGCAGGTACGCGGCATCTTTACCGCGATTGTATTTTCACCGAGCAGGTCCTCGAGACAGTTTCCCACTCGTTACGCCATTCGTGCACGTCGGAACTTACCCGACAAGGAAATACGCTCTACATTCCCTTCTCCCTCATATTACTATGAGATAATTTCACTGCAGGACTCTATCTTCATCTTCACCCGAAGTGGTCAGACGTCTAGCATTTGGTCTCTTGTAGGCTAGATTTGGATTATGTTTCCATTTCTGGAAACAAGGTAACTGTGGCTAGGCTGTTTATCCAATAATCGTTCCAATCCGTCGTGCACCCCTGTTCATAAATATATATGAGAAAGATGCACGACCTTAGAACGATTATAGTTATCGCTGACATTTACTGGGGCTTATACAGTCCAGCCGCACATATAAATACATGCGACCCCCCGTACTTAACCTTCCAGCATAGGTCAGGCGTCACCCCCTATACATCCTCTTGCGAGTTCGCAGGGAGCTGTGTTTTTGATAAACAGTCGGCAGGAAATCTTTCGCTGCGGCCTCTATTGCTAGAGGCAGGCCTTATCCCTAAGTTACGGCCGCTTGTTTGCCGAGTTCCTTGAGGACCTCTCACTCGTTCGCCTTAGTCTTCTCGACTCTACCACCTGTGTCGGTTTGCGGTACGGAACCGTTACGTTTATGCTTAGAAGTTTTTCTTGGAAGCGTGCTCCTTAACATCGGATCGGCCGTAGCCTCCCCTTTAGACTGAACTCGGAGTATTGTCAGGCGGATTTGCCTACCTGACCTCCTCGAACCTCCAACGGCAATCCAGTAAGCCGCGTTAAGTACAACCCTCCGTCCCTCCATCGCAACGCAACAGTGTGCAGGAATATTAACCTGCTATCCATCGAGTCCCCCTATCGGGATTCCCTTAGGACCGACTAACCCTTCGCTGATCAACATAGCAAAGGAAACCTTGGTATTTCGGCGGACGGGGGTCTCACCCGTCTTGCGGTTACTTGTGCCGGCATTCTCACTTCGCAGCGCTCCAGGCCGGGTCTCCCCTGCCATTCATCGCACTACGAACGCTCTCCTACCACTCGTACGTAAACGTACGAATCCGCAGTTTCGGTAATATGCTTGAGCCCCGATCATCTTCGGCGCAAGGACTCTCGATCAGTGAGCTGTTACGCTTTCTTTAAACGATGGCTGCTTCTAAGCCAACGTCCTGATTGTCAACGAATCCTCACCTCCTCATTTTGCACTGAGCATATATTTAGGGACCTTAACTGGCGATCTGGGCTGTTTCCCTTTCGACCAATGGAGCTTCGCCCCCATAGTCTAACTGCCGCGCTATAACCTACTGGTATTCGGAGTTTGATAGGGGTAACGAGATTTCTCCCTGTTTACCCCTTCCAGTGCTCTACCCCCAGAGGGACCACGCGACGCCAACCCAAAAGCTGTTTCGGAGAGAACCAGCTATTACGGAATTCGATAAGCTTTTCACTCCTTACCACAAGTCATCCGATGGTTTTGAACGGCCAACCGGTTCGGGCCTCCACGACCTATTACAGTCGCTTCACCCTGCTCATGGCAAGCTCATCCCGCTTCGGGTCGTATCCCTACCCTTATAATTTCGCGCTATTCACGCTCGCTTTCACTGTGCCTCCGTGGGATTGCCACTTAGACGAAGGATAAAGATACACTCGCCGGCTCATTCTTCAATAGGCACGCCGTCACCCCCAATAAATTGAAGGCTCCGACTCCTTGTAGGTTTTAGGTTTCAGATCTATTTCACTCCCCTCTCCGGGGTTCTTTTCACCTTTCCCTCACGGTACTTGTTCACTATCGGTATATAAGAATATTTAGCCTTTCCAGTTAGTGCTGGTAGATTCATTCGAGCTATTCGTGTCTCGAACTACTCAGGAGCGGAATCAGGAGAGTGGTATATATTTCGAATACAGGACTATTACCTTCTGGGGTCGTGCTTCCCAACACGTTTTCCTATATATACCTTTTGTAACTCTCTGCAACTAAATGCCGAATCCGTCCTACAACCCCGTCAATGTAAACACCGACGGTTTGGGCTGTTCCCGTTTCGCTCGCCGCTACTAAGGGAATCGCAAGAACCTGCTTCCTGATCATAATGGCTCAACCGAGGTTGAATCTGATCAGAAAGCAAGTCCCGTTTTTGCTTTCTATTCCTCCAGGTACTGAGATGTTTCACTTCCCTGGGTGCGCATCTGCATACACAGATTCCTGCCGATGACAGGAGGGTTTCCCCATTCGGAAATTTCCGGGTCGAAGGTTATTTGGCACCTCGCCGAAACTTATCGCAGCCATATCACGTCCTTCATCGCTTCTTATATCCTAGGCATCCACCTAAAACCCTTACATTCCTGTAAGGAATGCTGTACACCGCTCTTGCGAGCAGTATCTAACATTCACAAACATGAAAGTTTGCTGTACACCGCTGCACAGTCTTGTTGAGTGTGTCTCTGCACTGAAAAATACTAATCAGTGTAGTCAGAGACGTTTGTGTGTCCGATCCAGACGGATCGGACTGATTGTGTGTTGGGGACGAAAAGACCCGAGCGCCGGCAAAGGCTAACTCTAATGGGATCTTAACCCAACACACTACCTGTGTTCTTGATAACGCCGCTTGCTAGAGACGCATCAAGAACCTGCCAGTGTGTGTCGAGCACACTGGACTTTTCGACGCCCCCTTATCAAGGGCGTCTTAGAATATGCAATTGTCAAATATCGCGTACCTCCGTGAAAGTGAAAATAAAAGACCGCGTTACCGCGGTATCGAGTGTCGCTTGCGCGAAACAGGTTACCGGGTGCGTGTTTCTTGTTTCAATTGCATAGTTACGTGCTGGCTATTCTATAGGAAAGCAAATTAAAGTCAAGCGCCTACTCTGGACATTTATCCTACATTTTATCCCCACAATTACCCCCACCACCAACGGTATAAAAAAGTGACTGTTGGAGTCCTCATTATTTGCTTTTTTATAAAAATATGCTATAGTTTTACGCAGTTAAACCCGGGTAACCACTACCCCAGTTCTGGAGGAACTACAATGTTAATGAATTGGATCCATCGCATCCTCACGACCACAACCGGTTTCGTGATTGGCACCCTCGTTGGTGTCCTCGGGGGCGGAGTGATGTACGGCACGTTCGAACCGAACCAAACGGCAGTAGCAGAAGCATCCGCCGAGTCGGAAAACTCAAACTATCCCTCCGTTGCCGCCGACGTGACCTTGGTCCGCCTGACGGACCTGATGGAAAATGTCACTCCGGTCGAAGAAGAAAAAGCTGAACCAGCGTTCGATCCATTGGCCGGCCACTCGCCTGATACGAACCTGGCCATCACCCGTTTCTGCAACGCAGAAGGGGTGGAGACGTCATGGAGCATCGACGTCGACACCAGCGTTCGATACTTCAGTCCTGACCTCGATACCGAGGTGCTGGTACTGACGTACTTGACCGGAGACTGGCTGATTCTCACGCGGGCCAACGACGACTACTGCCACCCAATCGGAGCAGAATACGCTCTCGATACCGAGCTTCTATCCATTGAAGCCCTGACCGCCGCCAAACCCTGATCCACTGCGCCGCCCGGAACATCTTCCGGACGGCGCCTTCTTTTTCTTTTTTTCCTAAAGCTCTGCATGCTATAGTTCGAATAGACGACCAGCCCTGGAAGGAGTGTCCGATGAAATATTTCCTACCCCAACTTGTCCCTGTTCTACTCTCGCTCGCTGTACCCGCGACAGCCGAACCACGACCCGGCTACTGCGTGGAGTTGCTGCCCTACGCCGGCTACACCATCACGAACGAAATTGTCATGACAGACAATGGATTCGTACCGGTCGACACACCTGAGGAAGAATTCTCTCTCGGTCGTGTGACCGAGTACGAAACGGACGCTGAGGTATTGTGGCTGGTAAAGACCATGGCCACGGAAACCTATCTCGCTCAGAAAGACGGCCGTGTGTACCTGATAGCACAAATCGACATGGATACGCCGGAACCATTCTGCGCGCGACAACCCCTAAAGTAACGTTGGAGTAACCGAGGACCAAACAGGCGGATGTGCCCTATGCACACCCGCCTGTTCTCTTTTCATTTTGTATATCTCTTCGTTTACACACCGAAGCGGCTTTGTTAGACTGGCAACCAGAAATAGAGCCTGTCCTTTAACCCATACAACGGAGGTACCATTATGACGATAACCACTCTGCCTGACGGAAAGAACGTTCTCGTAAGCTGCACACAGGAAGCCTGGTGGAGCGTCGACGGTGCCACTGGATACGTTCCCCCACAGCTGCTGATTCCCGACCCGAACCAGCCCCGCAAAATCATCGGCGGGTCTGATTGGCCTGAGTTTGTGGAGAGTGTCAAAACTTCTGGTGTGCGCGAACTGATTCGGGTCACACCACGGGCACTTGCGCCCTGGGTTGTCCTGCCCGAGCGTATCCTCGGCCAGTTCGTGATTGTAAGCGGCCATCGCCGCCACAAGGGAGCTACCGAAGCACGACTCGAGGCAGTTCCAATTATCATCAGAGTCTACGCTTCAGAAACGGCCTATCGTGAAGACGCAGACGAACTGAATACCGGCCGCAAAGATCTCACCCCGCTTGAAGAAGCGATTGAGATCAAGCGCCGCTACGACGCCGGCGACAGCCTGGACACGATTGCCAAAAAGCGTGGTATGTCTACCCTTACATGTTCCGGCCGACTCAAACTCTTGAATCTCGCGCCGGAAATCAGTGAACTGATTGACCCGACCGTTCGCCAAGGCAAACGATCGGACTTCCCGATCAATGTCGCGAGTGCACTTGGCACCATAAGCGACCTCACGGTCGAACAGTTTCTGCTACTCGTCACCAAATTTGACCTCGGCAAACCCGACGTCAAACAAGATGACCAGGAACAGAAACTTGACTACGCCATCCAGCGCATGCTCCTCAAACACATCGAGGACCACAGCATGAGCGCCCCCCAAGCCATCGAGTTCATCAAATCGGGGAGGCGTAGTGCGGGACACGGGCGGTCGGGTGGCAATGCAGCCGGACGCTCAGCCTCGAAAACGATGCTGGGTATAAAGCACGTACTTGAAGGCCCAATCAAGGCAACCACCACGACCGTCAGCAGGCCTACTCTCCGGGCAGCTTGTACCGATACCAGTACCGAACAGTTGACTGACTTGATTGCCACTGGAGACAAAAGCATCAAAGAACTGACCCGGCTCAATGAAATGCTGCGATCAATCCACGACGCTCGTCCGCGTGCCGCTACGGGTCCATCCCCCCTCTTCACTCCAGCACTAACAGTGCGCCGGATTGAAGGGAGCGAAGCAGACGATATTGCTGCCCGCTACGGGGCAACCATGAAGCGCCCCTGAACCCGGCCGGATCCCTCCCCTGGGGTCCGGCCATTTTCTTTGTCTATTTCTTTAAATTACTTGCTTTTTTATTAAAATGTGACATAATATTTGAGTAAGTGAACCCGCTCTTTCTGTAGAGCTCTAAAGGAGTTACCCATTTTGAAATATCCTATCCTCGCTCTTGTTCTTTCCATGATTGGAACCACGGAAAGCCATGCCATGGGTGGCATGATACCGACCGCAACTGAGCAGATGCAAATGCAGTCTGCTCTCGAAAACACCGCAACTGAATCAGGTCCGGTTTGCCCAAAGCCGATTACCGCGGTTGGGACAGGCAAGATCTCCTGCCCCATCAAAACGCCGGGACAAGTGATCGAGCATGCGCTCGATGAACAACTAACGCAGGAGGCGCCGTGAAAACGGCGCCTCCCCCACTCCACGACAATCCGTCTGGAGTGTTTTTGTTTTTTACTTAGCCACGAAATGATCCTCGGTGCAGTTCATCGCGCACGCCAATCCGATCAACGAGGATTTGGTGTTTGTAGTCAAATAACTCTCGTGTGAGCTTATCATTCATCCCCACTCGATAGAGTAAATCCTCATCAGACATTAACGCAAAACGAATCTCCATTCCAATTTCTGACTCAAGCGCCCGAATAGCCGTTTCAACTTTTGCTTGCGAGATCTTCTTCATCGCGATTAATACATCAAGCGACTGTTCGAACTCGCGCACGAATACACCTGCAATCACAAGAAAATCAATCGTGCCCGCCTTCCGTAAATGCCCGAGTAAATTCTTCCCATCAATGGGTGCCGTTTCAAACAAAAATGTCTGCAGGGCTTGGAGCTCCTGAAAATCTTTATTGAGGGCAAACCCCAGGACCTTCATCTTCTTTTTCTTCCCATCAATAAGGACAAACATTTGTCGCTTCACAATGACGCCCGCTTTTTCAAGCGCCGAGATTTCGGTGCGAGCCGTACGGCGCACCAGTCTGGCCCGCTTACTAATTTCATCAAAAGTAAATTCTTTGGATGGATTAAACAGGAAAAAGCGAAGGAGTTTTACTCGTGCCGTACTGCCAAACAGAATAGAAAGTGGATCAGCCATATCAGAATTGTGTCCAGGCATTTTACCACCAATCACGCTCTCCACAGTCTTGACGGTCGCCCGGGTGTGATGCCGATACAACAAAAGTCGGACTAAGCGGCCCGACTTTCTCTGTTTTTTACTTTATCTCACCCAACCTATTAGTTTTTTGGACCCGTAATTCCATTACTTTCTCACGCAGACCATAGGCGCGAGTCAGTAGCTGTGCCGGCAGGTCACCAGCCTGGGTCATGCGAATTATTTCAAGGAGTTCGTTGCGATCAAGCGCAATGCCATCAGAACTAGCAATAGCTCCTCCCGCGATATATATATTGACTATCACGGCTTGAATTTCTTCAACTGAACGTGCTTGAGCGATAGCTTCCTGCGCATACAACTCGGTCACCTTTTGGCGCAATCCTTCGCTTCGCGTAACAACACTGAGTAGTTCACCCTTGGTGCGTACGTCATTGATTGATTCTAAGAGAACACTCGCTTCTTGTGATTGTCCCTTGTCGTTAACAATTTTCTTGACCTGTGTTTGCAAAATTTGTTCAAGTTGTTGAAAATCTTCAGCCGCTGCAATTAACTGGGCAGAAGACTGAATAGCCTCTCTTGTCTGTCCTTCTAAATCAGAACCCTCTAATAGGAAACGGACTTTTTCTCGTAAGCCAAATGTTCGAGTCAAAAAATTAACCGACAATGTCCCTTCTTTAACATTTTCAACCATGTCACATAATTCATCAGCCGAGTATATGTTGCCGTCGCTACCCTTAATTCGACCAAGCTCTTGCAGGCCGCTCTTCAATTGATCAAAGGACTGTGCCGAATTAATTATTGTTTCTGCTCGCGTTTCTTCAGATTTGGGAAATGAAATGATTTCAGACATTAACAATATTTTACCATAAAACAATAACCGGCAAACATTGCCAGGATAAACATATGTTATCGCATTAAACGCCGCACCAAGAGAAGGTGCGGCGTTTAGGTTTTTGCCGGAATCCCACTCGAGGCCTCCGGATAGGTAGCCGCCTCTTTACGACGAATGCTATAGCGAAATTCCCGGCACCCCATGGCTACTGTGTGCCAGAGAGTAATCACTTCAATAGTGTCAGGCAAATAATCCAGAGTGACAAAAAGCTTCACGTCGTGATCACCAGCAAAATGGATTCTGACAAGAGCCATGCATAGAGCAGCACTGGGGTAACATCGTCAGCTTTGTCGTACGTTTCCCAAGCTTGTTCAGCCACATCATAGAGGAACTGGTTCATATGAGTGCTCCCTTCTACGTACAGTGTACTACAAAAATTTTGGCATATGAAAAGGCCTTCTCAATGGAAGGCCTTGTTCAATCTCATAGGTTTTCGCTTCAGGCAGCCGAGGCGTTTGACAGGACAACCGTCCGTCTTTTGTTGCGCCAGATTCCAGCCAGGGCTTCCGCATGGTTTTGATGCTTTTCGAGATGCTCATCTGTATGAGCACCGTACAGAGTGCGACGATCTTCATCGAGCAACACCAGCTCTGCCCGATACCAAGCAATCAAGGACGCTGTCCCTTTATCTTGAAGATGTTTCGTATACGCAATTTCTGCCTGCGGAATAACTTCACCCATAGTTTATCTTCTCCCCTAATGTGATTGGACAGCAAGAATAATACAAGTTTTAGTTGTTGTCAATTCAATACCCGGTAAAACAAAGACGCGCGGCCAAGGCCGCGCTTCTTTGTTTTAGACTGAAAAACTTATTTACGGGTAATCTTGTCACAAGTCACTTAGTATATTAATTCACTTAGTTCAAAATCTACTTAGCACTGAGGGCCCTTCATACAGAAGCCATACAACTTTTCATTTGTTTTGCAAAGCGACATTAAGACACTTTTCACATACGTGATATTCCCGATATGGAGTTTTGTTCAAAACTATAGATATCTTTATATCTATAGTTTTAACGTACGTATATTAAAAACTACACATGGCTTCACCATTATCAAAGACCAGCTAAAAGCTCATTTTCACCAAAGAAAATCGGCCGGCCGACTCCCATGCCTACAATCTCTTTAATGAAAACGATATCTGCACTAGTTACCATATTCGCATCAAGCAAAATATAATCTGGATCTTGTCGTAGTGCTTTACGCAAGAGATCAGAAATAGGTTCACGCTCAGCTGCTGCCTGACTGTAGTCAACATACCGTACACCTATGCTATCTAAATAATTCTTTACTTCTTGAGATAGATCAGCCTTAATACACATAATTCCAACCTGTTTCCACCAGATAGGCAGGGCGAGTGAAAGCAAAAATGTCTGGTACGCATCATATGCCGAATCAGGTAATACCGTGAGAGTCTGTTCCAACTTACTCAAAAAATCAGCATCGGTCGGCGCTAATCTTAGTGTGCTAAAAATATCTACCAAATCGCTATCACTGATGCGGGCAGACCATAACTTCTCAACTACCTGGGCTACCAGCGCTCCCTTTTGCAACCGGCCTTCACTCCCTATAAATAACAAAAGTGATATTTCTATACTGGGAAACATTGGCTTTGTCACAGCTGGTTTCAAGACAGAAGTATGAGCAACCTCAGACATTGCCGGAAGCAAAATTGGATCTACGTCATCAGGCCAGCGTGTGACCAAGATCTCCCGCAAAGCTATAAAATCAGCCTCGTGGACAGAATATAGTTGTTTAAAAATATCTACCCGATCGACAGAAAATGTTTTGCGAGCCAGAAGATACCCAAAGGCTTCTACACAAAACGGATACTCTTTTTCAACTAAAGCAAACATTGCCAGTAGCGTTGGTCTGATATCACGCTGAGACAACTCTATATTTACAAAACAATCAAACCAGCGAGAGAAATCGCCCCACAAACTCAGATACAACTCATCAATCAGCCAACAGACCAATTCCGGCGGAGTGAGCGTGTCATGCACCAAGGTACTGTAGCTAAACTGCGGCTTGTCAACAAATTTATGAGCTACCGCTTCTTGAACTGCTTGGTAGGTGCGTAATGGTGTTGGGGAGAGCATATGAAATATGTAATGATAGTAAAAATATATTGATAATACTACTTATAGTGTAATGAAGCTCTTATCTTTAGTAAAGACGCCAGCACTCACAACGCATCAGTGATGTAGATTATTTGCCCATACAAAAAGACGCTTCTTTAGAAGCGTCTTTTTGTATGGGCATTACTTAAGAGTAATTTTAGCTCCTCGCAAGTTACTAAGTGTTCTCATGAGCTACGCTCATTGCGAGCACTAAGTACTTGTCGACACGCCTCGCTGGTTCAGGGGATTATGAATAGCCCTTCACATCGCTGCGGCCCTGGTACGAAAATCACCCAACGAAAAAGAACTGACGGATGTCAGTTCTTTTTCTAAATAATTCCTATCGAAATTATTTAAGGGTGATTTTCCCACAAGTCACTAAGTAGAATTTCTCCTTCCTGTCGAATTCTACTAAGTGCTCCGAGCCGGTCTCGACACGCACTCCTCTACAAATAGTCTCCCTGACTATTTGTAGAGGAGTGTCTCCGACTCTGAGGCACGTAAAAAGCGAAGTATGACTTCGCTTTTTACAATCAAGGGTAGCTTTACTTAAGTGTAATCTTTGCCCCTGCCTCTTCTAATTTCGCTTTTAGTGCCTCAGCATCTTCCTTCTTCATTCCTTCCTTCACCACAGCTGGTGCAGAATCTACCATGTCCTTAGCCTCTTTGAGACCAAGACCAAGTACTTCCTTTACCACCTTGATAACCGCAATCTTCTGCGCTCCGGCTTCAGTAAGTTCAACCGTGAATTCTGACTGTTCTTCACCTGCGTCACCCGCTGCAGCTGGACCAGCTACGGCTACGGCCTGGGCTGAAACACCAAAGTGCTTTTCAAGCACTTTAACGAGTGCGTGTAATTCAAGAACTGACATCTTCTCAACTTGTTCTACGAGGGCTTTGAATTCTTTTGGAATTTCAACTGCTTCAACGGCAGCGGTAGTAGTTTCTTCAACTGCTACAGTAGTTTCTTCAGACATAAAGTAATTTTAGTATTAAGTAATTAGAGTTTTGGAGATGAGGACTACGCCTTCTTCTCACTAATAGCGTTAAGCGCCACAACAAACCCTTGAATTGGTGAGTTGATAACATTAACGAACATTCCGCGGAGGACATGGAGTGATGGAATAGAGGCGATTTCAATCATCTCTGCCTTACTCTTGTACACGCCCTGGAAAACACCTCCTTCAATGGTGATCTTCTCCTTGAACTTGGTACTGAACTCCTTCATGTTCTGAGCTGGCGCCATTGGGTCGGCACTGTATGCAACCGCGATTTCACCATCAAGAGTTGGCATCTCGCCGGTGTATACACCGTCAAATGCTCGCTTCATGAGTGTCTTCTTGGCAACGAACATTCCAACTCCTTTCTCGCGGAGCTCCTTACGCATCGTCGTGGTATCAGCTACCGAGAGACCTTTGTAGTGAACGAACACAATTGAGTCTGCAGTATCTTTTACTTCACCAAGTCGAGCGAGGATATCTACCTTCTTTGCTTTTGTAATAGCCACGAATAGGTGTGATTACGTTTGTATAAATACAGGCCCAAGGCGAGAATCGTACGTGACGATTTTCGTCTTAGGCTTCGACCCCATACTAAAATAGTGTGGACCTCGGCTGGCATCGCTACGGCTGTAGCGATATTACGGGTAGGGCGACCCCCTACCGACCGGCTGTCTTGAGCCTGTTGTCAGGTACAATACCAGAAATACCTGCCCCCGTAAAGTGACTTGAAAACTACAGAAAACCGCCCGCTGACGACACGGGGATAACAGACAAACCGTTACTAGGCCTCGCCGTGCACAAAAATATTTATCACAACCCCCGTCGTCAGGTTAACAGTAGCTTCAAAATACTCTGGACCACCATCATCAATATCAATCTTGGACACCTTCCATAGCGGGTTAGATACCTGACTCAGAGGCAGGGCAATAACTGCTACAGTAAGCGAGTCGGCACTGTCTATGGTCGCCTGTAATTGGTAAATATACGTATCGAGCGAACGGCTACGCCGATATGCCGGAACGTCAGGTCGCTCGTTATATATAGCGAGGGCCGGTGCGAGCAATGAAAACGTCTCGGCAACTTGTACCGAAGAGAGAGTCACACCATCCGGTAATACGACATAGGTATATGGCAAAAGGGCTTCAAATACGGTATCAGTATTCTGTGTAATCATCGGTGCGTGAACCTGTTTCGCCCGCATAACAACGACCAGACTGAATGCAAATGTTGCCACAATGACACCCCAAAAAATAAGCATGGATTTTGAATGATTACTGTTCAACATCGGCTTTTAGTTTTTCTGCCTGCCAGCCAATCATATTAGTGAGCAGCTGCAGAAATGTTGCGACTGCAGAAATCGCGAGGAAAAGTACGATATAAAATGCGTATGGGGTGAGGAGATAAAAGAACGAAACCGAGGCTGACGCCCACACTCCAAAACACCACGGACAAGAAAATAAATCAGCGAGAGTACGCCTGGGACCAGTCGCTG
Organism: Candidatus Kaiserbacteria bacterium; assembly: GCA_031430855.1. Lineage (GTDB taxonomy): Bacteria > Patescibacteriota > Minisyncoccia > Phycocordibacterales > UBA918 > OLB19. Next base: position 12,022 of record JANPCG010000005.1, read on the forward strand.
GCTTCTCCAGTACGTACCCCTTCCCTACTTTGCGGACATCATAAAATTGTTCACGAATCCATTTGGTAATTGAGTCATAGACAAAAAGCCTAATCACCCGCCACGAAGCCAGTGTAATAAGGGTAATATCAAAGAGTGTAATTTCATTAAACGGAATCCGGGTTTCGGTTTCCAGAATGATTGCTGCCATTACTGCACAGATCAGGAAAAATACCCCAAAGACGAAGTTCCAAAAATACTGATCGGTAATTCGAATCATAGATTTACTACTACTATACTACGCTCCGGCCTGCATACCGACAATTAAAATAAACAACAAAGTCCCTGCCACCACCGCAATAAAACTAAACAGGAACTGATAAAACGTCTTGTTGAACATTACCCTCATTATACCTCACCTTTTTAATTATTTCCTATAAATTATTTTTTGTATGAGACAAAAAATAACAGTTAGCACAAACAATCCTCCCATCCAGTATAAAGCTGCGGTAGATCTATCAATATTTAGAATGAACGAAGAGTTTATATTGATTTGTGATACAAAAAATACAGTTAATGGAATATACCAAGAAGCAATGTATTTTATCCAATTCTTAAAATAATTAACATCCAGAAACGCAAGCGTAATCAAGCATAAAAATAGTGGAAGTGAACCTAAAAAAACTGGTTCAAGAAGGGACTCTTCAAAATCGCCAAATAGCCCTTGATTTAAAAACCTTAAGGAGGGCTCGGTTAATATAATTAATAGCAAATCAATGAATGCTAGACCTGAAATTAAAAGATAATTTATTTTTTTAGTCATATTTTAATTACTTAAGAATCTTATTATTTTTAATAATTCTTCAGCCTGCACACTCGTAATAATTTTATTTTTTTGATACAAGATAACAGTTGCTTCCAATACTTTTAAGGTAGCTTTTTCTAATTTTGCAAAGAAAGGGTTACTGGATTTTTTATCAAACTTTTCGGCTTCTCTAGCTAGAATAAGCAGTGCGTCCTTTTGAACTTTTTTAATCGGTAAAGTATTGATTACCTCTATGAGCTTAGAATATGTATAGAGAGGTAATGGAACCACTTTGACTCCGTCTACGGTATTTTCATAATCATTAACTCCGTCGCCATTGTAGTCTGTTTTAA
>JANPCG010000006.1:0-92017 GCA_031430855.1 Candidatus Kaiserbacteria bacterium
AAAATTGTTACGTACACTGACTTTGATTGTCCATTCTGCAAACAATTCCATACGACGTTAAGTACCATTGCACAGAAATATCCTGAGGTTTCGATTACCTACCGACACTTTCCCCTCGAGCAGCTCCACCCAAATGCAAAAAAACTATCTATTGCGGCTGAATGTGTGGGACAACTCGGTGGTGACAAAGCGTTTTACACCTTTGTTGACTCGGTATTTAATCTCCGAAGTGTGAACGATCGGACTGATTTGAGCAAACTCCCAACGTATGCACAATCAGCTGGAGTAAACACCAGTTCGTTTGCCACGTGTCGCACCTCTGACGGAGCCGAAACAGCAGTGGAAACTGATATAAAAGAAGGGACAGACATCTCAGTGATGGGAACACCATTATCGTTCGTCTTTGCAAATGGTGAAATAGGTGAAATTAATGGAGCTCAGCCACTTGCCGTCGTTGAACAAATGATTGATACGTTACTCGAGTAATCTGTTGACGTAAGTCAGAGTAGGGAAAAGGCCGTCTGGGGGACGGCCTTTACTTTGATGTAGTTGTCGCACCCGACGGCGACTTAGGCGAGGTCGCTTGCGCGCGGCGGGGGACGGGGAAGCATGAGAGGCTTGACGCTGATTCGGCTGACCTGAAGAGCGCTGTGTACCGCCGCGAGAAGACTGTCTGGCATTCCCCACAAGAACGTAATAGCCATGCTCAGATTCAGATACCGCACCACATCTGGAACGGGATCTTTTGGCACCAAGAGTGACAGCAGGTAGCTCTCGGCTGAACGGGTGAAGATTGAATAAGCCATTTCACCACGTGCTTTTTGGGCTTTCGTCCACTTGAGTTTACCCGACAAATGATCAAGGAGACCGTCACCACGCATATCAATCAAAAGAATGATTGCGCTCTCGAGGGCGCGGTCACGCTCGTCACCGTCTTTGGTAACAGCTTCAAGCAGCATGCGGTAGACCATGTCGTATTCTTGTTTCGAATCACCCATCGGGACGACATAGAGCGACTCCGCAACAGGCTTTTGTTCCATCGTGCACCTCCGTGGATATAAGGAACTCTAGGGTAACTATGCGCCTTATTTCGTGTATTAACAAGTCATACCCGTGTGTTACTTTTCTATACAGGTATCTGCCTTGTCTTGATCTCCCTTGTGCTATATAAAGATGCCAGACTGAGGGGGAAAGGGGATGGACTGATGGACGAAAGATTCTACCCGGCACTCATTTTGATGTCGTTTGTTCTTGGTTACGCAATCAAGCGTGTGACCTTTGGCTTCTTTCAAGCTCGTTCGTACCAGACTGAAGCACAGCGGAAACACAATGATCTCGCCACTACCGTTGACAGGGACAATGCCGAAGTCGAGCAAATCGTACCTCGGCAGCGGCCACGTATGTGTCGCACTGACAGTTTCTTCTTTGATCCGCAGAACGGAAACTCTTGTTTCTGTGGAAACGGTATCTGAGCTGATCCGACATAAAAGACAAAGGGCCCGCGCGAAGCGTGGGCCCTTCTTCATTACTTAAGAAACCTCGTCAGTACTGGAATGATACCCAGGTGGCGCCCTCATACTGATTCACCAGGTCAATCATCGTCTCGCAGACGGCATCCGGCATCCGGATACACCCGCGCGAGTGGCGTTCGCCCAGATCCTCTGGCTGACCGTGGCCATGAATCCGGACATAGTCCAGTTCTGGATCGGTCTGATCGAAGTCAATCGTCAGTTTGCAGTGTCCCATGGCATTGCCGGCTTCGTACGCAGCGTAGAAAGGCTTGTACCGGCCCGGGTTCTGCGCCCGCGTGTTTGGGGTCGGTGACCAGGTCGGACCCATCATGGCGTCAGTGACGAGGCCGCTTGCCGGAAGCGGATAGTAGTCACGTTTTGGCAGTACGACCAGAGTGGAGAACAGAGTCTCGCCCGTGTCGGTCACAACCGAAAGTTCACCCGTCGTGAAATCGACGACAATGGCCTGGTCAGCATGGGCGTTTGCGGTAGAAAGAACGAGCGCTGTTACCACACACAGCAGACTGAAGAAAATTCGCATGGACGGTCTCCTCTTGGGGGGATGCGGGGGGGGAGTGGATAATTCCAGCCATAACTATAGGGTAACAGCGGCAGAACTACAAATTTCATATACCATTTATGAGTAGCAAAAAGAGGGGAATTATGGTTATATAATTGGACTTCATTACGACCACTAGTAATCACATACCATGGAACACACACAGACAGACCGCGAAGCAATTGCTCGAAAAATCCTGGATCGCGGGGTAGTGACTGGTGTGTTGCCGACCAAAGAAGCCTTTATCGAGCGACTCGCGAGTACAACCCCACTGCGGATATACATTGGCGCTGATCCGACCTCAACCTCACTCCACCTCTCACACGCCAAGAACTATTTGCTCCTCGAAGAGTTCCGCCAGCTAGGTCACGAGGTAATTGTGCTCTTTGGTGACTTTACTGCAAAAATTGGTGACCCAACCGACCGCCTATCGGCCCGGAAGCTCCTGACTGACGAAGACATCAAAACGAATGTTGCGGAGTGGCTCGAACAGATTCGTCCGCTGATGGACTTTGACGCAACAATAAATCCCCCCCAGGTGAAATTTAATGGTGACTGGTTATCGAAACTCACCATGGCAGATTTGATTAACCTTACCTCAATGGTCACGGTGCAGCAGATGCTCGAACGGGATATGTTCGAGAAGCGTCTGAAAGAAGAAAAACCAATCCATTTGCACGAATTTTTATACCCACTCATGCAGGGGTACGATAGTGTTGCCATGGAGGTTGATGCTGAGCTGTGTGGGACTGATCAGACCTTTAACGCACTCATGGGGCGCACCCTGATTAAAAATCTTAAAGGTAAAGATAAGTTTGTCGTGACTGTGAATCTGATGGAGAATCCAAAGACGGGTGAACTAATGTCCAAGAGTCGGGGAACTGGGGTATTTTTAAATACCGACGCCTTCAATAAGTACGGCGCTATTATGACGCAGCCGGACGAGATGATTGACATTATTCTGGTCAATAACACTCGTCTCGAGCTCGAGGAAATTGCTGAAATCATGAAAGCACCAAATCCACGCGACGCCAAGATGCGGGCAGCCTTTGAAGTAACTAAAATTTTCCACGGTGAAGCAGCAGCGATAGAAGCAGCTGAACGATTTGTACAATTGGTACAGAAGGGAGGAACAGCCGAGAATGTACCCGAGGTACAGGTGAGCGGTTCGGAAATGACAGTTTTTGCCCTCGTGCGCGAAGTCATAACGGACGAAACCAGTACGGAACTCCGACGTTTAATTGAACAAGGCTCGGTCAAAATTAATGGAGAGAAGTACGCAGACCGTGACCAGGTAGTTACCATTCCGGTAGAAGGTATTGATTTGAAAGTAGGGAAGAAACTGTGGTTTAAAGTAAAGACAGCGTAACGTGGGAGACGGATCCCTAAATAGCCGTAATTTCTCGATTTTTTAAAAAAACGCAACTAAAATTGGACGGGGTCAATAGACATTGAGTAAATGATAAACCGAGTGATTTCAACCTTAGATTACCCATTCAGCTATATTTTAGGCCATATAATTATACGTTGCGCACTTTAGAGACAGTGGTAGGATGAGGACATCCCTATGTCACTCTTTCCCGAATCAAAACTCCATACCCTACTCAAGACTCGCCTCGATACTCTGAAGTGTGAGCTCGAACGACTATCAGTGCGCCAAATGGCGGTAACTCGCTTACGACACGCGGCAATTCTCCACAAGAACGCGGAAGGTATTGAAGACGAAGAAGACGAGGCAGTCGACGCCTTGATTGCCAGTATCGATGCGGTTGATTTTGATCTCGCCATTTTTAGTGGGCAGTTACATGACCGCCAAAAGCACCTCTCGAAAGGAATCGCTCTCCTTAATGCTTCATCCGTTGACTCATTTAGAGAGCTGCTCACTGAACATTTTATCGACGAAGCCAATTTAGCAATCCGTGACGCCAAAGTCGCTCGCAAAGGCTACGACGAACTCATTGCCGATTTACAGACCATCACCGTCCAGCCAAATTAAATGTAATTACATTTAAAGCTGCACCGGGGTCTGCCCTGGGCAATTTCTACTTTCAGTATGTATCTGCAGAGGCCTTTCCTCCACAAACAAAATCGTCTCACACAAATGTGAGGTGCATTTTGAAACAGTAATTCACTACACGTTTCGTAGTTATTTACGCAGGGGAATCTCGGCGACCACATCACTTGAGAACTGGCCAGACTCCAAACGGAATCGAGTTGCGTCAGCTTTTCCTCGCTCGCCACCCCAGGTCTCGGGTGAAGTGGCAAAACGCACCCCGCGATCAGTAGGGAACACTTGAATACTTTCAACCGCTCCGTAAATATCAACTGACGACTGGACACCAGAAGCAGCGAGTTCTTTTCCGAGCTGACTGACAACTGACTCGTTACCAATTTGTACTTTATTACCCTCGTCATCCAAATCATACTGTGGGGTTTCGGCGGCCATTTGGCACGTTACCAGGATTATCTTCTTACGTCCTTCATCTTGTGGATCATCATCAACACCACGACTAGGTTGCATGTAATTTTCGACGACTCGCGCGAGCCCGCTCATATCATGCATCGGGGCGTCAATCCGATTTCGTCCCGTCTCAGCAAATGAAGTATTTTTGGCTTCAGTCACTCTTTTTCCATCAGTCACGAGCCAGCGGTCTTTTTTAACTTCAGGGTTACGATCATCAGAAATAACAAAACCACCAGCCGAACCGTGCGCAGCAATAGCAACCGTGGCTGGTTTGATCCCGGCTTTTTGCAGTTGCACAAACGCCCGATAGATATCTGCCGGGTTTGCTATTTCAAAGAAGAGAGTACGCCCTGAACCATTCGTATCATCAAATGTCTTTGCCCATTCACGCATCAGGGAGTTATCGCTATCATACCGATTTACAAACAGCACCGAAACATCCCGCTCGCGTAATTCCTCGGACATTTCCTCTGGTTCGGTTATAAGTCGCTCCATTCGTTCGAGTTGTTCGATGGAATAACTTTCGATACCGATGATGCCAGTTGCCTTGGTCATGGCGCGAAGACGTTCTATGCCGAAGTGGTCGAGACGAGCAACTAAATCTATAACCATCTCATCACCATAGCCATGGATAGTGCTAAAGGCGTAATCCGTAACATCAGTTTCAGACAAGCCATAACTATTAACTAAAATTTGTTCAACCAAAGTTTTCCGCACTTTTTCACTACCGAGTGCACTGGCCTCATCAAAAGAAAAAAGTGCGGTCTGCATCGCTGCTATGACTTTAGGATTACGCATTTCTTTACGAACTAATTCAGCGTATGGTGCTCCCTTAAGGGCAAAGAGTTGCGTTGTTTTTTCAAGACCAAACGTATGTTGCACAATTTCAAGCATTTTTTCACTCGGCTCGGACGCAAGTGCCGTTAGAATAGTTTGACGCACCGGACCGTTCTCAGGCTCAGAAATTACAACTTGAGAAATTTGTTCAGGTGACAGTCCATAGGTTGCTGATGAAAAACGACTTGCTTCAGATACCGGACGGACATTCTGTGTATCGTAATTTGCATAAAGGCGCTCGTCCAGTCTTTGGAACCTTGTTTTTATCTCTATAAACCGAGCAATATCTGCTGGGTTTTCTAGCTTATGCTCTAAATCACCGGGAACTGGTTTTTCATACCACCAGTCAGGCAGACGAGACATGGTCTCATCCGAAAGCATTTCAACTTCTAACGCATCTATCTTTGTTTGCAGCAAATCAATGTCGTCATTAACTGGTGATTCTGAAAGCTGTTCAGGTTTGGCTTGTTTATAAGGAGCCTCAAAAAAGTCCATGACTTAATTCTAAGGGAAAACTACTCATATACCAAAGTATAAACCATACATTAACAGCGCTTTTTGGTTGTCTTTGGTGCAAAATCTGCTACACTGCGCAAATTATGTCACTATCAGTTGGAATTGTTGGATTACCAAACGTGGGGAAGTCGACGTTGTTTACCGCCCTTACCAAAAATGAGGTGTTGATTGCCAATTATCCGTTTGCGACGATTGACCCTACCGTTGGTGTAGTAGCAGTGCCTGATAGTCGCCTCGCTACTCTCGCCGCTATTTCGGGGACCGATAAAATTATTCCCGCTGTGGTGGAGTTTGTTGATATTGCCGGATTAGTAAAAGGTGCGTCAGCCGGAGAAGGCTTAGGAAATAAGTTCCTCGCTAATATTCGCGAGACCGATATGATTGCTGAAGTTGTCCGCATATTTGAAGATGGTGATATTCACCACGTGTCAGGGCTGATTGACCCCTTGGGTGACATTGAAGTAATAAACCTCGAGTTAATCCTCGCTGATGCAGAGACGGTCGCCAAGCGACTCGGGAACGTCGAACGTGACGCCAAGCGTGGAGATAAAGATGCAGTGGTTGAACGTGATGTCCTCGCCCGGATGTTGCCACACCTTGAAGCGGGCAAGCTCGCGAACACGCTCGAGATGACCGAAGAAGAAACAAAAGCCATCCGTAGTGTTCACCTACTTACCATGAAGCCGTTTTTGTATATTTGTAACAAGAAGACCGATGCATTTAACCTTGATGAACAGAATGATGAACGATGGCAGGACCTCATGGAATTCTTTGAGGAAACAAATAGTCAGTATGTGGTCGTTGATGCGGGAATGGAACATGAGCTTCGTGACCTGTCTGAAGATGAGAAAAATGATTTCCGTCGTGAATATGGAGCACAAGATAGTGGGGTAGGGAGCCTGATTCGTGCCTGTTATGACCGACTCGGTCTGATGTCCTATTTCACTACCGGTGAAAAGGAGACTCGGGCGTGGACCGTACCCATTGGGAGTACCGGCCCGAAGGCAGCCGCAGCGATTCACACTGACTTTGAAAAGAAGTACATTCGCGCGCAAGTGATTACATTTGAAGACTTAGTTGCTGCCGGGAGTAAAGTGGTTGCCAAAGAACGCGGCCAGATGCGTGCCGAGGGAAAAGACTACATTGTGAAAGACGGAGACGTGATTGAGTTTTTGATTTAACAAAGCGACAAAGGACCGGCCTTCGCGAAGGCCGGTCCTTTGTGTTTTAACTGGAGATACTAGAGAGCACATTGCTATTTATGCAATGTGTTGTATTGTTTTCTGTAGAAACATTACGAGAGGGAACAACTTGTGGAATCTTCAATCATTCTGGCCGTCTTACTCGCTTACGGTGCCATGATTTGCTGTCTCAACAGGGCACGCCCACTATTGACGTATGTGAGTCAGTTTGTCCATGAAAGTGGACACTACCTGGCACTACGTCTGTTTGGTGTCTACCCCCTTGAGTTCAAGATTGGCGACACCAGACTGATGTGTCGAATGACCATTCAAACGACAATCTTTTCATTTCACCTAAATACCAACAAAAGTACCGTTGTCGTTTCGGGTGATGATATCAGGGGATTGTCATGGTGGCAGCGTCTCGTAGTCTATGCGGCGGGAGCGGCGTTCAATCTGGCCTTTGGCTTTGCCGCGGTGATGCTCGTCATTTGGTACTTCGGGTTTGCCAATACCGCACTTGAGATTGTGACGGGGTTCGCACTCCTGTATCTGGTTCTTGAGCTCTTGGGAGTAACCAGCCTCATCTGCTTCGACTGTTTGAGACAAACATCGCCCGATGGACAACAGACCGATGGCTACGCGATTCGAGAAATTCTCGAAAAGCGCTTTGGCCAATAATGAAATCCGACCCCGCGCCACGGCGCGGGGTTGATTGTTTTTATATTAAAACACTACAAAGGACCGGCCTTCGCGAAGGCCGGTCCTTTGTTTTAGTGATTTTAAAATTTTTTAGAACATCCAAAAGGAGATGCAGTTCTAGGCGCGCAAACAAAAAACCGCGACACGTACTTTTGTACGGCGAGCGGTTTTTTGTGTAGCGCAACAACGAAATGCGTTCGTTTTGATGTTCTAAGACCCTTCCATTGGAGGATTAGCCCGCTGAACCGGACTCACAATCGTCGGCTTCCATTCAGCCGTAATTTCTTTATGTTCCTTTTCGTATTCACTAATTTGATGCGTGAGATACTGCTGCAAGCGCTTGGCGTGCTGAGGCGTTAAGGAATAAATGGTAGCTTGGTTACCAGAACTCAATCCCATCACAAAAAATTCTGGGGTGTACGCAACGTTAATACTTTCACAGAATAATTTTGGGGCGTTTTTTAATTCATCTGATTTCATAGAAATATAGTATACCCGGACCATCGTAATTGTGCGAATACCACCATACCTTCATTGCTTTCACACACAAATGCAGCTATTGTAGGCCACGAAGTTCTTTGACGGAGGCTATGTCCATGAAATATGCTGCCACACTGCGTTTCGGTAGTTTCAATACCTGGTCTGGGTGCATCCCCGGGAGTGCCGGCCAACGTGATCACATCGTTGATTTCATTGTCGACTTGGCGCATACGTTTGATTATTTGGTGCTGCACGAAGTGCATGTCTCAAATGATTCCCAAACGGAACGGTTTGTGCCGCCACGCTCACCTGGACACCGTCCCGGTCCGCTTGACCTCAAGCTCGGTAACCGCTTGATGGATCGCCTCAAAACGACCCATCGATACATGTTTGCGCCACACTTTAATGTGACAGCATTGCATGACTATGAAGCAACAGATCTGCCCGTGTATTACGGCAATCTGGTTCTCATTAAACGCCAGGTGGCGATAGTGCGTAACGAGGTTGCTCTGATTTACGGGATTGGGAACGTTAATACCGAAACACTCCACCGAGAGACAGGACACGTTACTGGTCGAGCTGGCTCACGGAAGGCGAACGTAACCACCATCGACACCGGATATGGTCACGTTACCGTAGCAGGAGTGCATGGTCTTCACTCACGAGCCGGGAAGATCGACAGCCCCGCTCGCAATGCGCAATCGTCCCAAATTGCTGCCGTGATTGCTCAGCAACGAAAGTTGCTAAAGCTCTCAGGGGACGAACCACACTCGCTTGTGCTTGGTGATTTAAACCTCACTTCAGAGAACGACGCTTTGCGGAAACTTTTGGAAAACCCCTCTGCGTTTGGGTTTAGCCGCGGGATCAATCTCAATGATCAGTTCAATATCACTAACACCAGGACAAAGTGGTACCCCAAGTCTAAGTCCAGCCGCGAAGCAAACTTTGCACTTGCTTCGGTAGGGTTGGCAGAGCAAGTAACCAAATACGTCGTCCAAAGAAAGACGCCGTCTGACCATGGGTACACCGACCTCACCATCGAAAAAAAGCCAGGCACCTAACCGTGCCTGGCAACTTTTTTATCTAAACAGGAGTATACTTATGAGGTAGTTACAAAGGTATTATTTTTTATAACCATTTTTACATGAAAGAATCCAACCATAAAAATAGCACTCCGATGCATTTTGCCCTCCAGCTCGGCTCATTAATTAGCCTCTACCTTTCACTCTCATTTCTCATAGTGCTCCTGTTTGGCATCATTAATCTCAAGTTTCCTGATGCAACCGAAGGCTACTATATGATCGAGAGCGCCAGCAACAGCGTCCGACTTGGTATCGCTATGGTATTGGTATTTTTCCCCACCTATTTGATTTTGACTCGACTCGTAAATAAGATTCGACGTTCCGAAGTAAGTGAACAGTACCTCTCGCTGACTAAATGGTTGATCTATCTTTCTTTGGTTCTCGGTATTGGTGCCTTACTCGTTGATCTCGTGGTCGTGATTATGACCTTCTTAAACGGTGAAGTTACCGAGCGGTTTATCTACAAGGCGATGGCAGTCTTGGTCGTTATTGGAGCGGCAGTTCACTACTATATCCTTGATGCTCGTGGGTACTGGATAAAGAACGAGAGTAAATCTATTCTGTTTGGGATTGGTGCATGTATTGTGGCCTTTACTGCTGTCGCGTTTGGGTTTTCATACATTGAAACCCCCGCCGCTGTGCGTGAGATGAAACTCGACCAAGCACAAATTATGGACCTCCAAAATATTCAATACAAAATTGAAGAGTATCTGGGGACTGAAAAGAAACTACCAGACACCATGAATACAGCCTACGGTGAATTTAATGCTCCTACCGCTCCCGAGGGACGGACAGCGTATACCTACGTCGCCACTGAAGCGGGCTTTGAACTCTGTGCTGAATTTTCAAAAGAAAGTCAAACGGACGCCTTTGCCGCGCCATATATAGACGAAAAGACAATGATTCAGAATGGTAATGATTGGCAATACAAAGCTGGTGTCTACTGTTTCAAGCGGGTAGTTAAAAAATAAACTTTACAATCGCTCCTCTTAGTCGTACTGTAGGCGCAAACAGATCCTTGAGGGAGGACACAAGACGTGGATAGTTTGCATTGTCAAAATTGTGGCTGTGAGCTCGATGAATACCATCTGCCACAGCCGTGTGCACGGTGTCACACCAAACCTACCACGACCCCATCCAATTACCGAAGCGAACGATGCAACTGTGTAGTCGTCCTTGATAGCAGTGCAACGATTGCGTATGTCGTCAATCCGAACTGCCCACGTCACCAAAAAGGCCCACCCTAGTGTGGGCCTTTGACTATTTTTGGCTACACGGCATAATGATGGGTACCTTTACTCATCATGAATTCTGTCTTCTCCTATGCATAAAAAATTTGATTCCACCCAGATTGAAAAGAAATGGCAAGAGCGATGGAAAGAAAGTGGAATCTATACCGTCGGAGAACGAGACGTAACAAAACCTAAAGAGTATGTCCTGGTTGAATGGCCGTACCCGTCAGGAAACCTCCACATTGGACACTGGTATGCCTTTGCCGTCCCTGATATCTATGCGCGCTTTAAGCGCATGAAGGGAACCCAGGTCTTATTTCCGATGGGTTTTGACGCCTTTGGACTCCCGGCAGAAAATGCGGCTATTAAGCGCAATTTAGATCCTAAGGCGTGGACGAACGACAACATCGCCTACATGCGTGAACAACTCATTTCAATGGGCTGCAGTTTTTCCTGGGACAAAACCGCCAATTCGACTGATGCTGACTATTACAAATGGACCCAGTGGATGTTCACGCAGTTTTTTGAGCGGGGAATTGCGTATCGTGGTAAGGGAGTGGTTAATTGGTGTCCGGGATGTAACACAGTGATTGCAAACGAACAGGTACTAACTGACGGAACCTGTGAACGCTCAGGTGATGTGGTAGAGAAGCGAGAAATGCCGCAATGGATGCTCAAGATTACAGAGTATGCTGACCGTCTGACTGATGACCTCAATGCGCTTGATTGGCCAGAACATATTAAAGAAGCCCAGCGGCAGTGGATCGGCCGCAGTCGCGGGGCGAAGATTGATTTTAAGCTTTCAACTGGTGACACTGTTACCGTATTTACTACTCGACCTGACACGTTATTCGGAGCAACATATGTTGTCCTTGCACCTGAACACCCACTTCTACAAAATGACAAGGTACGAGGCGAGACCTCGAACTTGACGGAGGTTAATAATTATATTACTACTGCGAAGCAAAAAGATGAACAAGATCGGCTCGATGCCACAAAAGAAAAGACTGGGGTAAAACTCGAAGGGATTACCGCTATTAATCCCGCGAGCGGGGAAGCGATTCCCGTCTACGTGGCCGACTATGTACTCGGCGGGTATGGCACCGGAGCCATTATGGCCGTACCAGCGCATGATGAACGAGACTATGCCTTTGCAACGAAGTTTGGGCTACCAATAAAACAAGTAGTTGTGCCGTGTGCTAATGATTCAAAAAACCCACCGCAGTCTGGGTATGAAGAAGTAAAACGAGATACTGTCATCATACATCTACGCGACAAGAGTACCGGTAAATTTGCACTCTTAAATTGGCACGGTACTCTCGAAGGAATCACTACAGCAATTATGGGTGGTATTGAAGAAGGGCAAACTCCAGAGGAAGCTGCGCTAGCGGAAATAAAAGAAGAAGCTGCTCTAGATAATGTAAAAATCGTTCATTCACTCAAATGGATTACCGCGGCAAAATATTGCGCCTCACATAAAAAACAAAATCGCTGTGCCCACACCTATACCTTTTTAGGTGAAGTAGAAAATCTCGAACAGCAGGGCTCTATTCCAGAAGCAGAAAATTCTCTACATACGTTAGTCTGGGTAGAAAAGACTCAGGTTCTCGCTAAACTTACACCTGATCATCAAAAGCAGGTTTGGGAATTACTCCAAAAGGATACCGTTTTGACCGGAGCTGGCTATTTAATGAACTCAGGTGAATTTAATGGAATGGATTCAGACGAAGCGAAGGAAAAAATTGTTGCGCAAGTGGGAGGGGAAATGACCTCAACCTATCGAATTCGTGATTGGTCAATTGGACGACAGCGATACTGGGGTGTTCCGATTCCAATTGTATATTCACCAGAAGGAGTAGCTCACATTGTTCCTAAGGAACATTTGCCGTGGGTACTCCCCGAAGACGTCGATTTTAAACCGACCGGTGTCGCGCCACTCGCTAAAAGTGAAGCGCTAAGGAAACGAACTGAGGAAATCTTTGGTGTTGGATGGACACCGGAAGTCGAAACCATGGATACGTTTGTCGATTCATCATGGTATTTCCTACGGTATCTTGATAACGCGAATCCTGACTCTCTCTCATCGCTTGAAGCCCAAAAGAACTGGATGCCAATCGATATCTACTTTGGAGGGGCTGAACACACCACAATGCACTTACTCTACTCGCGCTTCTGGCAAAAGGCACTCTTTGACCTGGGGCTCGTGACTGAAACAGAACCCTATCGTCGACGAATTAACCGTGGACTCATCCTTGGGCCAGACGGAAACAAAATGAGCAAGAGCAAAGGCAACGTCATCGATCCTGATGCCCAGGTAGCTTTGGTCGGGTCAGACACGGTCAAAATGTACCTCGCCTTTATGGGACCATACGAGGGAAGCAACTACCCGTTTGACCTCGGTGGAATTGCTGGTTTGCGTCGTTTCTTGGAGCGTGCGTACGGGCTACGTGATCATATTATCCCGAATGAACCACTCACTGTCACCAAGCAACTCCACAAAACCATTGCCAAAGTAAACACTGATATTGTTGAATTTAAGTTCAATACGGCCATTAGTGCCATGATGATATTTGTAAATCTCGCCGAAAAGGAAGGGTTAACCGAAGAAACTTACCGAATGTTTACACGACTTTTAGCACCATTTGCCCCGCATATTACTGAAGAAATCTGGACTGAATTGGGGGAGACAACATCAATCCACTTAACGGAGTACCCGACGGCAAACCCGGAACTGGCACGCGATACTGAAGTTGTTATTGGAGTGCAAATTAACGGTAAATTACGAGGAGATATCACACTTAGCCCAAACGCAAGCGAAGCGGAAGCACTCAATATGGTAAAAGAAAATCCTGTTCTCAGGACCAGGCTAGAGGGAATCACACCGAATAAAGTCATCTACGTGCCCGGGAAAATCATCAACCTCATCCTTCCGACCTAGGTTTGTGGCGATGTGTTGACGTAAATCAATTGGCATGATATAAATGCATTACAAAAAAGCAGAGGGAAATAAACGAAGCAATTAATTTTTAGAAACTACCACTTTAAGTATGATTACGTTTAAACCAAAACAAGTAACCAAAAAACTTCTCTCTCAACTGCCAGAACGCGCACGTGATGTTCTCATCAAGCGCTACGGTCTTGGAGCTGATAATGAAACCTTCACCCTTGAAGCCATTGGACAATCATACGGGATCACTCGTGAGCGAGTTCGTCAGATCGAAAACTACGGTATTGCTTCAGTCCAGAAGTCACCTGTCTATGCGGAACACGCAGAGTTATTTCTCGAGCTCCAGACTTTAATTCAACAAATGGGAGGTGGCGTCGTTGCTGAACACGTGCTTTTAGATAGTTTGGCGCCTGATGAAGCCACTCGAAATCATCTCTATTTCCTCCTCGTGGTAGGGGACGCTTTCTACAAAGGCAAGGAAAACCCACTCTATACCCACCGTTGGTTTACGGAAAAGAAAATTGCTGAAACAGTTGAAAAAGCTTTACGGAACGTTTACGGTACCCTCAATCGCGATGATTTGGTCAGTGAAGCTGAAATCCTCAATCGTTTCCGCACTGAATTGATTGAAGTGGCTGAAAAGCATGATGACGAGACTTTGAAGCGATGGCTCATGATCTCAAAGCAAATTGCCCAAAACCCACTCGGTGACTGGGGACCAAGCGATAGTCCAAACGTGCGCGTGAAGGGAATTCGTGATTACGCATATCTCGCAGTAAAGCGCCATGGTTCACCAATGCACTTCAAAGAAGTATCCGAATCAATCAAGGAGCTATTCAAGCATAAGGCACACGTCGCAACTACCCACAACGAACTTATCAAAGATGCCCGTTTTGTCCTCGTTGGTCGAGGTCTCTACGCACTCACAGAGTGGGGCTACACGGCAGGTGTTGTCAAAGACGTCCTCCGCGAAATCCTCCAGAACGAAGGCCCCCTCTCACGCGAAGAATTGATTGATAAGGTACGTAAGGAACGATACGTAAAAGACAACACCATTGTGGTCAATCTCCAAGATACCAATCTCTTCAAGCGGCTCAGTAACGGTACTTACACCATCGCTGAATAAGCTACCTGATTTCACCTTTTTGACCACAGTTTAACGTGCGAGAGTAGGCGGAGGTAAGGTACAATACTCACACATGGACGATATACTTAAAATCCTCGGCGGCGCAATTATGGGTCCACTACTCGTACTGGTGGCCCTCTTTGTATTTAAATTTACCTTTGACTTAGTCGGGGTCAGCCCGGAACCGATTTTTGCTTTTATTATTGCACTGTCACCGGTTTGGGTACCGTTTTTATTGTTTTACCTCTTTTATGAAAAGTGGGTGGAATACACGCGTCTTAAATTTTCCATTAGCCAAGGCCGCTCAACACTTCGCATTAAACTACCACAAGAAGTACTCAAGTCTCCCGAAGCAATGGAGAGTGTGATGGCACAGATTCATAACACCAACGGAGCGGATAACTTAATGCAGATATACATCGATGGTAAACATCCGCTCACGTACAGTTTTGAGCTCGTCTCCTTTGGGGGTGATGTGCGCTTTTATGTAAATGTTCCGACCAAAAAAATTAAGAATCAAATCGAGGCACAATTGTATGCCCAATACCCGGGTATCGAAGTAGTTGAAGAAATGATTGACTACACCTCAGAAGTAGTTTGGGACCCCGAACAGTGGGAGATGATGTCTTTTCATATGGGTAAAAAAGACGATCAAGTATACCCGATTAAGACCTACATTGATTTTGGGATGGATAAACTGCCAAAAGAAGAGCTTAAATTTGAACCAATGGCTGCTATGCTCGAGCAATTGAGTACCTACAAGCCGCATGAACGAGTATGGGTACAAATTTTGTGTAAACCACACGCCAAACAAAATTTTAAAACGGGAAGTCTCCATAAACACGACACTTGGGAAGGGGAGGTATTTGAGGCAATTGATAAACTGATGGGACGAGGACACTTCAAAAAGAATACCCTTAATCCAGAAGAACGAGAAGATCAGCCACGATTAACTACCGGAGAACGAGATAAGATTGTTGCAATGGAGCGAAATGTCGGAAAATATGCCTACGAAACTGCTATCCGTTGGATGTATATTGCAAAAAAAGGGAATTTTGATGGCAATGCGATTGCACCGATGATTCGTACGTTTGCCCAGTATGACGTCCTAAAACGAAATGCAATCGGAGCGCGCTGGCGAACTGATTTTAACTATAATGTTTTTTCTGACTACTCAGGCAAAAAGAAAATGCGCCTCAAGAAAAGTGAGTTAGCTGATTACAAACAACGTCGGTATACTGTCCGTGAATCTGTAAGCGGTATTGATGCACCAAAGATATTTACCGTCGAGGAGTTAGCTACCATGTTTCATATTCCCGGTAGTTCAGTAGTTACGCCAGGCCTCGCACGCATTCCATCGACTCGTAAAGAAGCCCCACCAAATCTTCCAACCGGTAATCCACAATAATGTATGGCGACTGAATTAGACACAGAGCTCCCCTTGGGAGCATCGGGGGCGCGTGCAAAAAAGAGTATTTATAGGCGACTGGTAACAATTTTAATGCTATTTCTTGGATTAACGTTACTCGTAACCTACATTATTCTAACTAAACTCGCTGCTGCGCCTGACAATTTCCCGTTAGGTACTACGGTTACTGTTCTACCTGGTTCGGGAGTACGAGATATTGCACTCACGATGCGCGAAGCAGGAGTCGTTCAGTCAGAGATGATGTTGTATTTCGCTATTGTGCTGTACCACGATCCTACCACCCTGAAAGCCGGCACCTACAAGTTTGAAGAAATTATGGATGTCTATAGTATTGCTGAAACCCTCACAAAGGGTGACTTTGATGCTGATTTAATTTCATTTACGCACCGTGAAGGAGAGTCGGTTGAAGACGTAGCCTTACGCGCCGCTGAGACCCTACTGAATTTTGACGCTGCAGTGTTCATGGCTCTGGCCACTTCGTACGAAGGGAAATTATTTCCTGAAACCTACCGCATTCCAACTACCTTCACTGAACAAGAACTGTTCGATAAAATGCGAGCCCTTTATGAAGAAACACTTACTCCACTGCGAACCAAAATTGCCGAAAGCGGACTCACCGAAGCCGAAGTTATCATCCTCGCGTCAATCATCGAGCGCGAGGCTAATTCTCCGGAATCCATGCAGATGGTCGCTGGAATCCTCCGTAACCGTTTGAATGAAGATATGTATCTCCAAGTCGACGCCTCGATTGAATACGCCCTGCATAAAACCCTCGCGGAATTAACTCCCGAAGATTTAAAAATTGATTCACCGTACAATACTTATACCAACCCTGGATTGCCGCCCACTCCGATTGGTAACCCTGGCCTTACCTCAATCATGGCCGTACTTGAGCCAACGTCTTCTGAATACTTTTTCTATATTACTGATGAGGATGGGGATTTCCACTACGCCCGCACGTTTGATGAACACAAAGTAAATATTGCTCGCTATTTGCGTTAATAAAGCACGACGTGGTAGCGTACCAAGACGCGTATGAATCAACCAAAAAAAGTATTTGTTGGGCTCTCTGGTGGCGTTGATTCTTCAGTCGCTGCCAAACGACTTTTAGCGTCTGGCTATAACGTTACGGGGGTGTTTATAAAGGTCTGGCACCCAGATTTTTTGGTATGTAACTGGGAAGCCGAACGACTTGATGCCATGCGTGTCGCCGCTCGCTTAAGGATTCCATTTTTGACGTGTGACGCTGAGGCGACCTACCGTGACGCGGTGGCTGCATATTTCATTGAAAGTTATCGGGCAGGCAAGACACCCAACCCAGATGTGATGTGCAACAAGGAGGTCAAATTTGGCGCTTTTATGAAGTTCGCAGAAGCGCACGGCGCGGATTACATTGCAACGGGACACTACGCTCAGCATATTAGTGACACCCTCGTTCGCGGTATTGATACGAACAAAGACCAGAGTTATTTTTTGTGGACACTCACCCCTGAACAATTAGCGTATACACTCCTGCCGGTTGGTAACAGTACTAAAGACGTCATTCGTGCGGAAGCGAAAGCGGCAGGGTTACTGACAGCGGAAAAGAAAGATAGTCAGGGCATTTGTTTCTTGGGTCACGTTGATATTCCTGACTTTTTATCGCACTACATCACCCTTACTCCAGGGAACGTTCTAAATGAAGCGGGCGAGGTAGTAGGAACACACCGTGGAGCATTTGTGTACACTATTGGTCAACGACAGGGATTCACGCTCGAGACGAAAGACAGCAACCGTACCCCGCATTACGTGATATATAAAGACATAACAGCCAACACTATTACCGTATCAGCAACCCAACCTACCCAAGCAGTATCAAGTTCCATCCTCCTCGGCACAATAACGCTTCGTCGTAACATCACGGTGGGCAATACCTTTTCAGCCCAGAGTCGATATCGGCAAACGCCGTTTACAGTTACCGTCATCGCTATTTCTGACGAAACAATTACGCTCGAAATTAATGACACCACGGAAGCTGTAGCCGCTGGACAATCCTGTGTATTATATGACCATGATGTGTGTGTCGGTGGTGGTATGATTCTGTAGTGTCATATAAGGTAACGAAGGCAGACGGAAGTACCGAGTACTTTAACGTTGAAAAACTACGGCGCTCCCTAAGGCGAGCAGGCGCCACTCCGGATGAGATCCGCGAGGTAATTATTGTGATTGAACAAAATCTTTATGACGGGATTAAAACGCAAGAAATTTACCGTCACGCCTTTGAACTAATCCGTAGAGCAGAGCAGCCTGCCGCTGCCCGCTATTCCCTCAGACGAGCCCTGTTTGGACTCGGACCAACTGGGTTTCCCTTTGAAAAATTTTTAGGGAAATTATTTGAGGCCGATGGCTACAATACCCGCACGGGGATAATCATTCGTGGCAAATGCGCTCCTCATGAAATAGATATCGCAGCGTACAAGAGTGATCATAGTTTTGTGGGAGAGGCTAAATTCCATGCCCGGCCCGGCATCAAAACTGATTTGCAAGTTGCCATGTATTCATACGCGCGGCTCTTAGACTTACGTGAAGCCCGGATTTGTACCGATGATATTTGTGGCATCACCGAATTTTGGCTCATTACCAATACCAAATTTACCTCAACCGCCGAAGAATACGGTGCGTGCGTTGGTATCAATATGCTGAGCTGGGACTATCCCCGCAAAGACAATCTCCATGACCGGATTCAACGAGCGGGCATCTACCCCATTACCGTCCTTCATACCTTAACGAGTAGCCAGATTGCTACCCTCATTTCTTTTGACGTTATCCTCGTCCGTGATTTAGTTGATAAACCACACGTATTGCGACGGCTACATCTGAGCGTAAGCAAGCATGAAGCGGTCATGGCCGAAGCCTCTGGTATCACGTCGAGTCACATAAGCCGCTGAAAGCCAGCCATTGTCAATATTGCTGCCTCAAATGCGGTGGTATACTGGACGGTATTAATCTTTATTTCAGCAATTCATAACAAGTTATATGGCAGAACAAAAAGAAGAAAACCAAAAGACGATTGTTTCATTCGTTGTAGGACTCTTAATCGGTGGACTATTAGTTTGGGCATTTAGTGGTGACGCCGACAACAAGCCAGTTGATACCAAGAAGGATAACGACAAAGAAATGGCGACCGATAAAGAAAAGGAAACAGGTGAGACTGAAGAAGCAATGGAAGAAGAGGTGGCTCCAGTTCTCCCTGTCGGTGATGGCGCAGCGAGTGTTGATAGTACAGCCGCCGGGATGACGGTAAGTCTCAAAGATGTAACGTTTCCATCAGCCGAAGGTTGGGTAGGTATCCGTGATTACAATGACGGTAAACTTGGTTTACTTAAAGGCGTAGCCCGTTTCAGTAGTGAACAAGGACTCAATCCAACTGAAGTAACCCTCCAAAGTCCAACTATCAGTGGAAAAGAATACGCAGTGGTCTTCTACTCAGAAAGTGGTGACCGTAAGTTCAATTTGGCTGAGGATGTGCAAATCGCCAAGGAGTTTGCTACCTTCACTGCAAAATAGGTAATTTATTAGTAAAACACTTTACTGCTTTGTCGCTACGACTTTCTCAGCACTCGCTGTACATCCAGTACGTCTTGCACTGAGAAAATCTATGCTCCTCGCATTAAAGCGTTTTCCAAAATAAACAATCTTTGCAATCAGTGATTTTTAAGAAAAGCCTCCTTCGGGGGCTTTTCTGTTGTCTAAAGCGGCGCATGATATACTACCCATACCTATGGCTGAATACACTAAACGATATAACCCAAACCGAATGGCAGACTGGAACTATGGCGGAGCCAAATGGCGTTTGTCGCGCTCAAAAATAGACTTTTTTATCGAGTGTCCACGGTGTTTCTATATCGACAATAAACTCGGGACCAAACGACCGGGCATGCCGAGCTTTAATCTCAATATCACGGTTGATGAATTATTTAAAAAAGAATTTGATGTTCACCGCACTGCCGGTACGCCTCATCCCATTATGACCGAGTACAACATCGACGCGGTACCCTTCAAGCATAAAGACATGGATGTCTGGCGAGACCCCTTTGTTGGTCTCGAATACAAAGACCCAGTAACCGGTCTCACGGTTTCCGGGGGAGTAGATGATATCTGGCAACATAGCGATGGAACGCTTATTGTCGTTGATTATAAAGCGACCAGCAAAGACGGAAAAATCACGAGCCTCTCTGATTCTGCCTGGGAAGCCCAGTACGAACGTCAAATCGGTGTCTACCAATGGCTCTTAACCAAGATGGGATTTCCGATCCATCCGATGGGTTACTTCGTGTACGCAAATGCCTTAAAGACCCCGGACGGTTTCCATAACACACTCCAATTTGAAACCACCTTGATCCCGTGCACTGGTGACACCTCATGGATAGAGGGAACCTTAGCCAACATTAAAGCTTGTCTCGAGAGTGATAATTATCCCGAAACTGGTTCCGCCTGTGAGTACTGCCCGTATCGTGCAGCTACCGGTCAGAAACTTTTAGCCATCCATGCCAAACACAAAAAATAGCCTACCGGAGACATTTACAGACTCCGTCAAACGGATAGTCAGGGAAATCCCCAAAGGGGAAGTCCGGACCTATAAAGACATTGCGGGAGCGGCTAAAAATCCCCGGGCAGCGCGTGCCGTTGCGAACATCATGGCAGCAAACTATGACCCGACCGTACCGTGTCACCGTGTCATTCGAACTGACGGCACCCTGGGTGGATACAATCGTGGAGGAACTGCCGCAAAACGTGCTATATTAGCGAGTGAGGGAGTTGTTATATAACACTATTATGTATCAAGATACTGAATTAGAAAGACTCGAAGACACTCGTGATCACAACATCACTGAGCAGACTAAGGTGTTACGTGAGATTGAAAAAGCTCGTGATCGACTCGAGGATGAGTTAGATCGGGTGAAGCGTGATTGGGGTGGAAAACTCAGACGTCATGAGGAGGATTTAACCCGTCTTCATGAACAATTACCCCAATTGACGGTAAGAATTAATGCGCGCAAAAACCAAATAGAGCGCGAGCAGGGAGACAAAAAATAATCCAAACTTTTATGTACTCGTATCGGATTGAACAAGCTATTCGGGCCGCAGCCGTCCTCCACCGGGACCAAACTCGCAAGGGATCGATGCCCTTTCCGTACGTAACGCATCTTTTTTCAGTTGCGACGATACTCCCTGACTACACCAACGACGAAGACGTGATCATTGCTGCCTTACTTCATGACACAATTGAAGACACCGATTACACGCCAGAGGAACTCGAAGAAGACTTTGGCGGCCGCGTGCGCGAAATTGTTGACACGCTCACTGAACCTAAAATGAATGGGGAACGAAAGTTGTCCTGGAATGAAAGTAAGACAGCCTATGCCAAACAACTCAAAAATGGACCAAGGGAAGCGGCTTTGATTGCTGCCGTTGATAAGATTCACAATTTTCGGACCTCTGTTGAGGAATATTATGACGATCATAATCGTTTCCTCCAAGACTTTGGTAAAAACTTGGATGAGCGGATCGAGGTATATCAAAATATTGCGAACGTCATCAATCACCGTTTAGAGGGACCAATCCTGAACGAATTTAATCATGTCTTTGACGAATACAAGAATTTCATTTATGCCATCAAACAAGCACAAGAAGTCCGGTTTTAACTACACTCCCCAGAATTCTGCCCCTGCAATAGGCGACTTCAAAACTGAATGGGATCTCAAAAATCTTTATTATAAATCTGAGTCTGATCCGCACATAGAAAAGGATGTCGTAGCGATTGAGACGGCCTACCGAGTTTTTGCAAAAAAATATGCTGGCAAAGATTTCACGAGTACCCCTGAGAAACTAGCGGCTGCACTTAAAGCCTACGACGCCCTGATGGACATTCCTTCGAGTAAGCCGATTTTATATTTCTGGTACCGTAATACGCTCGATGCGAACGATGAGAAGGCAGAACAGCAGATTAATCTCCTCAGTGACCGTTTAACAAAAGTGGGGAACTTAACGATTTTCTTTAGTCTCGCCATTGGAAAAATCACCAAGAAAAACCAGGCGACCTATCTTAAGCATCCAAAACTCCAAGCACACCAGTACCTCTTGGAGCGGATTTTCCTCACCGCCAAGCACACCCTCACCGAAGCTGAGGAAAAAATCCTTAATCTCAAAGCGGCGCCGGCGCGTAGTATGTGGATTGCGGCTACCGATAAAATCGTTAATAAACGAACTATCACGTACAAAAAGAAAAACATTCCGTTAAATGAGGCAATTGAAAAAGTATCAGCGATTCCTGTTAAAGAAAGACCGGTGTTATGGAATATTGTTCGTACGGAAATTAAAGCCTTAGCTGAATTTGCCGAGCCGGAATTAAATGCCGTCGTAACTGACAAAAAAATTAACGATGAATTACGTGGGTACACCAAAGCGTACGAATCAAAAGTCCAAGGGAACGAAAACGATCTCCGTAGTGTCGAAGCATTGGTCGAATCAATTAGTGACAAAGGGTTTGCTCTTAGTCGCAAATTTTATGAACTCAAAGCGAAAGCACATGGAGTAACAGCGCTTCCGTACGCCTCAAAGTACGACCCGATTGGTCACGAGCCAGTCATTCCATTCAAAGAAGCCGTCGATATCTGCCGAGATGTGTTCTATGGGGTCAAAAATGAGTATGGAGCGTTTTTTGATAACATGTTGGAGAATGGACACATTGACGTCTATCCAAAGCCGGGACGCAGTGGTGGTGCCTTTATGTCGAGCGATACTGGGGTACCGACAGTGGTATTTCTGAATCACGTTGATAACTTTAAATCACTCGAGACTCTAGCGCACGAAATGGGACACGCCTTGCATACCGCCCGCACCAAAACGGCCCAACCGGTGCGTTACCAAGGCTATTCACTCACGACCGCCGAGACGGCGAGTACGCTTTTTGAGAACCTGGTATTTGATGCCGTCTACGCTCAGTCTGATGCTGCAACGAAACTTAATTTAATGCATGATCGACTCGTGCGTGACATTTCGACAATTCAACGACAGATTGCCTTCTTCAACTTTGAAACTGAGATGCACACCTTAATTCGAACCCAAGGGGCAGCGAGTAAAGAAGAACTGGCAGCACTCTTAACCAAACAACTACGCGCCCATCTCGGCAAAGGTGTGAGCGTTGATGATGATGACGGATACTCATACGTATACATCGGACACTTCCGTTCAATGTTTTATGTCTACACCTATGCCTATGGTCTCCTAATGAGTAATCTCATGATTCAAGAGTACCGCGCGGATAAAAACTATGTCAATAAGATTGATCAGTTCCTCCAAAGCGGCGGTAACAGTACGGTTGAACAGATCTTCAAGAGTATTGGCATTGATGCCTACAAAACCGCTACATTTGAAGCCAGTTTGGGCAATATTGCCGACAATGTCACAGAATTTGGGCGCCTGATCAAAAAACAGCCACTAGTGTAATTCACAAATCTAGGGAATATCGTTTAACAAATAGGAGGCAGGACCTCCTACTTACTGTAAAGAAGCCATGTTCAAAAACATCATACTATCAAGTAGGAGGTCCTGCCTCCTACTTGATAGAAGTGCACAACTCGCCAATTATCGAGGATTTGCTATAGTACAGATTCATTAATCGGTAATTTATTTTGTATGGGGGGAAATGACATTCGAGAAAAATATCTAGCTTTTATGGCCCAAAACGGCCACGCTATTATCCCGTCTGCGGCCCTTGTCCCCGAAAACGATCCAACCACCCTGTTTACCGGGAGTGGTATGCAGCCACTGATTCCATACCTAATGGGAGAACCACATCCAAAGGGGGTTCGTCTGACCGACTCCCAAAAGAGTTTCCGTGCGAACGACATCGAAGAAGTAGGGGACAATCGTCATACCACCTTCTTTGAAATGCTTGGTAACTGGTCTTTAGGTGACTACTTCAAAAAGGAACAGCTTCGATACTTTTTTTCATTTTTAGTTGATGAAGTCGGGCTTGATCCGGCACGAATTTACGTTACCGTGTTTGCTGGTGATGAATCACTCGGTATTCCACGTGACGATGAATCGGTTGCCATCTGGAAAGAACTATTTGCTGAACGCGGCATTGAGGCCAAGGATGTCTTTATTGGAAGCGAAGAAGACGGCTACCAAGTCGGAATGCAGGGTGGTCAGATTTTCTACTATGATGCAGCGAAGAACTGGTGGAGCCGCTCGGGTAAGCCTGCTAACATGCCCGCCGGGGAGATTGGCGGACCCGACAGTGAAGTGTTCTATGACTTTGGCCCAGAACATGCGACCCACCCAGTGTATGGAAGTCTAGCGGCGCACCCAAACAGCGATTCCGGACAATTTCTTGAAATCGGTAACTCTGTGTTTATTGAGTACGTCAAACAACCTGATGGTTCATTTACGAAACTACCACAACGTAACGTGGACTTTGGTGGGGGACTCGAGCGTATTGCAGCCGCAAAAGTTGGTGACCCTGATGTATTTAAAGTTGACCTCTTAAAGACTGTTGTTAGTCAAATTGAAGACCTCTCAGATAAAAAATATGAAGATGAGCTCATTGCCTTCCGAGTGATTACTGACCACATACGCGGGGCAGTGTTCTTGATTGGTGATGGAGTACTGCCAGGTAATTCAGATCAGGGATATTTCGTGCGTCGACTACTGAGGCGAGCTGTTCGTTATGCCGATAAAATCAATATTCCGGCTGGTAAATTCGCTCAGTTATCAGAAAGTGTGATTTCGACATACGAAGTGCACTACCGTAATTTAACTGAGAAGCGGACTGAAATCATTGAAGCAATCAGTAAAGAAGAGGAGCAATTCCGCAAGACCCTTGAGAGTGGACTGAAGCAATTTAACAAAGTCTCGCTCCAGATTCATGTCAGCAGCACCGAAATAGACGGTAAAAAAGTCATTGATAAAAGCGTTAACCCAATCACTAAACAAGCCATTAGTGCCCAAAATGCATTTGACCTCTACACCACTTACGGATTCCCGATTGAAGTAACTGAAGAAATTGCCGCCGAGAAGGGGCTTATCGTTGAGCGAGTAGGGTTTGAAAAACTGATGGAAGAGCACCGCAACCTCTCGCGCGCTGGAGCTGAACAGAAATTCAAAGGGGGACTAGCAGACAATTCAGAGACGGTCGTACGTTACCACAGTGCAACCCACCTGATGCTCGCGGGACTCAGACAGATTTTAGGGACTCACGTCCACCAAGCCGGATCAAACATTACAGGCGAACGACTTCGTTACGACTTTACACATGGTGACAAAATGACACCGGAACAAATTGCTGCCGTTGAGGCGTTTGTAAACAACGCCATTAAACAAGGTGGTGCGGTAACGATAGATATGATGGCAAAATCCGAAGCCGAAACCGACCCCACTATTGAAGCCAGTTTCTGGGACCGCTATCCAGACGAAGTAAAGGTCTATACCATGACGGGAACAGATGGAACAATTCTCTCACGCGAACTTTGTGGCGGTCCACATGTAGAAAAATTAGAGGATATCAATGGTACTTTTAAAATTACGAAAGAAGAATCCTCTTCGGCGGGGGTACGACGCATCAAAGCAATCTTGGAATAAGCGAACTTCTAAAAACGAGCGGTTTTTTTGTTGTACTTCGCAAAATTAATTTCCCCGTATATTAAATACGCATCAAATAATTTTTCTTGTACGCCTCGAAACCACTTCGTTTTAAAAAGTTCTCTGACTCGAATCATTTAATATTACTTTGCAATCCATTTTAATGATTTGAAATAGGGGACAGCAAAGCGCCAGTACTACTGGCGCTTTGCTATACTATGGGGGTTATGAAGTTATTTAGTTCTTCACCAGAATCCATTCGTTATGGTGCTGTCATTGATATAGGATCAGGGAGTGTCCTCGTATCGATTGTGAAGTCAGACCCTACCATGCATCACCCCATCGTTATTTGGGCTAAACGTGAGTACGCCGTCAATCAAACAAAAACTGACGCTGTGCAAAGTGCCAAAGGCGTTATGACTGCCCTAATGAATAGCGTCTTATTAATAGACAGTGAAGGACTTAGGGTACTTAAATCACGTGAGCCCGGAGCAAAACTACGCTCAATGCAAGTCTCTATCTGTGCCCCCTGGTCGTACACCATCACCAAGGTCATTAACTATTCTGAAGAGAAGGATTTTACTGTTACGAATGCGTTACTGGAGAGCCTCATGGACGCCGCCCAAAAGAAAATTACTGAAGAACTCAAAGAAAACGAGCTTGCGAGTGATCTGGGTCTTACTATCATGACTCGGGCCACCACAGATATTTTAGCGAACGACTACAAAACTGCTTCGCCAATCGGACAAAAAGTAAGTACCCTCACTCTCACTCAAGTCAGTGCGGTAGCGCAAGCGTATCTAACTGAAGCAATTGGTGATCTTCAGAACAAAGTTCTTCCCCAAGCAGACTTAGAACGCTACTCATTCATGCTGATGTTCCACTGCATTATTCGCGACCTCCATCACCAGATGACGGAGTATTGTTTAGTTGATATCACCTTTGAAGCCACCGAGATTGGAATTGTACGGGGCGGTATTTTACGTTACTGCACCCACGCTACTGCAGGCATTAGTACGATAGCCCGTAAAGTAGCTGCCGCTCTTGATATTCCACTAGCAGAGGCATATACGTTCTTAAAAGAGCCGTACCATACCAAAGCCATGGAAACGTTAAGTGAAACACGACGTAACTCAGTCGAAGAGATTTTGATAGAATATCGTAACGCTATTTCTTCACTCTTTCACGAAACAGGGGATAGTTTATCAATCCCTAAAGTACTGTTTCTCCACGGCGGACAGGAGACCGAGGCATTTTTTATGCGCCAAGTTGATATTGCTGCTCGTAACGCGACGCAATCAGTCCACACTACCCACCTGGTAACTGAAGAACTACTGACTGAACACTACTCACCGGCAGAGAAGGCCGCACTGACCGCAGAAGCACCCGACACGGCACTTCTGGTAGCGGCCCAGTTTTTCCACAAACAACACCATTGCAGTGAATTTATTCAAGTCTAAGCAGCTATACTGTATACTAGTACTATGACACAAAAATGGAATCTACAGGACATTCGTCCAGCCCAACCACGTGAGCGACGACCAAGTGAGATGCCACCAAAGATGGAATCTAATCGTCCTTCGGCAACACCAACATTACGACAGCCAGCACGACCAGCACGAGATGCAGAAGAACTACCGGAAGTATTTTCTGACGAAGAGGAAGGCCGCATTCCGGTTATAAACGGTAACAAAAAAAGCCGTAGCCAACTGATTGTTGGAGTCATTATTGCTGCCCTCGTCATCGGTACCGGGATAGGTATCAGCGCACTTACAGGTGGTGCTACCGTGACCCTTGAACCAAAAGTCCGTGAATTGAATGTAAACGCAGAATTTACTGCGTACAGTGAACCAAAAGCTGGTGAGTTGAGTTACGAAATCATGACCCTTGAAGCAACTGACGAGAGTCAAGTAAAAGCCAGCGGCCAAGAAACCGTAACAACCCAAGCGACCGGCGAAATCGAAATCTCGAAAGCGACCGCTGGAGCTGAACGATTGATTAAAAATACTCGCTTCCAAACTGCAGATGGATTAGTATTCCGCATTCAAGAATCGGTGGTTGTACCAGGGGCCCTCAAAGACGCGGGTGGTACACTTGTTCCCGGCAGCACCCGAGCGCAGGTATTTGCTGACGAAGCAGGAGATAAGCACAATGTAGCTGCCGGAACCGTGATGAATGTTCCTGGCTTTAAAGAAGGTGGATTTACAGACTTATATAATGCCATTACAGCTAAAAATACCGCCGCTTTTACGAACGGTTTTAATGGACCAAAATTTATCATTAACGAAGGCGAGCTAAGTACGGCGAGACAGTCTCTCCAACTCAATCTTAGAAACCAGCTCCTGGCTAAAGTCGCCGCTGAACGACCCGCTGATTTCACTACTTTTGATTCTGCCATCGCTATTACCTATACCGAACTACCTCCCGTTCAATCGGGTGATGATCTTGTAACTATCAGGGAACAAGCCATTTTGCAGATTCCACTTTTCAAGAAAACTGACTTTGCCGCCTTCCTAGCTCAAGAAACTGATGTAGCCTACGATGGCGACCCCGTTCGTATTGATAACATTAATAATCTTACCTTCAGCTATCTCTCTGCAACCACGAGCCAGAACAATATTGCCAATCTCGAAACACTCCAATTCAAAATTGCAGGTGTTCCAAAAATTGTTTCGACCGTTGATGCAGAACGAATGAAAGCTGAACTATTAGGTATGGAGAAAACTGCCCTTCAGGGTGTCCTCAGTAAGTATAAAGGTATTGTCCGCGGAGAAGTCGAAGTTCGTCCATTCTGGAAACGCACCTTCCCAACAAGCCTAAATGATATAATCATTGAAGAACGATTCGCGGGAGAATCAGAAGCGAGACAGCTTTCTAAGTAAAAATACTGGTACCGTGTCTAAAAAACCACATTATAAACAGCTACTAAGTGCTCTTTATTTGACTATATGCGATTCTTTTGCTAAACTCATGCCCGTCTAATGGACCAGCCAGAATTATCAACAAAAGATGACCTCGTGTACGGTGTCGTAGAGGAAGCTCTCCCGAACGCCCTTTTTCGTGTCATACGAGATGACACCGGGGAATCTCTAATTGCCTATCTAGCTGGCAAGATGCGACGGTTCAGAATCAGGGTTTTAGTTGGGGACAAAGTCGGTATGGTTATCGACCCCTACGGAGGAAAAGCACGAATTAGCAAACGAGTTTAAGTAACACAACATGAAAGTACGATCATCAGTTAAAAAAATGAGTCCAGATGATATCATCGTCAAGCGACGGGGTGTTGTGTTTGTTATTAATAAAAAGAAGCCCCGCCATAAGCAGCGACAAGGCTAACTATATAGTGTATGCGTATTTCAGGTATCAACATCCCCGATGACAAGCAGCTCGCCTACGGCTTAACTGCAGTGTTCGGTATAGGTCTCTCTCGAGCGAAGGATATTCTTTCGAGCCACAAGATTGAACACACCGCCAAGCCAACCACTCTCTCAACTGAGCAGGAAAATGCCGTTCGAGAAAGTGTTGAGGCTTTCACTATTGAAGGAGAACTCAAGCGATCAATCGCTGCTAATATCAAACGCCTTAAAGACATTGGTTCATACCGTGGCTCACGTCACTCAAAGCGTCTCCCAACACGTGGACAGCGCACAAAGACCAATGCGCGAACTCTCAAGGGAGCGAAAAAGACTATGGGTAGTGGACGCCGTAAGCTCGAAAAGACTTAACATTTATTAGCACTAACGTAACGACATATGGGTAAGAAACGTACAGTAAAAAAGAGTGGGGGTTCAGATATCGCGGGTAGCTCTCGTGCATTGAACCGTATTCCGAAGCGAAAGGTTCCGGCCGGACGCTTAAACATTCTTGCGACTTTTAATAATACTCTTTTAACACTTTGTGATCCAAAAGGGAACGCAGTAATGAGTGCCAGTAGTGGAGCGCTTGGTTTTAAAGGATCTCGCAAGAGCACACCGTTTGCCGCTGCCAAAGTTGGTGAAATTATTGGTGAAAAAGCTCAGCAAATGGGAATGAAAGACGCTGAAGTAGTGGTTCGCGGAGTTGGCGCTGGTCGTGAATCAGCCCTCCGTGCATTCTCAGGAAAGGGAATTGGCATCACTCGGATTGTCGACATGACTCCTGTCCCCTTTAACGGTACCCGTCCACCAAAGCCACGACGCATTTAATTTACTATTATCATATGAAAATCGGTCCTAAATACAAAATTGCCAAGCGTCTCGGCGCCCCAATTTTTGAAAAAACTCAAACTGCTAAGTTTGCACTTTCACAAGCTCGTGTTGGTCGTACGCGCAAGCGTGGCGGAATGGCGAGTGACTACAAAAAGCAACTCATCGAGAAACAAAAAATGCGTTTTACCTATGGTATTACTGAAAAGCAACTCAGTCGCTATGTAGCTGAAGCTACGACTTCAAGTCATCAGCCAATTGCGCTCTTGATCGAACGTTTAGAATCTCGTCTTGATAATGTAGTCTACCGCCTTGGTTTAGCTAAAACTCGTCGTTTTGCTCGTCAGATGGTTTCTCACGGTCACATCTTTGTAAATGGTCGTCGCCTTAATGTTCCGTCATACAAAGTCAAAGCAGGTGACGTTATAGCGGTACGTGAACAGAGTAAAGCAAGTGGACTCTTTACTATTCTTGCAGACTCACACGAGACACTCAGTGTCCCAAGTTGGCTTTCATTCGACATTAAGACAATGTCAGGCTCAGCAGTAGGCATGCCATCATACGTGGCAACTGATCATATGTTTGATCCAGAACAGGTTCTCGAGTACTACAGTCGCTAGGTACACACGGTTTATTAAAGTTTAAATTGAACACTATGTTAGAAACAAATGTAACTCTACCGTCAAAGCCACGCGTTGTATCCGAAGCTGAATTCTCGGGGATTTATGAAATTGACGGACTCTACCCAGGCTACGGACACACCCTCGGAAACTCTCTCCGTCGCATCATCCTTGCCTCACTACCAGGAGCTACGGTAACCCAAGTCAAAATCGAAGGTGTCCAACACGAGTTCTCTACCATGGCTGGAATGAATGAGGATGTGATTACGCTTCTCTTGAACCTCAAGCGCGTTCGCTTCATGCTTCATGGCGACGAAGCGATGGTTGTCAAACTCAAGAAGAGTGGCCCAGGAATGGTAACCGCTTCAGACATTACCTGCCCAACCCAAGTTGAAGTCCTAAATCCAACCCAGCACATTGCTGAATTAACAGCGAAGGGTTCGGCCCTTGATATGGAAATCACTATTGAACGAGGTCTCGGCTACGTTCCGCGCGAAATCCACCAGCGAGACAAGGTAGAAATTGGAACCATTGCCCTCGATGCTGTCTTTACGCCTATCCGTCGCGCAAACTACGAAGTAGAGAACATGCGTGTTGGTGACCGAACTGACTATAACCGTCTTCGTATTTCAATTGAAACTGACGGAACGATTACTCCGCGCCAAGCGCTCGAGAAATCAATTGAAATAATGATTCACCAATTGAAGGCAATCATTGGTTTCCAAGACCAATCAGCTCAAAGTGCTGTTGTTGAGAACACACTTCCAGCTGCCCTAGAAGTGACTGCCGTAGATACAGAGATGCTTAAGACTCGAATCGAGACCCTTGAACTCTCAAGCCGAACACTCGCTGCACTCGAGACTGCTTCAATCCGAACGGTAGGGGGACTTGTGCGAAAGACAAAAGATGATATCCTAGCCCTCGATGGGATTGGACCAAAAGGAGTTGAAGAGATTCTTAGTCTCCTCGAATCTATGGGTCTCTCACTCGGAGCATAAATTATATGATACACGGAAATAAAAACCGAACATTTGGACGCAGCCGCTCTCAGCGGACTGCACTTGTTCGAGGTCTCGCAGTCTCACTCATTGAGAACGGGAAAATCAAAACCACTGAAGCAAAGGCTAAGGAACTTCGCCCATTCATTGAGCGTTTAGTTTCTCACGGCAAAAAGAATACCGTGGCTGCTCGCCGCATTGTGGCGAGTCGACTTGGTGAACCTGCAGCTGATATTATTAAAAAAGTGTTCGAAGAAATTGCGCCTAAGTTTGCCACTCGCGCCGGTGGTTACACCCGTGTAATCAAAATGGGGCGAACGCCAGCTGGTCGTGATGAAGCAGTCATCGAATTTGTTGAATAAATTATTATATGGAAAAGAACAACCAAAACCGCGTTCACACGATTGACGCAGCCGGAAAGCGGCTCGGCATCGTTGCGACCGAAGCGGCTCACGTTCTCCTTGGTAAGGATCAGCCAGATTTTGTAAAGAATCTTGTTGCTCCAGTTACCGTAGAGATCACCAACGTGAGTAAGCTCGATATTCCCGAGAGTAAAAAGAAGGAAATTTATCAGTCGTACTCAGGATGGCCGGGAGGACGAAAGGAAGAGACGCTTGAGCACCTTGGAAAGCGTTTAGGATATGCCGAGGTCGTACACCGTACGATTGCTGGAATGCTCGCTAACACCAAGCTCAAGAAGCCAATGCTTAAGAACCTCGTAATTACTGAATAATATGGCAACAAAAACACCTGGACGCTATATTGAAGCAATTGGTCGCCGTAAAACAGCCACTGCACGAGTTCGTCTGACACCAGCCTCAGAAACGACTATCATGGTCAACGATAAGAAACTCGAAGAATACTTTCCACACCTCGCCCTTCATAAAGATGTACACTCAGTGCTTGATACGAAAGATGCCGGTATCGAAACCTACACCATTACCGCCAAAGTTCTCGGTGGAGGACTCTCTTCCCAAGCCGAAGCAATCCGTCTCGGTATTGCCCGCGCACTCGTAAAGGAGAAAGAGGCTCGCCGCGTAACCCTAAAGAAAGCGGGGTTCCTCAAACGAGATCCACGCTCAGTAGAACGTAAGAAGTTTGGATTACTGAAAGCTCGCAAGCGACCTGCCTGGTCAAAGCGATAGTAGTTGGCGCATACCTTTGTCGCACTACGAAAAAGACTCTTCCTGGACATTTGTCCCGGTCGAGTCTTTTTTCTTGTTTCTTACAGAAACTGTCCACTCATTGGTTAGTTTATTTCGCTTCACTCATAAACTAACACAATGAGTCTTGCGAAGTGACATTAGGTCACTTCTCACTCCTTGCTCTGCATCTTATTTGTAACGCTTTGAAACCGCAGCGATACGAATCGCCCCTTTCCTGGGGCGATGAGGCAGCGAGGTGGGCCCGCGAGTACTTACTAGAATAAGAGTGCAGCGAATTATTATAGTTAGTAACTCGTGGGGAAGCGATAAATTTTGCCTTACTCTCCATTCCATTTATATCACTTCCTACTTACGCGATAAAAAACTCCTTTAGGATTTTTTTGTAACATTTTGAATATAAAATTTTCTTTTCTCATTACAAGAAAAAGGCCCCTCCAATCATGGAGGGGCCTACTCTTATGTTCTCGTTGCTCCAATAAACGTACTTTGTGAATTGGGAGCAAAAGTGTTTCGGATCTGTACCCGGACACCAGCCTGGGACACAGGAGCTATGGCCTCAGGATGAAAGACTGTCGCTCCGGTCAGAGACAACATTTTTGCTTCACGATAGGTGAGATAGGGAAGATGTCTGGCTTCTCTAAATTTGCGCGGGTCTGCGGTATACACACCCGAAACATCAGTCCAGTTTTCGTAGAGATCTGCTCCTATCTGTGCTGCCACAAGTGCACCAGAGAGGTCAGAGCCACCTCGAGGAAATAATTCAATCCCACCT
Organism: Candidatus Kaiserbacteria bacterium; assembly: GCA_031430855.1. GTDB lineage: Bacteria > Patescibacteriota > Minisyncoccia > Phycocordibacterales > UBA918 > OLB19. The sequence goes on from JANPCG010000006.1 coordinate 33,431, forward strand.
GCATAAGCAGCGCCATAGAATCCCGGAATCACCACCCGTTCATGAGGCTTCCATACGCAAGATACAGCCATTACTGCTCCATATTGATTGAGCGTAAAAACCCGTCGTGCATCCACAAACTTCCAATCGAGAAACTTGGCGAGGATATACGCACTCATATACTCACCGAATGCAACACGCGACTTTACTGACGAGCGGGAAATCCATGAGAGCATACCTGATAACTCATTTGTAGAGACACCAAGATCAGCCATGATCTCCTCGAAGCGCTTACCTACTGCCTCAAGATCATTAATCAAAAGCAGGTCAGTAACTTTGATTGGATACCCTTCAGACACCCCAGGCGCTGAAACAACCGCCACTTTACGACGTGAGTCCTGCAGCAGAATATCTGCTACAAGCCTGATTGATTTGGCGTCAGCCATTGATGTTCCGCCAAATTTTGTCACAATCGTCATCTTCGTCTCCCTGAAAAAGAACAAACCACCAGCCTTCTTGGCTGGTGGTTTGTTCTTTGTTTTGACACTAGTATGACAACGAACCAAACACCAGACAAGAAAGCCCGGTTTGCTTGGTAGTAGTTGTCATTACAAAATACATGAAATATGTATAACAAACGAATTCGTAGTTGTAAAGTATTTACACGAATAAGCACGACGAGCGGATTTAATCTGGATTTTGACACGACCTCCTTTTGCAGTTATAATGGTCTGGTATGGTGAATATAAACAACGAAGACGAGACAAATGAAGATATTGAAACCATTGATGACGATACTGATACGACTGAAATGGAATTAGAAGACGCCGAAGAAATTACTGGTGATAAATTAAAATCCCTCCGCAGTAAACTTAAAGAAGCGGAAACAAAAGCCCGTGACCTCCACGAAGAATTGCAGCGGAACAAAGCGGACTTTTTAAACGCCCGCAAACGACTTGAGGAAGAGCGTCTCCGCGATCGAGAACGAGCAGCCGTTATGCACGTTGAAAAACTGCTACCACTTTGTGATAGTTTCTTTCTCGCCATGCAGGATAAAAATGCTATCGATAGCAGTGATCCGAAGTGGCGACGAGGTATTGAAGGAACATACGCACAATTACGGGGCATCATGGATTCGTATGGCATTACTGCCTTTGACCCCACTGGCGAGGAATTTGACCCAACACGACACGAAGCTCTTACGATGATACCAGTGAGCGATGAGAGTAATCATAATCGGATTATATCGGTTATTCAGCAGGGCTATACACAGAAACGCGGTGACGTGATTGAACTAATCAGACCAGCTCGAGTGACCGTTGGAGAACTTGGATAATATTACTGATAATAACGAGAACATTATGGCAAAAATTTTAGGAATAGATCTTGGAACTACTAACTCAGCCATGGCTATTATTGAAGCCGGCGAGCCAGTAATTATTGAAAATATCGAAGGTGTCCGTACGACACCATCAATTGTAGCGATTTCAAAAACCGGCGAGAGACTCGTCGGTCAAATCGCAAAACGACAAGCAGTGACGAACCCTACCAATACCATCTACGGTATTAAGCGCTTTATGGGTCATGAGTATGACGAGGACGTCGTTCAAAAAGACAAAGCAATTGTACCGTACGAAATTAAAAAAGGTGCAGACGGTGGAGCGGTTGTTATCATGGGAGATAAAGAGTACCGTCCAGAAGAAGTATCAGCGATGATACTTTCTAAACTAAAGGCAGACGCTGAAGCCAAAACTGGCGAGAAAATTACCGAAGCAGTCATCACGGTACCGGCGTACTTTAATGACTCACAGCGTAAGGCGACACAGGATGCTGGCAAAATTGCCGGACTCAATGTTCGCCGCATCATTAATGAACCAACTGCCGCAGCTCTTGCGTACGGATTTAATAAAAAGAAAGACGAGAAGATTGTGGTGTACGACTTCGGTGGAGGAACGTTTGACGTATCAGTGCTCGAAGTAGGGGATGATGTGATTGAAGTGCAATCAAGTGACGGAGACGCGCACATGGGCGGTCGTGATATCGACCAGGCGATTATCCGTCACCTCATTGCGGCCTTTAAAGCCTCAGACGCGATTGACCTCAGCAAAGACAAACTTGCGCTCCAGCGTCTTGACGAAGCGGCTGAAAAAGCAAAACTCGAACTCTCAACCACACCGGAAACAGAAATTAACATTCCGTTTATTTCTCAGGGCAGTGATGGACCAGTACACATGGCAGTGAAACTCACCCGGGCAAAGCTCGAAGAGCTCGCGCATGAGTTTATCGACAAATCAATTGAGATCACCAAGCGCGCCATGGAAGCCTCAGGCCTCAAAATTGCGGATATCGATGAGATCATCATGGTTGGTGGCCAAACCCGTATGCCAGCCATTCAGGCAGCGGTAAAGGCATTGTTTAACAAAGAACCAAACCTCACCATTAACCCGGATGAGGTAGTGGCACTCGGTGCCGCGATTCAGGCCGGTATCTTCCAAGGTGACGTACAGGACATTACCTTGGTAGACGTGATTCCACTCTCTCTCAGTATCGAAACGATGGGTGGTGTCGCGACAAAACTCATCGAAAAGAATACCCACATTCCAACCAAAAAATCCCAGATATTCTCAACCGCTGCTGACAACCAAACCTCAACCGAAATTCACATTGCCCAAGGAGAACGACCAATGGCGACTGATAACAAGTCCCTCGGTAAGTTTGTGCTTGACGGCATTCCACCAGCACCACGCGGAGTACCACAAGTAGAGGTAACCTTTGATGTTGATAGTAATGGTGTCCTTAAAGTAACCGCCAAAGATAAATCAACCGGAAAAGAACAATCGATCCGTATTGAAGCCTCTTCAGGCCTTACTGAAGCCGACATAGAGCGTATGCAAAAAGAAGCTGAGGAACACGCGGGCGAAGACGCCAAGAAGAAAGAATTGATTGAGGCCCGAAACCTCGCAGAACAAATGGTCTACACCGCCGAGAAGGCACTCAAAGATCACGCCGAAAAGGTACCGGCGGAAATTAAGACTGATGTTGAAGCAAAGATTACTGCCGTAAACGAAGTAAAAGGGAAAGACGATAAGGGAGCAATTGAAACAGCTGCCTCAGCTCTCTCTGACGCGATGCAAAAGATTGGTGAAGCGATGGCGAAAGAACAACCGGCAGACACTTCAACTCCAACCAGTGACGCCACACCGGAAGGAAATGTCCGAGACGCTGACGTGACCGGAACTGACGAAACCAAGTAACCTACGTGTAGTTGTCGCGGCTGCAAACTCGTTTTGCAGCCGACCCAACTCTGTGTAACACTACAAAAAAGAGTCATTATTGGTTGGTATAACAGAACAACGTTATGAAAGACTATTACCAAATCTTAGGACTACAAAAAGGAGCGTCGCGTGACGAAGTAAAGAAGGCGTTCCGTAAACTCTCGGCCCAATTCCACCCTGATAAAAAAACGGGCGACGAAGCCAAATACAAAGAAATTACTGAAGCCTACGCTACGTTAGGTGACGAGAAGAAAAAGGCTGAGTACGATACGTATGGTCATTCATTTGCCGGTGGCCAGCCAGGTGGCGCTGGTGGATTTAACTGGGCTGATTTTGCGCAAGGTGGCGGTAACGGACAAGGGTTTGAATTTGATATTAGTGATATCTTTGAAAACTTTGGCTTTGGTGGTAATAAAAAATCATCACGTGGTCGCGACATCTCAATTGATATTAATCTCAACTTTGAGGAATCAGTCTTTGGTGTTACCCGCAAAGTTCTCCTTACCAAAAACAGTACCTGTGAGGCATGTACTGGTACTGGAGCAAAGAAGGGAACTGAAATGACCACCTGCACTACCTGCAATGGTGCAGGGAAGATTCACGAGACTCGTCAGAGCATCATGGGCAGTTTCTCAACCGTGCGTGAATGTAGCACCTGTAACGGCTTAGGTAAAGTACCAAAGGAGCGATGCGGTGCATGTGCCGGCGCTGGAGTCACTCGACGTCAAGAAGAAATCGAGATTAAGGTCCCAGCCGGAATTCAAAACGGGGAAGTCATTCGCATGACTGGCCGCGGGGAGGCGATGCCACACGGACAGCCGGGTGACCTCTACATTAAAATCCACGCCGAAGGTCACAAAACCATCAAGCGTGATGGCAGCACTCTCTACAGTAAACTTCCAATTAAATTGACTGACGCCCTCTTGGGTGGTAGTTACCGCATCGAGACCCTCGATGGTCACGTCGACATTAATATCCCCGCTGGTATAACGCACGGCGAGCTGTTGCGTATCAAAAATAAAGGCGTCCCGGTCGACGGCAATCGTCGCGGTGACTTCATGGTCCAAATCTCCATTGAAATTCCAAAGTCTCTCTCCCGCAAAGCCAAAAAGATGATCGAAGACCTCCGCGCCGAAGGTATCTAAATAGCATGAAGCTACTTACTGAGCTTAGCGAGAAGTCATTAGGAATAAATCCTGAACAAAAAATAGTTGGCGAAACCTTTAAGTTGCGTAAAAGTGCCCGAGCCATTGTTATCAATCACGATGGCTTAATGGCCGTTCAGCACATACAAAAATATAATTATCACAAGCTCCCAGGCGGAACCATGGAAGAGGGAGAAGTGATCGAAGAAACACTCCGAAGAGAAATCAGAGAAGAAATAGGATGTGAAATTGATTCAATAAAACCAGTAGGGATGATTATCGAGTATCAAAACGAATTAATTCAAATTTCATATTGTTTTAGTGCCAATATGGCTAGTGAAATTAGTGAACAGAATTTTGATGAAGCTGAGATTGAAAACGACCAACGGACGATCTGGCTTAATCCAACCGACTGCCTCGACACTTTCAAACATGATTTAACTACAAAGAGAGAGGGTGATTTTATTATAGCGAGAGAAATTGCCTTCTTGTCCGAATTTTTAAATTTACAAAACAGTTAACTTGTATTTCATCTAATAACCGAAAAGGGTGCTCTCACGAGCACCCCCTGTTCTTTTCGAAAATTGCCAGCACCAAGATCACGAGTGCCAGCAACACGTAGGGCAAGACTGGCCACCAAACACCGATCAGAGTTGCACGCACTGCACAGATGTACAGAAGCATGAGTGACAATAAGCCGTAGCAAATTCGCTGTACGTTCGTCATCTTCGGTCCTTTCGCTAAATCTGTTTAAACCCTATCAAATCTGAGCTACAATGCAACTATGCCCCAACAAAACACTCGTTTTGACTTTGGTAGCTCGAGGACTCCCTCTGAGCTGTTTACCCTCTATGAGTATATTATCGAGGACCGTGGGAGTAAATATTCCGTCAGCATGGGTCATGTCACCGGCCGTGACGATATCAAAACATTTCTAAAAACCTTGAAATCTAAAAAGCACTACCAGAAGGCTGACCATCACAGCTGGGCCGCGAGGCTACGTCATGAGGGCTCAATTTTTGAAACGAAAAATGATGACGGCGAGACTGGAGCAGGAATGGTGATTCTTCGCTTGATGCAGGCTGCTGACGTCGCTGATTGTATCGTCGCGGTGACACGCTGGTTCGGCGGAGTAAAGTTAATGGGAGACAGATTTAAACACATCCAGGACAGTACAAAATATGCTTTGGATAAATTATTATAGCCGAACCAGTGGAGCTGATGAGGGGTGAGAAGCGAAAACTTGGAGCTTCGCAAGAATAAATGGGAGACCGTTATAAACATATCCAAGATGCCACCCGCCACGCCCTCGAGCTCCGCACCTAATCTCCTAAACTTAGGGGTGTCACCCCTAAGTTTATTCAAAAAGGATTTTATCTTGTTTGATTGCTTTTCTCTTCTCATAAATACTTTTTGCCAAAATGACACTTTCATCAAAGTTATATTGTGTATCAAGCTGCATGTTTATTATTTTACTTTTGGCTAATCCTTGATAGTGGAGTGAACTTGAATGACAAATTTCACGCTCAGCTATAAGATTGTGTACAAATTGATTTTCATTTACATAGACGAATAAATATTGATATTGTTCCTGTCTCTCAATATGAACTCTTTTAAATGATCCTTGAAAAAGTGCCCCCGAACGTTCATATTTTTGATTAAAATAATTTGCATACCCACCACCAACTCTGCGCATAAATTCACTGATACCTGATTCAGTTACGGATTTTATAATTAAATGAAAATGATTAGGAAGAAGTGCATATGCTTGAATATCTACTAATCGATTTCCCTGGAATGAATCTGTTGAATTATTTACTTTAGTGCGTACAAAATCAAAATTTACTATAGCCTCTTCTGAATTAAATAAGTTAAGTGATTGGTAAAAACGTAAGTAATCACTTTTATCAAGAAAAATATCCCGTTTATCGACTCCGCGGTTAAACACATGATATGTCTCGCCTTCAATAATTGGAACGATTTTTTGTGGCATATAATTTTTATTCTGTATTAATTATACAAAACTTAGGGGTGTCACCCCTAAGTTTTCAACTGTAATTCTGTAGCAAACACAGGTAGTGGGGGACAAGGTCATGTATGTAGACGTATAATAGAGCTACGACATTCGTCGGACACAGTACCCTCCGCTATGGACACAGACACTATTATCACTACTCTTAAAGAACTCATATACCTTTTTTCGGTATTCGGTTTTTTTCTTACCTTCGTTTTAGTTCGCGGCAGGCAAGCACTTATTAATCTCATCTTTGGGCTCTACTTCGCCCTCCTCATCTCAATTGAATTTCCGTACTACGATGCAGTCCTAGCTTCAGCAGGAGGAGCGCATGGTACCGCCATCGCAAAGTTAATTATCTTCTTTATCTTTACGGTCCTCGCAACCATTCTCGTAGCCCGGGTAATGCCTGACCCGTTCCGCGAAAAGAAATTTGAGAGTTTCTTTAAAAAAATTCTTCTGGCGCTTGCAGCGACCATCCTTATTATGGTCTATAGCTTCCATGTATTACCCGTCACTGAATTCCTTACTCCTGGCACACCAATCCAATCTCTCTTTGCTCCCGCCCAAGTATTCTTCTGGTGGCTCCTCGCTCCGTTTGTTGTGTTGTGGCTTAATTAAAGATTAAGACCCCGAACTGCACGCAGTTCGGGGTCTTGGTTTGCTTATGACTTGGGATGAGGTATCATCGTACGCTCGAGCATCTCAGCAAACGTTTCGATCTGGTGTTCCTTACGAAATTTCTCCCAGACCGGTTCGAAGGTGGCGCGGGTAATCGACAAAGCATGCCGACCGTACCGTTTCCCTTCAATCAGGTGACGACCGGGTAGAAATCCGTCGTACATATACCCGCACGCGAGACAGTAGCGCAGACTTCGTTCGTTGAACTCAAGTACGAACGATTCAATCAGTTCAAGATTGAGCTGATTAAAGGCGTGATTCAAGAGAACAATCTTTGCCTTTCGTCCATACTGCTTACCCCAGTAGTTGGTATCAAACATCATCGACCCAGTAGTCGCAGTGCGGTTTTTATAGTCGATATTATGGATACCCATCGTACCGATGGTCGGACCCTCTGTCAGCACGATCTTGAACACCTGGGCATCATCGCGCCGCTTGGCAAGCCCTTCAATCCATTCTACCTGCTGATGTAGTTGCTTCGGTTCAACCCGATCAAAGAGATGCCGCTGCGTAGGGTCATTCCAACCTGTATAGATCAGTGGGGCATCGCTCGGCTCAATCGGACAAAGATCACCACCAGGGAAGTGGAGGAAGGGTGCGAACGGGACTTTAGTTTCGTCAGTCATGGCTATATGCCTTTCATTTAAAGTACTTGCCGCGTCATCTAAAAACCCTATGGCTTCTAGGCAGCCATAGGGTTTTTATGAAGGGAGATAACGAGATTACGTTGATTTCATACAAATGCTATAGCTGTCCATAAGCGTCCCCGGGAGGACGATAGACGCATCAAAACCGGCCTTAGACGCCCATGGCGCTCGGCAGACTTCGGTATTTCGCATTTGATATGTGTATAACATATGATTTATGTATACCACGGCATTATTTCGTGTCAAATATTGATTGCCAACCGAGCTATTGGTCGCTAGACTAGAGACCATGCGTGATCGACAAGTATTTGAAGAGACGGTACTCCAAAATGGAATGCGGGTTAATTACTATCAGACCGACCAGGCGTTTGTGAACCTGACGGTATACATACCAATTGGAAGTACATACCACAAAGAAGGCCATCCCGCTGGCTTGCCACACTTCTACGAACACATGACCTTTCACCGCTCTCTCTCGTTTCCAGAAAAAGACTCATTCTCGCAGTGGGTGAGTAGCAAAGGTGGGGAAGTGAACGCGATGACTCGTCCGTTTTGTACAACGTATACGGTAGAGATACCTATATCGTTTGTTGCCGAAGCCTGGAATGGTCTTTACAATCTACTCTTTCACCCTCAGTTTTCAAGCGTGGACGTCACGACCGAACGAACAATCGTCGCCAACGAACGCGACCAGCGGAAATGGTATCCGGGCGAAAGTGAAATCGGACACTACTTGAGTACCGAGTGGTTTGACGGCAGGATAACCGAGAAGGAGTATCTGTTTGGAAGTGACACTGATCTCTCTGCTATTACCCCAGAGATACTAGTCGAATTTACTAAAAATTACTCATCACACGAACTACGGGTATTTGTAACCGGGCCAGATAACTATTCTTTTATAGCAACTTCGTTAGAAAATATCAGACCGAACGAACATCGTCACGACCAGCATCAGATCCGGCCAATTTGGAAACAGCCGATATTTCATTCGCGTGAATTTGTCGACATTGATAAACCAGTGTATTTCTTGGGTTCAATTTATCAACTACCAACCAATCAGGAACGAGCGGCGATACATTTTATATTAGAGTACCTGACTGATTTTTCGACCGGACCACTACACCTCTGGCTTCGGCACGACCTCGGATGGACCTACGGCATCAGCTACGAGCGTGTGATTCAAAAATCACATGAAATAATTATTATGGAAATCCCACTACAATCTGTCGAGCAAGTCGCCACGGTGCGAAGTGAGATTTTTAATCGAATGGAATCAGCCCTCACCGACAGAGGAGTTCTCGAAAGGGAACTTGAACGACAACTTGGAAGGCGCGTCTTCTTCTACCAAAAAACGAGCTACGTTGTAGATGATGCGATTAATGACCTCACAAATTACGACAGCGTCATAAGCGAAACCGAATACGTGTCCTTTCTTAAACTCTGTGCCGACCCCGCGTACCTAACCGGAATCTATCACAAGTTTTTTAACCCAGAATTAAGAGGAGAGTTCTGCGCCCTCCCGAAGTAGTAAACCATATCATATCTGGATATATTATTTGCATGAAAGGTGATATATATGCTAATTGGAATGCGTCCAATAGAAATCTTTGAGTTTGGGTCAATTCTTCAAAATTTATTACTCCTCCTAAGTAGACACATTGTTTTTCAAGAAATAAGTCACACATTATTCAACCTAGTTACTAATTTTTACACAAAATGAATCAGTGCTGGATATCCCCAGTTTAGCATAGTGACTTGACAAAAACGTATAATATGCTAATATATTAAACAAGGGAATTACTTCCCAAACGATACACATGTACATATAGAGGAGGCGACGGACGGATGAGAATTGTAGCTATTCAAAAAAACCAGAGTATTACCCGATCTGTTGGGGCAGTACTTGGGTACAGCGGCGCCGTAACAAGTGCTACCGCGTACACATGGTACGCTATCTACCTGATGCAAGGTGAGGCTGATACCAACGTAATCACATGGACCCTTTGGGCACTCGAATCTGTCCTAAGCTTCTTCATTTACAGGAGGCAGACCGGAAACGATTTTGCCAGCTATCTTGAAGAGGCAGTCGCATCGTTGGGATGTATTTCAATCACCCTACTGATGACTTTTCGAGCCATTTGGTTTGATGCGGACATATTTGGTCCGCTCGAGTGGATTGACGGAATTAGTGCCGTCCTGTTCTTGTGGGTGCTAAAGGTATATCGTCGCACAGAAAGAACTGGAGATGTTTGGCCTGCCACCTTGTGGTTCCAAGTACTACTGGTTGTCAGTTCACTTCCACTGGTTCGGTCAACATGGGAAAACCCACACGGCGAACCGCTCTGGCCATGGGTGATATGGTCAACGGGGTTTGCATTACAGCTTACCTGCGCATATCTCAGGAGAGAAGGGAAGAGTTTCCGCACTTTGCTTACACCTTTCAATTATTTCTTCTGGCACGCAGCAGTTGGCGTGATAGTAATGACCTCGGGCGCCGCATAAATCATGCGGCGCCCACTTTTTTTATTCTAAATTTTACTTCAAAAAGTTAAAATAATTTTGCTTTTAAAAACTAGTTATTTTGACTTGAAATCAATCTACTGTCAAAGGCACAAACACCATACGAAATTGCAGACATTGCCGTGGTAAATAAAAGATCAGAAATACCTCCAGGTACAAAGGTTTCTAGGGTTGTTTGATACGAAAACGAGAAATCAGCAAAATAGTTAAAAATAAAACCAGCCAACAACACATATATAGCTAGTCTAAACTTACCGCCAAAATATTTAAATGATAAACCGTAAATGATAGTAGCGAGTGTCAGTATCACAACATCACCAATCGGATAGGCTAAATCAAAAAATATTTTTATAGAATCTTCTGAAGAGCTGATTACTCCGTCTCGAGCAACTACTACAAGTAAATAATACGAAAATGCGATTGCAATAATTGGTATAACTAAAATCATTATTTTACTAGAAAAAGTATGGAGTGCAGTTTTAACACCAGTTGCACGTGATAAATACACCATACCAATTCCCCAAAGTGGCCAACTAACTATAAAGGCAACATCAGCCAATGAAGGATAGGGCACTTCAACTCCCAACAATAAATTATAGTACCCAGCAAAAATTAGTTCACCAACTCCCCAACTAATAAGACCTGCTGATAAAAATAAAACCGATCGACCAATCACACTTCGTAACCCACCCCATCTCTTTGCTTGGAACAACCCATACAATCCTGCGGCAAGGGGTATCAACCCTTCTAGTACTGTATATAAATAATTTGATAAAGTAACATTGTCGCCACTTTTATCTAACAAAAACCACCAAACTATTGAAAAAAAATATACAGCGACTAATATTTTAGTTGCATTATTTGGTAAAAATGTGTGAGCGTAGTTCATAAAAACTTCATAAATTGTACTACTTTAGCTTAACTCGCGCAAACATAATACTGACAAAACCTTCATTTTCACAGTCAGGAACACTATGAGTTTCAATTAAAATATCTTCAATATTATTATTTCCAGCAATAATTGCTTCCCTCAAGTCAACTTCATTTACGTTTGCACAAGGAAAATACTTATCCCCAACACGATACATTTTACAATTCCGTAGTGCACTAACAAGCACCAAACCTTTCGGGGAAGCTAGGGAGAGTAAATTTTTTATATAATTTTTCCACTCAGACTTTGAGCTAGTGATCGATTCAGCACAAAATAGAGATGTAACTAAATCATAATCAGTACAAATAGTAGAAAGCGGTGACTCTTTAGTTATGTCGCCGAAGAGTGTTTGCGTAAGTTTTAGTTTCAAATCGTTAGATCTATTTATTACATTTTGTGGGGAAGGGACTACACCTTCTTTAGAAAGGATGTACTTAGTACATTCATCCCAATTAAACGCATCGTTTTTATTATCAACCCATTTTGATATTTCTAAAAGGTTTTTCTCTAAATAATCAGAAACATGCAGTTCATTCACATAAGGAGCAACCGCGAGCGCACCAAATAGAGTTGGACCTGAACCAAATTCTAATGCCTTTTTGAATGGAGTTCCTTTATATGAGTTTAATGTTTCTACAATAAAATCGAGAGTTTTATAAGTATCACTTGCAGGAGAAGCGTAGTATGTACTTAAGTACCTACTTGCATTCCAATCACCCCAACCAGAAATTTCATTAACTATTGTTTGACTCATGTAGATTTTATTATATCTGCACTAGATTTGTTTTGTTATAACCTGCCTAACCATTAAATTCTAGTGCTTTAAAACGAACAACTAATTTAACTAGTACGGAATTGTTTTTAACCCTAGACTAATTAAATTTTAATGTTGCTCAACAAATTAATAAATATTACAATAATATACGCTGAATTTTAAAATTGTCAATAGCATACTCAAGATAGACAAAAAACGTACAACGTTATATTCTTTTCAAAATTATGATAGTATTAAAACAACTATCCTATTTTAGTCATGAACACAAATCTTTTACAAGAATTGACCGTACGGATTATCCGTGAACAGGAGCTTGTAATTGGACCCTTGGCCTGGATTGAGGCTGCCAAAGTACCTGGACTTTTAGTAATTGATCAACGGGTAGGAACTATAATGTTTACTGAACAGGACAATGCAATCGTTATTAATAAACTTGTCGCACAATACGAAAAACTCTTTGGTAGGGCTTCACATGAGGTATCTAAAGATGCAGTTAAAAGTTTAATTGCGAATGTACCGCTCGAGGAAATTCCAAGCAGCTTGCGTCCATAACATTTGCCACCATGACTCCAGAAGAACAACTCCGCCTCACAAATGAGACACTGTATAAACATAGTCATGAACTTGCAGTAAAGAACAAGGTATTGTCATTCCTCGGGAGACTTTACGAAATTAGTACATTAACACTCACTCAAAAACAACTTGCCGAACAAGTAGCTGTTGCACTACAGGCTGAGTTTGACTTTGAAATGGTAGGCATCTACCAATTTTTTAAGGAAACTGATGATTTAGTACCTTTATCAGTAGTTTTATCAGAACGAATTCGCGATATATCACAAAATCAGTTCGACATCTTACATTTTTCAAATGTATCTCAATACAATTTTTTACATTCGGTGATTTCAAAAGAAATCATGCATTATTCTGAAAAGTTAAGTGACGTCTGGAATCATCCTGAATTGCAAGAAATCTGTTCTAAAATTGAAACTGAAAAGTATATTAGGTCTTCACTTGGATACCCACTTATTATTGGACATGAAGTGATTGGGGTTGTACTTATTAGCTTAAATAGAACATATAAAGATCTCATTGATTATGAACGTGATTCAATGCTCAATTTTATGAACGTGATTTCAATCACGCTCAACCGTGTGACTCTTTATGAAGAACTTGAGCTTGCAAATAAACGACAAGAAAATCTTATTCACTTTATTACTCACGAAGTTAAGGGTTATCTTACAAAAAGCCAAGCTGTTTTTGCTGCAATTTCTGAAGGTGATTTTAAGGGTGTTCCAGATAACCTGATGAACTTAGCTGTGAGAGCATTGGCTGAAACGCGAAATGGTGTAGAAACTGTTACCAACATCCTAGAAGCTTCTAACCTCAAGAAGGGGACAACTCAATACACACAAAATTCTTTTGATTTTAAAAAACTTATTGATGAAGCAATAGAAAGTTTTCAACCAGCAGCCACAGAAAAAGGGCTGGTGATCACAGGAGATACTACTAATGAATCATATCCATTTTTAGGTGACGAAAAGAAGATATCGCGTCATCTTATACGAAACTTAATTGATAACGCTATTCGTTATACACCAAATGGATCAATTTCTATATCCTTACGTAAAACAGATTCAAGTTATCTTTTTACCGTACAAGATACAGGCGTGGGAATAGACGAAGAGGATATAGGGAGGCTTTTTGTTGAAGGAGGAAGAGCGAAGGATTCAATAAAAGTGAACGTTGATTCAACTGGCTATGGGCTTTTTATTGCAAAAATGATTGTTGAGGCACATCATGGAAATATCTGGGTAGAATCAGAAGGACGTGGACATGGATCCACATTCACTGTTACTTTTCCACAACCCAAAGGATAGCTTTCCTTGCTACAATAGAGACATGAACAATAGTACTCAGGCGATGTTTGTAAGAATCTTTTTAGCTATTAGTATTCTCTGGTCAGTATGGATGATGTACTACACTCATATCATCCAACAGGATTATGAAATTTTGCAAAATCCTGATGGCATCCCGACGTTCTCTGAAGAATAAACATCTCGTATATGCCAAACATTGTTGATCCTTTAATTTGTAACTGGAGTGCCGCTGAGTACTATATTATTTCTGAGAACTTGCTCGGTAATTTCCTCTACTATTCACACCTCTTTCCCTCAATTTCTGGACTGATTATTGCCATTTTTGTATTGAAATCTAATTACCGCAATAAGGCGGCACAGGCGCTGTTGTTTACCACCACCATGTTCAGTATCTGGTGTTACATGGCCTTAATTACCTGGGCCTCGGAACGCTCGGACGTCATCATGTTCGTCTGGTCTGCCATGATGTACCCTGAACTCTTGATGTACGTGGGTGCCTTCTATTTCGTCTACGCTTATTTCAGAAATTCTTTCCCAGGAGCGAAAATTGAGATGATGATTTTCTTGATGTTTTCTCCACTCATTATTTATGGACATACTAAACTCAACCTGATTAATTTTGATTTCACCAACTGTGAACGCAATGCGACGGAGGGTCCCTTGTGGCAATACTATGTGTACGGATTTGAATTCCTCTTTATCGCAATTATTTTATGGCTCACCATTACTGAAATTCACAAGAAAAACCACATTGCACGCGAAGCTTCTATCGTAGCTACTGGTATCCTCTCGTTCTTATTGTTGTTCTCGTGGCAGAATATTGTAGGAAGTTTCTTTGATAATTGGAAGATTGGTCAAATTGGGCTCTTTGGTATGCCAATCTTTGTAGCTCTTTTGGGGTACATCCTCGTTCGCTACCAAACGTTCCGCGTAAAGCTTTTGGCGACAGAGGCCTTGATGGCAGGGCAGTTGATTCTCCTAATTTCGTTGCTGTTTGTTCGAACCATTGAAAATGCGCAGATCATTGCGATTATTACCATTCTCTTCTTCTCAGTCCTTGGAGTACTTTTGGTCATGAGTGTACGGAAAGAGGTCGAGCAACGTCAACAGATTCAAAAATTAGCGACTAATCTCAAGAACACAAATGAGCAGCTTAAAATTGTTGATCGGCAGAAGTCAGAATTTGTCTCGATTGCCTCACACCAATTACGTAGTCCTCTCACGGCTATTCGGGGATACACCTCAATGATGCTTGATGGAAACTTTGGTACCACTCCCGAAGCAATGCGCGAACCAATTGGCCGCATTCACGAGTCAGCCAAGCTAATGGCGCTCTCGATTGAAGACTTCCTCAACGTTTCTCGAATCGAATCAGGTAATATCAAATACGACAAAGTTGATTTTAATCTCAGAGATCAGGCGGAACATATCGTAGACGATTTGCGCCCTGAAGCGATCCATAACGGCATCATGATGGTATTCAGGAGCAATCTCACGAGTAACGGTGTGGTAAACGCAGATGTCGGAAAGACTCAGCAAATTCTCCATAATCTGATTAATAACGCTTTGAAGTACACCAAACAGGGGAGTATCACCATATTCGTACATGAGGACCTTAAGCTCAAGAAGTTATACGTTGAAATTATTGATACTGGTATCGGTATGAGTGCCGAAACTATCAGCGGATTGTTCCAGAAATTTGCCCGCGCCAAGAACGCGAACAGTATCAACATAACCGGAACCGGACTCGGATTATTTGTGGCCAAAGAAATGGCAGTAGCAATGGCTGGTGATATCAGTGCCTTCTCAGAAGGAGAAGGTCATGGTTCCCACTTTGTACTCACTCTTCCATTGGTGAACTAAAATAGCATGAAGAGGCATAATTTGGTAGTATATCAATCTATGAATACCTCTACCCGTCAGACCATTTTTACTGGACTTCAGTCATCAGGTGATCTGCATATTGGCAATTATTTTGGTGCCATGAAGCCATTTCTTGACCTCTATTCGGAACGACACGCTTCGGCTGACTTCTTTCTTATGGTAGCTGACTACCACGCCCTGACTTCAGTGCGTGATGGGGCAGTGCTTCGCACCAATATCTACAATACAGTGCGAGATTACCTCGCTATCGGCATTGACCCTGCGGCTGTCACCATGTTCCGACAATCTGACAACCAAGACCATATGGAATTAGGATGGATCCTTAATTGTCTCGTGACCGTGCCGTTTTTGATGCAAGCACACGCATATAAGGACAAGGTAGCAAAAGGAGCCGAAGCGAACGCCGGACTCTTTACCTATCCAATGCTGATGGCAGCCGATATCCTTTTGTACAACACTGACATCGTGCCTGTCGGTGAAGACCAGCGACAACATCTCGAGTATGCGCGTGAAGCCGTAAGTAAATTCAACAATGCGTATGGTGAGCTGTTAAAAGAGCCCAAGGAACTCATCTATGATGCAGTTGGGGTTATTCCTGGAACCGATGGGGCCAAAATGAGTAAAAGTTATAAAAATACCATTCCACTCTTTGGGAGCCGAGAAGAGATTCAAAAAGCCGTTATGAGTATTGTAACTGATAGTAGCAGTGAACGCCCACAGCACGTCTACGCGATTCATAAACTTTTCCGGACTGAAGCTGAATTAGAGACACTGTATACCGAAAACCACGGTAAATATAAAAACCTTAAAGATGCGTTGATTGAGGACATCGAAGCCATGATCGCTCCAATGCGTGAGAAGCGAGCGAATATTACTAATGAAGATATTCATGAAGTTCTTAGAAGTGGAGCAGAGCGAGCTCGAGCCGTATCAAGCGCCAAACTAGCCGAGGTGCGCTCACTCATCGGTATTTCGTTCTAACATGCGTCTTTTTAAATTCCCGAGCAATCGTGAACGTGAACAAGGGCCGTCCCGACTAGAACGAACTGTTCTTACACTCTGTGAACACATTTGCGCTATTCAAGCTGATGGTGGAGAGGGGATCAGTGGATTTACTACCGAGTCGAAAAAAATTTCAGATTCTGTAGCAGAAATTTCAGTTACCAGACTTATGACAACTGGTAACCAAGTAGGTTTAGGTCGAGCTGAACTACAGCCAATTTGTGACCTGTTGAACAATCATCTTCGTATCGACGCCCGACCTTTTACGGTTTCAATTCTCGAAAGTCGGGACACCATACCAAGCACACCTGACGATGACTTTACTCAAAATGCGCATTTTACCTTACAGGTTAGAGCGCAAGATAACATTTGACAGACCAGCCATCTGTACTACTATAGACAGATACCAACGACGCAGCTGACACTGCCGAGGTGAGAGCAGAACGCTAGAAAACCTTTTAGTTAGTAGACCTCTTCGGGCGCGCCCGCAATCGCGCAATCAAAAACAAGCGCCTTGAGTTGTACATACACAACCAGGAAATAGGGTGGCACCGCGACTCACATCGCCCCTATGAATGTATTACTAGAGTAGTATATTCATAGGGGCGATTTCGCTTTTATGAATATATAAATAAAAATTATGAAACGAACACTCATAAAAGAACTTGATACACACATTGGAGAAACTATTACCATCCAAGGCTGGGTAGACGTGGTCCGTGACCAAGGCAAAATGGCCTTTTTTGATTTCCGTGACCGCAGTGGATTAGTTCAAGGTGTTGTATTTGGCAAACCAGAGGTATTGGAAGTTGCTAAAACGACTCGTCCGGAATTTGTAGTTGAAGTAACTGGCATTGTAAATAAGCGGCCAGAAAAAATGATCAATGCTTCCATTTTAAATGGTGACATAGAACTTGAAATTACAAATATAACAATACTGAACGAAACTGTCGTTTTACCATTTCCGATTAACGAGGACACTCGGATTGTGGATGAAGCGATCCGACTCAAATACCGGTACCTGGACCTGCGCAGTACGCGAATGCAAAAAAACGTCAAGGCACGGCACACGATTCAAAAGTTTATCCGCGACACACTCACAGAAAAAGATTTTATCGAAGTCGAAACACCTCTTCTTTCAGCACCAACACCGGAAGGTTCTCGCTCGTACGTCGTGCCGTCACGCCTGAGTCCAGGGACGTTTTATTCTCTCCCGCAATCACCACAGCAGTATAAGCAACTTTTGATGGTTGGTGGGTTTGAACGTTACTTTCAGTTTGCCCGCTGCCTCCGTGACGAAGATTCTCGAGGGGATCGTCAGCCAGAGTTTACCCAACTCGACATGGAACTTTCTTTTGTCACCGAAGAAGATGTCATGAGTTTAAACGAACAAATTCTGATTGAACTTGTGACTAAATTTTACCCAGAAAAGCATATCCAGCAGGTACCGTTCCCACGGATGACATACCATGACGCCATGGAGAAGCATGGCAATGACCGTCCCGATATTCGAGAAGATAAAAATGACCAAAACCTCTTAGCTTTTTTGTGGGTGACTGATTTCCCGGCGTTTGAAAAAACAGGACAAGATAACGTGGACGGCACGGGAGAATGGACCTTCACACACAATCCTTTTGCTAAGGTAAAGGACGCCTACCTCGAAGACTTTATGGCAGGGAAAAATGTTGGAAACCTCATCAGTACGCAATATGATATCACCTTAAATGGGTACGAGATTGGTGGTGGAAGTATCCGTAATCATGTCTCATCATGCCAAAAGAAAACCTTTGAAATTATGGGGTATGACGAAGTCCGTATTATAGATAATTTTGGACACATGCTGACAGCGCTTGAATTCGGCGCACCGCCACATGGGGGAATTGCTTGGGGTTTTGATCGTTTGATCATGATCCTCGAAGATGAACCAAACATCCGTGAAGTAATTCCGTTTGCAAAAACGGGTGAAGGGAAAGACCTTATGATGGACGCTCCAGCCAAGGTAAACGAAAAGCAACTGAAAGAACTTGGGATAAAAATCTAACCAAAAAACAATCGGTCACACAAGTGACCGATTGTTTTTAAAATCCAAAATTTAATGGTTCTGTTATAATAGACAATATATGTCACACCCAAAAATTACGGTAACTAAAAAGTCGCTGGCTGAATCACCAAAAAAATTCACCAAACTAATCCTGACGGAAGACTCACCCCAGTATCACCGCTTTGTTGAAACGAGTGACGGAAATACGGAGTATCGCATGGGGGTCGGAAAATTTGGTGATATAACGGCACGAACACTCCGCACCCTCATCCGCGGAATTGTGCTGGCGGCTAAAAATCACCAGGTAGAATTTCTCGCGGTTGAACTTCATAACACCCAGTTTCCAGGACTCTCGCACCATTCGGCTACGTGGTTTTATTCAACCCTGATTGAAAATCTCCACCTCGCTTCATACGAATTCAAAACGTATAAAACCAAACCACAATCAAAAACAGCACTAAAAGAAATCCTGGTTTGCAGCATTGCGACAGCAGAAGCCTTTGCAGGGACCAAACGAGGTGAGGTGGTAGGAACATATACTAACGCCGCTCGCGATATTGCGAATACGACCGGAGATGATATGACCCCAAAGCACCTCGCTGCGGCGGCAAAAAAAATGGCGACCGGAACCAAGATTGCCGTTAAAGTACTGGGACTTACTGAAATCAAGAAACGTAAAATGGGATTGCTTGAAGCCGTCGCAAAAGGCTCTCACCACGAACCGCAATTTATTGTGATGGAATACTGGGGTGCGGGAAAATTGAATGCGGAATATGGAAAAGAGAAGAGTAAAAATAAAAAAATAAATGAAGCTACTCAACCTTTAGTCTTAATTGGTAAAGGTATCACGTATGACACCGGTGGACTTAACGTGAAGCCGACTGGTGCTATGCACGACATGCACATGGATATGTCAGGCGGGAGTAGCGTCATGGCAGCCATTACTGCGGCAGCTATACTCGGTGTAAAACGAAATATTATTGCGCTTATCCCCGCTGCCGAAAATGCTATTTCAAGCACCAGTATGCGCGCCGGCGACATCGCAACCAGTATGAGTGGTCAAACCGTTGAAATCCTTCACACAGACGCAGAGGGACGACTCGTGCTCGCTGATGCTCTCACGTACGCTACGCGTTATAACCCCCGCGCGATTATTGATGTCGCAACCTTGACCGGAGCCGCCTTGATTGCCCTCGGTCAACAGGCGAGCGCAGTTATGACGAAGAACCCCGAACTCGAGAGTGAACTTCGCCGCTTAGGAGAGGAATCGGGAGACCTCGTGTGGCCACTCCCGCTCTGGGACGAATACAAAATTGGACTTAAGAGTGCCCGAGCAGATATCAGTAACATTGCTACGAATTTTTCTAAATTCGGTGGTGCGATTGAAGGAGGGATCTTTCTCTCACATTTTGCACCGAAAGACGTCGCCTGGGCTCATATCGATATCGCCCCACGTATGGATAGTATTCCAAGTGATAAACTCGCCAAGGGCTCAACTGGCGAACCAGTCCGCCTCCTGATTGCCTTTTTGGAACAGTATTAGAAGTAATTTCCAAACATTTGCACAGGTCTTGCCTGTGCAAAGACTTGTCCGAAATGAGGAATTTTGTCGTGTTAGAATATCACTACAATGAGCGTAGTCAGTCATCATTCACCCTTAGCATTTTCGTTTAAAACGAACGTTTTTGAAGGTCCGCTTGAACTCTTAATTGAACTCGTCGAAAAGCGTAAGCTGCTCATTAATGACATCAGTCTCGCTGAAGTAACGGATGAGTACATCCGGCAAGTTAGTGAAATGCAGGAAAAGTCTCTCCCGCACACGGCGCAATTTGTCCAACTCGCTGCCACGTTATTGTTGATTAAATCAAAATCGCTCCTTCCCGTCCTTGAACTCACCAAAGAGGAAGAAGCCACGATTGAAGACCTCGAGGAACGCTTAAAGCAGTACCAGATCTATCGCGACGCTGGGATGATACTGACGGCACAGTTCGGCAGACAGATTATGTACGCTCCGCGATTTATTGCGCCAAAAGACGCAGTGTTTGTACCGGATGATTACTGCACCCTAAACGCTATGCGAGCAGCGATGAATAGCGTCTTGCAGAACCTCCCGAGAAAAGAAGTAAAGCCAAAAGTTCAAGTTAAACAAACGATCAGCCTTGAGGAAATGATGCTGAGTCTTCGGAAAAGAATCGAGGGTCAACTAAAAACCACATTTTCCCAAATGCGGAGCGAGGCTCCCGAGCATAAAACTATTATTGTTGGGTTCTTAGCAATTCTTGAGCTCGTTAAACAGGGAAATGTTCTCGTGACCCAACTCGGCCGGTTTGATGATATAGAAATTGAATTAGAACAAGGGAGTACGCCGCGTTATTATTAAAAAACGGTGAATTCTTAGGGTTGTCAACAAAATGCCTGGAAAAACGTAGTTTTTCCAGGCTAAAACTGTTAAACTGAAGGTAATGCCGCTTGATATCCTCATCGAAGGACTGCTTTTCTATAAGTCCGCACCGCAAAAAAAGGCCACCTTGCGTAAGGTGTATTCAGTGAGCAGTGAGGATTTGCAGGTTGCCTTAGATATGCTTTCCATACGTCTCCAAAGTGGAGCCCTCCGTTTAATTGAAACTGACACCGAAATTCAGTTAGTTACGTCACCTGAATTAGCGCCATTTATCGAAGACATACGAAAAAATGAGATTAAAAATGACATCGGTAAAGCGGGAGCTGAGACACTTGCTATCATTTTATATCGCGCACCAATTACCCGAGTAGAGGTTGACCGAATTCGTGGAGTGAACTCCTCATTTATTTTACGAAACCTTTTGATTCGAGGACTGATAGAACGATCACAAAATAAACAGGGAAGTGGTTACACGTTCTCTGTCACGCCAAATCTCTTGGCCCACCTCGGTGTCTCTTCGACCCGGGAATTAACTGATTTTGCGCGAGTGACAGATGCTCTCGAGCAGTTTGTGGTGGACCAGGAAGCGGTAACTGAAACAACAGCATGAGTGAAAATGAGCAAGACTACATCATAGAGACTACTGACACCGCAACTGTACAACCGCCGCGTTTTCCTGTAGTAGCCCAACTAACTATTCTAGGTTTTATTCTCTTTGCCATCTTAGGTTTTTCCGTTCTTCCATTACTGCGAGGTGAGATAACAGAGACGACAGAAGCAGTACCCGTCTCACCACTCGTAATTGCGGGAACCTCAACAAACCTCGCCTTGGCCCAAAAAATGTCAGAAGTCACCGTACGAGGAAAGTCGGCTTTTGTCTATGACGTGAAAGCAAAGCGCGTTCTCTACCAAAAAAATGCAGATACCGTGCTCCCACTCGCCTCGATTACGAAACTAATGACCTCACTCATTACACATGAACTAGTAGAGACTGATGCCAAAATTGTAGTTCCAAAATCAGCCGTGTTTCAATCAGGAGAAAGTGGACTTCGTGAAGGAGACGTTCTCACGACACAGGCCTTAGTAGATTACGCCATGCTCTCGTCATCAAACGATGCCGCCTACGCACTTGCGGCTGCTGTCGGAACTATCCTTGAACCGAACAGTAACCCACAACAAACATTTGTCACGAGCATGAATATTCGAGCCGAGGAACTGGGGCTCCCGAATCTTACATTCTACAACCCGACCGGACTTGATATTTCACTCACTGAACCGGGTGCCGTCGGAACCGCGCGTGAAGTGACATTTTTAATGGAATATATTCTGAGCAATTATCCAAGCATCCTCGAACCTTCAACATTTACGAGTACCCGCGTGTATGACACCGGCGGCGCGTACCATCAAGCTGAGAACACGAATCCGATTGTGACGCAAATTCCTAATCTCTTGGGCTCAAAAACTGGCTATACCGATTTAGCTGGAGGCAACCTCACGGTCGCCTTTGATGCGGGATACAATCGTCCAATTATCGTTACGGTCATGGGATCAAGCTATGACGAGCGCTTCACCGATGTATTAAAACTCGTCACAGCAGTAACGGGAACAATTGAATAATTTTATATGGAATATCCAATTCTCAAACTCTTGATTCCCGCGGCTCTCGCTTTTATTACTGGTCTTCTTATAACGCCGCTCTTAACCCACTATTTATATAAATTTAAAGTCTGGAAAAAAACGGGAGGTAAAACAACCCTCGCGGGAACGGTCGCAACGGAATTCAATCGCCTTAAAGGAACTGATGAAATCAAAACCCCGCGCATGGGTGGCATTGTCATTTGGGGAAGCGTGCTTTTAACACTCGGAATTCTCTATGCACTTAGTATCCTTTTCCCTGAATCAATTTTCAAAGATTTATTTTTCCTGAGTCGATCGCAAACGTGGCTTCCGCTCTCGGCCTTGATTGTCGGGGCTGCTGTTGGTTTTATGAATGATTATTATGACGTCCACCACGGAGGAGTAGGGATCAGACTGCGCACCCGGATTATTATTATCACCTTATTGTCGGCATTTATTGGTTGGTGGTTTTATGCAAAATTGGGCATCAGCAGTATCGGTATTCCGTTTGATGGGGCCCTTGAAGTCGGGTGGCTGATTATTCCGTTTTTTATCATCCTTACGATTGCCCTCTATGCAAGTGGGGTTATCGATGGGATTGATGGTCTCTCCGGTGGGGTATTTGCGTCAATTTTCCTCTCGTATGCTGGAGTCGCTCTTATTCAGTCACAATTAGATATAGCGGCCTTTTGCGCAACGGTGGCGGGAGGCATCCTCGCGTTCTTGTGGTTCAACGTTCCGCCGGCTCGATTTTGGATGACAGAAACAGGATCAATGGCACTCACACTTACCCTAGCCGTTGTTGCTCTCATGACTGACGAGATGGGGGAAGGAGTAGGGGTAGCGTTACTCCCCATTATTGGTTTACCGCTCGTTGCTACCGTTGCATCAAATATTATCCAGGTTGGCTACCGAAAAGTCACCGGTAAAAAATTCTTCCGTATCGCACCTTTGCATCACCACTTTGAAGCCATCGGCTGGCCATCAACAAAAGTCACAATGCGGTATTGGATTATTAGTATCATGTGTGCCGTTATTGGTATCGCTTTAGCGTCGGTCGCCTAATTTTTATGCCGGGAAAATCTGTTGATGCGATTTTATTAGGACTGGTATTGACCCTCGTGATTGGTGGGTTTTTGATATTCTCTTCAGCCTCTTTAGGACTCCTTGCGCGTGATGGCGCAAGCTTCTCGAGCGTAGCCTTTAATCAATTCCTCTTTGGCGTTGTTGGTGGTGGGATAGCATTATTTGTAATGAGTAATGTGTACTACCGCAATTTAAGGCAGTATGCCTTTTACATCTTTTTATTTTCACTTGTTCTTACTCTTTTGGTGTTTGTGCCAGGAGTTGGCACTAGCTACAACGGTGCTGCCCGTTGGATTACAATTGCTGGTTTCTCAATGCAGCCGGCTGAAATACTCAAAATTGGTTTTGTGATATATATCGCAACCTGGCTCTCAGGCATGCAACACCACATCAGTAACTTTAAAAGTGGCACGTTGCCATTTGTGGGGATTATGGGAGGAGTTGGGATTATTATGCTTAAGCAGCCTGATACTGACACTTTTATGATTATGGCAGCCGCTGGGGTCGCAATGTTTATTACTGCTGGTGGCAGATGGCGTGACGTCGGTCTCATGTTTCTTTCTGCCGTTGTACTCCTGGCTATTATTGCGTTTATGCGACCGTATATTATGGACCGTATTACGACTTTTATTAACCCCGACACTGACCTTCAGGGGAGCGGGTATCAAATTAATCAATCACTGATTGCGGTTGGTTCAGGCGGTATTACCGGACGAGGATTTGGTCAAAGCATCCAGAAATTTGAATACCTACCAGAACCAATTGGCGACTCAATCTTTGCTGTGTATGCTGAGGAATTTGGTTTTATCGGAAGCGTGTTACTGATTGCACTCTATTTAGGGTTCACCTTCCGCGGTTACAAAATTGCAGCAACTGCTGGAGACATGTTTGGCATGTTACTCGTCGTTGGCTTTATGACCATTATCGTATGCCAGGCATTTTTAAATATTGGTGCCATGGTTGGCATCGCACCACTCTCAGGACTTCCACTCCCATTTATTAGCCACGGGGGGACCGCTCTCTTAACCACCCTCACGATGATCGGTATCGTCCTTAATGTGTCGAAATATCGAAAATCAACCGTGCGGACATGATAGACTAAGTCTATTATGAGAATTGCGTTTGTCGGCGGTGGAACAGGTGGACACTTTTATCCACTCATAGCCACAGCAGAAGCATTACGAACCACTAATGTACCCGTGGACTTGATTTACATTGGACCAGTACCCTATAACCAAGAAGAACTGGCAGCGTCAAATATTAAATTTGTATATTGCCCAGCGGGAAAGCTGCGTCGCTATATATCTATTCAAAACTTCTTAGATTTCTTCCGGACGGGTGCAGGTTTTTTTGTTGCGCTGTATAAATTATTTATCTGGTACCCCGACGTTGTCTTCTCAAAGGGCGGCTACACCAGTGTGCCCGTACTTTTAGCAGCACGCTTTTATCGTATCCCGGTAGTCATTCACGAATCAGATAGTAAGCCTGGTAGAGCTAGTCTCTTAGCGAAAAATTTTGCTCGCTATATTGGTATCGCGTACGAAGAAGTCGCCTCCTCATTCCCGCCAGAAAAAACAGCCTTAATCGGAATTCCCATTCGTTCCGTCATCAAGCAGATTGACCCCAATCCGTTTCAATCTCTCGGTATTCCGTCTAATATTCCTTTAATATATGTAACTGGTGGCTCTCTTGGAGCAGAGCGTATCAATAACCTTGTCTTACGAAGTCTCAAAACATTACTTCCACAATTCCAAATTTTCCACCAGACAGGAGTCTCGCTTGAAAAAAGTGTTATCCAAACAGCCCAGGCCCTTGTACCAGACCAAGCGTTATTAGGTCGCTACTACGTACGGGGAAGTGTTGACGCCCGAACCGTTTCGACTCTCTACGATGCCGCAGCGCTCATTATTTCTCGAGCCGGAAGTACCACTCTCTTTGAAATTGCCTTGCATGGGAAACCGTCAATCATTATCCCAATTCCTGAAGAAATTAGTCATGATCAACGGACTAACGCTTACGCCTATGCTCGAACGGGAGCGGCAAGCGTACTCGAGGAAGGGAATTTGACCGACAATTTGCTCATCGCCGAAATTCAGTCTATTATGTCAGACCAGGCTAAATACTACAGCATGAGTTTGGCTGCTCGGTCGTTTTCAAAACCGAACGCCGCTCTTGCTATGGCCCAAGTCTTAATTTCTATCGGTAATGAACACAACTAATTTGCCCGTTGTCACGCGCTTTGCTCCCTCACCAACTGGATTCCTCCATATTGGTGGTGTCCGCACTGCACTTTTTGCCTACCTCTACGCCCGTAAACACAATGGGACATTTATCTTGCGCATCGAAGACACTGACAAAGAACGCGAGGTAGAGGGGTCAATTGCCCATATCCAAGAATCTCTTTCCTGGCTTGGTATTACCTGGGATTTTGGTCCTGAAAACCCGGGAACGTTTGGATCGTGTATCCAATCAGAACGTCTTCCACTATACCGCGAGTACGCAGAGAAACTTATCAAGAAAGGGTTAGCCTACCCTGATCCGTATACTGCTCTTGAGGTGGCCGCATTTAAAGAAGTTGCCGCTCTAGAAAAGCGACCGTTTCTCTTTCGTGACCACAGACCAGAAACCTTTGGTACCTGGGACGGATCAACGGCACTCCGCCTTAAAGTGCCCGAAATTAAGCGCTACACCTGGGATGATGCAGTCCGGGGGGAACTTTCTGCCGGCCCAGAAATGCTTGATGATGTGATTCTGATTAAGTCAGACGGCTACCCAACGTACAATTTTGCCCACATTATTGATGACCTCACCATGGGTGTCACACATATTATGCGAGCGGATGAGTTTATTTCAAGCATGCCGAAATTTCTGAGTATCTATGATGCACTTGAGATTCCATACCCGATATTTGTTACTCTTCCACCAATTCTTCGAGACGACCGAACCAAAAAATTAGGTAAGCGAGACGGTGCTAAAGATATTCTTGATTACCGTACTGATGGTTATTTACCCGAGACGATGATGAACTTTTTGGCATTAACCGGTTGGAATCCGGGGACAGAACAAGAATTATTTTCAAAAGACGATCTTATCACTGCGTTTGATATCACCAAGATTCAGCGAGCGGGAGCGGCATTTAACGAAGAAAAGTTATTATGGATGAACAAAGAACATCTCAACACATTTAATACTGAGGCATTTGCTTCATATATTGCAATGAGTGAAAGTTCTCATCTCAAGTCTCTTCCTAACTTCACCGTTGAACAATTAGCGAAAGCTGCACCTCTCATTCGAGAACGAATTCATACTCGAGCGGAATTTATTGAACTGGCCGAAACAGGGGAGTATGATTTTGCCTTTGCTGCCCCACAGTACGATACAGACCTTTTACAGTGGAAAAATGACACGTCACCAAAAGACTGCTTACCACGACTCAAAGAGGCATTAATTCTACTGCAAAACGCTGATTTTAGTACTCCAGACTCTATTAAGGCTGCACTTATGCCGTATGCCGAAGCAGTGGGGAAGGGAGAGCTCTTATGGCCAGTACGAATTGCGCTCTCGGGCAAAAAACAGTCACCTGACCCCTTTACGATTGCGAATATTATTGGTTCGGGAGAAACTCTGAAGCGCCTCGAGACTGCCTGTGATAAACTAGAGGGGTGATACACCACAAACGGATTGTTGCCTTCATAATTGGACTCGGAATGTTACCCGGAGTCTTTTTTAGTGCACAACCAGTTACCGCCCAAACAGAAATTGAAAAACTCCAAACTGAAATCAGAGATAGAAATGGTCGACTCGGAGAAATTGAAAAAGAAATTGCAAAGTTTGAGAGCGCTCTCAAAGAAGTCGGGGCTGAAAAGAAGACTTTGCAAAACGCTATCAATCGTCTCGAACTCGAGCGCGGAAAGGTACAGGCTGACATTCGATATACTGAACAAAAAATCAGCTCCACTGATCTCGAATTAAATAAACTTATTCTAGAAATCACGAAGGCCGAGGATGAAATCAGTAAAAATAGGGCGGCCATGAGTGAAATTATACGTCGCGCCTACAAGACCGACAACGATTCAATGATTGAAGTCCTTTTGACTCACGAACACCTTTCAGAATTTTGGAATACTCTCGAAACTCTCGACACTGTTAAAGCGAGCTTGAATGTGCGCGTTGATAACCTCAAAGACCTGCAAACAACTCTTGAAGAAAAGCGCGGCGAGACCGCAGAACGACGAGGTGAATTAGTTGACCTTAAGTCACAGTATAGTGACCAGAGTACGGTATTGGCTAATAACAAAGCAGAACGCTCAGAACTCTTAACGGCTACTAAAAACGAGGAATCAAACTACCAAAAACTCCTTAAACAAAAGCAAGCTGCACGGGAACAGATCGTAAAAGAAATGCGTGACTTTGAGGCCAAACTGACCTTTATCCTCAACCCAAATTCTATTCCAGCTGCCGGTACTGCCGTATTCCAATGGCCCCTTAAAAATATAGTTATTACCCAATTATTTGGGGGGACGGAGTTTGCGAAACGGAATGCGAGTGCATACGGGGGGCGAGCGTACCACCCGGGGGTCGACTTTGGCGTCCCAAGCGGGAGTCAAATCTTTGCACCGCTCGCAGGTACGGTGCGTGCGATTGGTAACACTGATGCGGTGCCTGGTTGTTATTCGTGGGGAAAATGGACCCTCATAGACCACGCCAACGGCCTCTCCACCCTCTATGCGCACCAGAGTGTTCAGAGCGTTGTACCAGGCCAACGTGTCGCTACTGGGGAAGTGATTGGGTACTCAGGTAACACCGGTTTCTCTACTGGCCCACACCTTCACTTTACAGTATACGCCAAAGAGGGCGTAAGCGTCCGTGCATTTAATGAAATTAAGGCCGTCACGAGCTGTGGGTCAGCTACCACTCCGGTTGCTGCCACCGAAGCCTACCTCGACCCTATGTTGTACCTTCCACCACGATAAAAAATATATGAAAGAAGAAATCGAAGTTAAATTTCTTGCACTTAGTCACGACACTATCAGAAACAAACTGTCTGCTATCGGTGCAGTATGTCAATCGCCAATGCGATTAATGCGTCGGGCAATTATTGATTATCCTGACCGTCGATTACAGAACGGTGAGCACAACGCGTATATCCGTGTCCGTGACGAAGGCGATAAAATTACCCTGACCTTTAAGCAGTTTCAATCACTCACGGTTGCAGGAGCGCGCGAACTTGAAACAATTGTTCAATCATTTGATGACACAGTGGCAATCTTCGTTGCAGCTGGACTGGAAGTAACGTCATTACAAGAATCAAAGCGGGAGACCTGGACACACAGTGATTGTGAAATTGTACTTGATGAATGGCCGTGGCTTTTACCCTACATTGAAATCGAAGGACCAACCGAAGCAGCCATTAAGCACGTGGCTCAAATACTAGATCTCGCCTGGGAAAACGCTGAATTTGGCGATGTGATGGTAGCATATCGAGCCCAGTACCCTCACCTAAAAGATACGGAAACTATTGGCAACGTACCGACTGTTGTTTTTGATACTGAACCACCCGCTTTCCTACAATGAGTCACCGCCACGTCCTACCATTTATCGGAATAATCTCCTTAGTGAGTTATTTTTGGTACTGCATTCTTACTCCTCAGGTATGGCACTTCGTTGATTTTGTGAACCTTATTTTTCATGAGGCTGGTCACACTATTACGATTTTCTTTCCGGACATAATTACCGCATTAGGAGGAAGTATTCTGCAAATCTTGGTACCTATTGTTTGTGCAGGATATTTTTACCAAAGAGGGGAGTTACTGTCGGCGAATCTCATTAGCTTATGGGTAGCCCAAAACCTCAGTAGTGTGTCACTTTATGTTCGCGATGCACCATTAATGAACCTTCCATTATTAGGCGGAGAATCAGTTATTCATGATTGGAATTTTATTCTCAGTACCATAGGCATATTAGACAAAAGTGCATTACTCGCAAACGTTTTTCTAATTATCGGCTACACGATATTAGTAGTCAGTACCATATTGATAGTCCAGTATTTCTGGCACCCAATTGAGGGTGGGGATAGTGTCAAAACAGGGAAGTAGGGTAGATGCTATAGTAAAAGTGCGATGGAAACATCGTAGGAACTTACCCTCAAGGAAGCCCAAGCAAAATGCTTGGGCTTCTAGGGCGGAGAAAACTACGATGTTTAACCTACAATAAATGTAAACAAAAAACTCCGTACGGGAGTTTTTTGTTTTATAAAAAATTTTTTTATAAAATTCAAAAATATATTTACCGTAAGTGGGGGAGCCACCGATATTTTAATGACATACTTCAAACAGGTACAAGTCCCCTATCTATATTTATATTTTTCAGCACGTACATTCACTCTGTGTACCCTGTCCACAACTACGATGACCACATTAGCGCTCTTACTTACACTAACAAAGTATTTTTCAAATCAGATAGTAATATCGACTTTAACAGATTTTTAAAGACGATAATACCTACCAGTCAAAACCACCTTCGACCCGATCCGTTACCTGACCAAAATTTATGATGTATAGAATGCATCATCTAAAACTCTGCAAGGGCCTTAGAATCGAATTTTGAGCCTCATGCGGATGGCCTCAGGAGAGAAAAAAGAGGTACTAAGGTACCAGGGTAAAATATTGAATATTGAAAATAAAGAAAATGTAATTACGTAAATTAATTAGAAACTAAAAAAGTTAAGAAAAGAATAAATACAAAATGATGTAAAGCTTTAAAAGAGAAATAAACTAATATATGACGGTATTGTTAAACCATTATTTAAAAGGCTCGGTGGGGCTGGGGATACCAAAGATGCAGAATACCGTTATTTTATATATAATACTGAGTATTAGAGTTATTATACTCAGTTATTAGTTACATAAGAGGGTACTCCCCTTTGATACAATATATCAATATGAACCACCTGCCTCTCATCGACGATTTCCTTTTGCACATTCAAGCCAATAACTACTCCCCCGAGACGTTGTACAACTACGAACGTGACCTCGATACCTTTGCGCATTTTTTAACTGATGAACTCAGTGGACTCGATTTCAGTAAAATTACCAAAAAGACTATCGAGCAGTATAAGGCCTACCTCAACTCCCCCACTCGCAAGACCTCGGCCGGGAGCGAGTCTGAAGTGAAGTTAAAAAGTGGGTCCATTAATCGTCACCTGACGTCGCTCAGACGTTACCTTGGATTCCTGATGGATATGGATGAGACCGTACCTGTCCCCCCCACTGCTATCAAGCTCCTCCGCATGCAAAAGCCAACTGGTCAATTACTTGAGTTGAATGAATTGATTAAACTCATTGAAGCGCCGAGCACACTAGAAAAAGATGAATATGTCGCAGTCCGCAACCGCGCCCTCCTTGAAACTCTGTTTGCGAGCGGCATGCGTATCTCGGAACTGATTAGTCTCAAAATTAGTCAACTTGATCATACGGGTAAAATATACATTTTAGGAAAAGGTCGTAAGCAACGTTTCATCTACCTCACTCCCCGCGCTGAAGGCTACATCCGTGCGTATCTAAAAATGCGTGATGACGACTGTCCGTATATGTTTGTTGCACAGCGGGGCCTGAACGCGAAAGACCTCAAAAAACACATCTCTGCCAATTACCTCCAGATGAAAATTAAATGGTACCGTGAACTCTTGGGTATCAGTATTCCGACGAGTGCTCACTCACTACGCCACGGTTTTGCGACCTATCTCGCTGAACAAGGCGCCAATCCGGCTGCTATCCAAGTCCTATTAGGTCACGAATCACTCGAGACCACGTCCCGTTACGTACATGCGAGCGACCGCTACGCCGAAACCACCCACAATCAATTCCATCCACTAAAGGAGTAGGCTTATTTTTTGACTTCCCACCGTAGCTTTAAATCTTCAATCCTTTGTAGCAAAACAGGATGATGAATAAAGTTTATAGAGAACCTAAGAAACTCATCAAACAAGGCAATTCCCTGTTGATGCTCGTATTCTAACGCTTTCTCTACTCCTTGATACTTGTCCAATTGTCGTCCAAACGAAGCTGCTGGATCATCTGAGTTTTCAAAACGTAACCAAAGAGCCATGACCTCTTTACCATTCGGTAAGTCGGCGCAAATTTGAGCTAGGGCCTTCTTTTCATTTTCAAATTTTACATCTTTCAAAGCCTTCCGGTCATCTGGTTGCAACTCTAAAATAACTTCATCCCCATGAATTGCCTCTGGCCAATCGTGCACTTCGAGCATATCAATCAAACCATCACATTCTTCCGGTGTAAGGTAAGGCGTAAGTTCATACGCTAAAGCAAGCAGCGCTTCCGTGTGTTCTTTGACTGACTCTGGGTTCTCTACTCCTCGATTAACCCAACCGGTACGCTTCAGCTCCTGCAAAGACTGATAGACCTGCGGAGCAATCGATTCTAATTTGAGAAGTGTCTGAATATTCTCTTTTTCAGGTAAATGCATATGTGTTTAAAGATAAAATTTTGTGTTTTTTTGAAATGTAAGACACTAATTCATTTATATACCTTGTAGTAAATGGCTATAGGCCTGAAACTTACTTTCTACTCTTTGAATGAGCATTTCTTCAACCTCTTTCGGCTCACCATCAACCGAACCGTGATAATCAACGTAAACTACTGAATCTACATGATCAATTAAATCTTTAGTAAGCGGTTTCATTTCAATTAAAAAGCTAACTATGGCTGTTTTGGCATCTTCAAATTCAAACCCTTCTCCTTCGAGAAGCTGGGCGGAGGAATTAACTTTTTCTTGATTTAGGTTTGTAAAAATAGTAATAAGATTGTCTTTTGTTACTGTTTCGTCAACCTGCTCTAATTTATAAACTTCATGTAAAGCGGCAATGTAATAAATAAGTCGTTTAGAATCCTCTGTAATGACAGCATTGGCAAAATCCAAATTTCGCACCCCTCCAAACTCCAAATCAAGCTGCTTTATTTGATTCTTCACTTCCCATACCTGATCTTCATTATCATCTCTAAAGTTTGGATACCACTTCTTCAGCTCTTCAATTTTTGCAGACCCTTTTTCTGCCCACCCCTTATCTGCGCGTACTGAATTAAAGGAGTAATAGGTTATATCGAAACTCATACGTTTTAAATTGATTTATTTATAACACTAAACTACACATTCGGATACTTCTGCTTTCTTGCCTCTGTATACAAAAACCACTGTTTGGCTACTTCCCCGCCCATGAAGTCTTCCACCGCAAGGAAAGTATCGAGGAGGCATGGATCATGGCGAATCTCGTCTTTTCTACACAATTTCTGATACAGAATGTAGCCATCTTTACCCACTAACTCAGACGGAGTCTTAAAGCCAAGGGATTGGTATTTCTCTACTATCGCCTTCGCTACATTTGGGATATCGGTAAATTTTTTAACATCGTGCACAGTTCGAGCTTTGGCCATATACAGATTAGTCTCCCTAGGGTACCCCTAGGTTTTTTGTTGCCCTAATTCGTACAGTCGGTCGTAGTGAGTGGGACTAATCGGCATAATCGAAAGCCGATTACCCGGCTGTACTAACGGGAGTTTTTTAAAGGCCGGGTCATTTTTAATTTCAGCAAGCGTCACAATCCGTGGAAATTTACTCACAAACTGGACATTCACCGCTATCCAGCGGGGGTTCTGTTTAGTAGATTGTGGATCGAAGTATTTATTTCCCTTTTCAAACTGGGTTGGATCAGGATAGGCTCCTTGAATGATACGCATCTCTCCAACTACCCCAATCACGTCAGTACTCGAGTGGTAAAACAACGCATAGTCCCCTATCTGGAATTCATCACGTAACATATTTCGTACTTGGTAGTTACGAATACCATCCCAGCGTGAACGTTTTTTCTTTTTTAATTCATCAATTGAGAACTCACTTGGCTCACTTTTCATGAGCCAGTAGCGTGTCCCCCGCTTTGGTGGTGTTGGTGTACCCATAGATTCACAGTTTACCACAATTGCGCAGTTCTCCTGAATACGCAAAAACACCAGCCGTGAGGCTGGTGTTTTTGTTTAAATCTTTAGTGGAGATAGAATCTTTATTAAAATCGTTAGCTACGAGGCGCACAAGCGAGAAAAGAGGAAACGTACTTTCGTACGATGACTTTTTTCAAACGTGGTGCAATAATGTAGCTATAGGTCTTAGGAAGATTCTCTAGATATTCATCGCAAGCGTCGTCCCCCAACAGGCTGACGATGCATTCCATGGTTGTGTACCCTGCATCTCATAGAGATGTCGAGCATACGCCATATTGTGATAAATATCTTCAAGATTGAGTCCCAGTTCGGCTGCGGCTTTTTCGTGGTAACGCTTGTTTATTTGCATTACTCCGGTGTCAGCACTATCAACCTTACCTTTGAGAATCGAACCATCAGCTAATGTGTGCTGAAACGTTGATTCACAACGGGCAATCTGAATCATGACGGGAATATCCTTAAAGTATGAACGTACAATCGATTCAGTACTCAGTACCTGTCGATTAGTCGTTATAGTCTCGGCGGGATATTCGGTCACGATCTGTCCATACGCTGCACTCTCCGGAACTGAATATACAGTGGTAGCGGCGAGTACAGCGAGGATAACAGTGGATATAATAAGCCAATTGTCTTATCGTATAAATACCAGCCGTCACCTGGTAACTGCGCTATCGTAGCATAGATATCGCCAGTTGATATACAATAGCACATTTTGACAGTAATGTCAATTTTATGAGTTTCCTTTACAGGTGTGAGTTACTCAAAATATGGCTCAATAGAGCCACTTTTTATGTCTATTGTCTTACGTGAGACTTTGTTTTCTACTTTTTATCTGCTTCAGTTATCCGTGCCATGGCGCCATAGAGTCCAGCTTCGTCACCCAACGCTGCAATCGTAATAAACGGACACGGAACGAAATTATCAAGTGTAGCTACTGTCGCTTTACGGACCGCTTCAAGGGGTATTTTTGGGTCCCCCACCATCATTGACCCACCAAGTACAATAATATCGGGCGACCAATACAATATAGTATTTCGCATCCCCTGTGCGAGATATTGTGCGAGCTCCAGCCAGATCACGTCTGATTGTGGTATATCGTACGCCTTAACACCCGTACGCGCTTCAAGCGCAGCTCCTGACACGAGATTCTCAAGAGTAGGGTTAATATCTGGCCCTAAAATAGTACGGTCGATATCAAGAATCTGATGACCAGGTTCAAACCCCATACTACTTTCATCAATCTGCCCCGAAGATATTTTTACCCCACCCACACCAGTACTAATGGTATGGTAAACCATAATATCGATCCCTTGTCCGGCACCAAAGGATGATTCACCCAAACCCGCAAGCGCAGTATCATTTTCAAGATACACCGGCACATCACCAAATTCGTCCACTAATGCAGCTGCAACATCAAAGTCTACCCAGTGTGACAAAATAGCATCATGATGAATACCCGTTTTGTTTTCATTTAAAATTCCACGTAAGCCTCCCGCAATTGCCGCGACGTCAGTTACGTCCATTTTTTGTGCGAGTTTAACAATGGTCGCAATTGCTTCCTCAGGTTTGTTGGGCGTAACCGCTTTTTCTACCGCATCAATCTTTACCAGGTCTTCGCTTCGCGCAACACGCATTTTCGTACCACCAATATCAAAAAGAAGATAGGTCATGTCCTTAGAGTTGCTTTATATTGTTACAGTCAACGTTTTTAAGAATGTATTTATAGGCTTCTTCAATCGAGTCAAAGATAACAAATAAATCCATATCTTCTTTACTAATGGTTTTATGTTTCTTTAGAAGATCTTTTTCAAACCACGCCAAAAGTGGGTTCCAAAAATCTGAACCAATTAATACAACCGGGATTCGCTCAATTTTTTTCGTTTGAATCAAGGTGATGATTTCAAAAAATTCATCGAGTGTTCCAAATCCGCCGGGGAAATAAACGTAGGCTTCAGAGGCAAAGGTAAGCATTACCTTGCGCGAGAAAAAGAAGTCGAAGTTAAGTGACTCAGTAGTGTATGGATTGAGTTTTTGTTCAAACGGGAGCTGAATATTAAGACCAACCGATTTACCCCCCACTTTAAATGCCCCTACGTTAGAAGCTTCCATAATTCCTGGTCCACCGCCCGAAATGACCGAAAAGCCTTTCTTGGCTAGCTTGGCTGCCAATTCTTCAGCGGCTTTATAGTATGGCGTCCCAGGTTCAATCCGCGCACTTCCCCAGAAGGTAACCGCCAGTCCGTGATTACGCAAGAGCTCAAATCCCTGCACAAATTCCGACATAATGCGGAAAACACGCCAAGATTGAATAGCATCACCATTGGTACCTGATGGATCGAGTAAATCAGTAACGATTCGACAGTGAGCCTGACTCTCGTGAATGCGCTTTTTTGTTTTTGCTGGCGTTTTTACTTTTCCTAAACCTAAAATTTTTCGTACCATATCGACCCTATTGTACCACTACCTTAGAGCGTAAAAGTTTGTATAGGCTTGTAATGACGGGGACAAGGATTACGCTACCCAAGGAATCGGTAATGCAGCAAACTCTGGTAATAATTTTTTTGAAAACAATAACCGAGAAGCCACCTCAGCGTGGCACTTAGCACCCGTGAGCGCATTGTGAGGATCAGGTTCGTTCGGAATACCGCAGTAATTTAAGACTGCATTGAGATTCAGTGCCGTGCGGCGGTGCTGCTCATCAAATGGCGGAATGATGTCATTTCTTACCATATGCATATAACACATCGTGTGGGTATCTAAGGTCCGATACGGCAAATCAAACATGAGACCGGCCCGCTCCACCGCTGCATGAAGCAAAACTCGATCAAACGAAACGTTCTGACCCGTGAGTGTTCGATCAGCTACCTCCTGTGTCCATTCCATAAATTGTGTTACCAGTTCTGCTTCGGTCATTTTTTTGGGGTCAGTTATCTCTGCTTTAGTAAATCCATTGACCACTAAGGCATCCTCCATAATATGCGCACCAAGCCAGATTTGGCACTCACCGTAAAATTGCCGTTCCGGACGACTATAATCAATTGCTCCAATCGAAACAATAGAGTGTTTTTGTGGATGTAAACCTGACGCTTCAATATCAATAACTAACATAGTGTAAGTCTATCATGTCAAAATTAAATAGCCTGGTTGTTTAGAGACGATATGCAGTTGC
The DNA here is from genome assembly GCA_031430855.1 of Candidatus Kaiserbacteria bacterium. GTDB lineage: Bacteria > Patescibacteriota > Minisyncoccia > Phycocordibacterales > UBA918 > OLB19. Next base: position 70,485 of record JANPCG010000006.1, read on the forward strand.
CGAAATTACGGAATAAATCTGTTCAAATGTTGTACAGTGTGTCAATATAGCCAAAGGATCGCACACTTACAGGAGTTACGCGTGACAAATGAACCCAAACCACTCCGTCGGGTCGTGCGTATACTCATCCCCAATGAGAAGCGCAAAGTTCTTTTTGCTCGCCAAGCCGACCGGGAGCAATGGCATTTCCCTGGCGGAAACATCAAAGAAAACGAGAAGCCCATCACGGCCGCTAGACGTGAAGCAAAGCAAGAAACCGGCCTCTACTGCAACCGACTACGTTGGATTCGCACCGAATATTTGTCACACGAAAATGAGGACGAAGAAATCTGGTGCTACCGCGGCTCCGTAAAAAACTATCGCGAAATGAAGCCTGACGGAAGTGAGATAGATTTGCTGAAGTGGTGCGGATTGAAAACTACCAAGCGTCTTCACCTCACCGATACTACCAGTCTACTTCTGCAAAACATCGCGATTATCTCGCTGTTTGTATGACCACACGCCACTCAAGCAAAGCTGCTCTCGGGTGGCTTTGTCGTTTAAGGCTTTGTATACTGGGAGCATATGCTGGAATACCTCGACAGTAATTGGAAATACCACCTCAATGAAGAATTTACCAAACCCAGCTGGAATACGCTCACTGAGCGCATTACGACAACCTATACCCAGCAGGTTGTCTATCCCACACGAGCCCAGGTATTTACTGCGCTTAACCTCTGTCCTCTCAAAAAAATCAAGGTCGTCGTTTTGGGCCAAGATCCGTACCATGGCGAAGGCCAAGCGCACGGACTCGCCTTCTCGGTAGAAGCGGGTGCCATACCACCCTCACTACGGAATATCTACAAAGAAATCGCTCGTGATATTAAAACAGCACCTCCAACCACGGGAAACTTAACTCGATTAGCCACACAGGGAGTCCTTCTCCTCAATGCCACTCTCACCGTAGAGGCTGGCAAGCCTGGTTCACACCAGGGATGGGGGTGGGAGCAATTTACAGATGCGATAATCCAAACCATCTCTGACGAGCGCGAACACATCGTATTTCTACTTTGGGGTGCCTATGCGCAATCAAAACGTCAGTATATTAATGAGCTAAAACACCTGGTGCTTACTGCCTCTCATCCCTCTCCCCTCTCTGCTCATCGTGGATTTATCGGTTGTGGACACTTTAGTCAGACGAACGTCTATCTAGAAAAACACCGATTGTCTCCAATTATTTGGTAACAACTAAGCGGCCATTGGATTCTTCATACGCCGCCGCAAAGGCAGCTCCGTACAAAATGATACTAGCGGAAACATAAATCCACACCAAGAGCAGTATTATCAAACCGGCGGCTCCGAACACATCAGGAATCGGTGAAGCAGCTGAGTGTATCGCCACTAATTCTTTGGTAAAGAAGAACAAAACTGATGCCACGAGTGCCCCGTAGAGACGAGCCCGGAAAGACGGAGCGGCAACCGGAATTAATCCATACCCGAGTGTAATTAATACTAAGGTAGTAAAGAAAATAAGGACGGGATAAAATAATTCCAAGAGCTGTACCACCGGCACATGGGCAATATAGGTGACAGTGCGATTTAACATGATAATACACACGAGGTATGCTTGGAGTAATAATACAAACAGTAGCGAACGAATTGAGCGCTCTATAATATTCTTAAAACCATGTGCGTGTACATTCCATACTTTGTGTAATCCGGCACCGAGACTATTTAACGACACAATAATCATGAGGGAGAAAAAAAGGATCGCAAAAAGTGGGACCATATACGTTGTCGTAAGGACGGTAAAGTTGCGCACAGAAGTATCAAGGAGTGCCGTGAGTTCAGGATCAATCACATTCCCCCACCCTAACAATAGCGTAGCTACTTCATTACCCCCAATCAACATCCCTACAAACGTAATAGAGAGCAAGAAAAGTGGCGTCAAGGCAAACGGAACAAAATACGCCAAAGCGGCCGCATGGATATCTGCTTCGCGCCCAAACCAAATTCCTCCCGCACGATAGAGCAATCGAAATAATCTCATAGCACTAGTATAACGCAGTGATACTGCGTTATATCGACTAATTACCAGTACAAATGAAACACCTAGAGTCCGGGACAATTCGCCGCTGCTGTATAGCCTGAGGCTTTTGCCTCTTCAACGGAATTAAAATATATTTTATTCTCCTCTTTAATTTGTTTTGCGCCCGGACAGGTTACTTTGTGAAATTTTGTGCCGGCCTTTGAAGCAACAAACAGACCGGGCTTTTTATCAGTAATGGTCTTTACTGCTGCTACTTCTGTTGTCGTTGACAGTGTTTCAGTCGCATTTTTAAATTCAGGTTCGACCTTTTCACTTAAAATAACTGTTGCGTTATTTGTTGTTGTATCAGGGAGAACCACCGAAAGCCGACCGAGGCCAAACGAAGCAACTCCAATCAGAACCAGTAAACTAGCCATGTAAATTGAGTCATCCGCCAACCAGGACTTGAGTTTTTTGAACATATGACGTATAATCGCCGGTACCTAATTATTATATCGTATGTCTACAAAGAAATCTGCCGGTTCGGCAAAGAACCTCAAAGACTCCCAACCAAAGTACTTGGGAGTTAAAGTAACCGATGGCCAAGCCGTAAAGGTGGGTCAAATCATCCTCCGACAGCGTGGGACAAAAGTTGAAGCCGGAAAGAACGTTAAGATCGCCAGAGATCATACGATCTTTGCCATGAAAGACGGCGTAGTATCATTCAAGAATGTTCGTAAAGTAACCTTCACTGGACAGCGCTTGAGTAAAAAAGCCGTTGATGTAGTCGTTGCTGCATAACACAGAGTACTATTAAAAGAACAGCCGGTTCACTAAGGTGAGCCGGCTGTTCTTATACAAAAAAATACCCCAGGTTCCTGGAGTATTTTTTGGACTTATTGAATAACTTTAACTTGGAGTTACAATCGTAGCTTTCAGGATTGTAATCGGTTCGAGTGGAAGGTCACGACCATTAGTCGCAGCTGAGCCAATTGTATCGACAATATCCATTCCTTTTACTACTCGACCAAAGACTGGGTGCTGTGAAGTAAACGGTGGCTTATCAAAATCGAGATTAGTGTTATCAGCGAGATTGATAAAGAACTGACTACCGCCTGAGTTAGGGCCACTATTCGCCATTGAGATGGTACCTCGGGTATTGGTAAGGAGTTCTCCTTTGATATGTTCATCTGCAATAGCGTAGCCTGGACCACCAGTACCATAGCGAGCCACCTCTTCTGTCTTAGTAATCGGATCCCCACTCTGAATCATAAAGCCATCAATGACACGGTGGAATTTAATACCGTTATAAAAGCCTTCACCGATAAGTTTTTCAAAATTACCGGCAGTAATTGGCATAGTGTCTTTAAAAAGCTCAATTTCAATTGTTCCTTTATTGGTTTCTAATACAGCGATTGGATTCATAATATTCGTTATTTCTGGTTTAGTAATTTCTTGTTCTACCGGCGTGAGTGGACTCTCGATTGGTGCGACCTCTTCAACGAGCTTCTGTTCTTCGGGAGCACTTCCTTGAGTTGACCAAACTGATAATCCTCCAATGAGTATCACACAGATACCGAGGAGAATAAGTATGGGACGATAATTTACCATAGGAAAAATTATTTACTTACAATTGCTACTTTCACACTACCCTTAACCCCACTAAATTCTAGCGGAATATCGTAGGTGCCTAACGCCTTAATTGGCTCAGCCATTATAATTGCCGTAAGTGGTACTGCCAATTCAGCAGTTGCTAAGAGAGCTGCAATATCAGTATTTTTAACTGTCTTGAAAAGGTGTTCCTGCTCATTGGCTACCACTTCGAGCGTTAACGTCTTCTCTTCGAGAGTTTTAAGAGTAGCATGGAAGGTAGATAACTCATCAGCTTTGCCATGTGACACCTTTTCTTTACGTGCTTCGACTCGCTTTAGATTTAATGACGTAGCTGCTTCTGCCATACCTTTTGGAATAAGTTGATTCAACGCATAGCCATCAGGAACCTCAATTACACTGAAGCGTTTCCCCAGCTTGGCTACATCACGTAAAAGAATTACTTTCATAGGGATTCATTACAAATTAGTAAATACCGGCCTATCATACCCCGCAGAGACGTTCCGAGCAATAAATAGACTAAAGCGACAACCATTACTAGCGCGCCGACGTGGTACTCGCCGTTGACGTAGCTGCAGGCTTATATGTTCCAGCCAAAAATTGAATGGCAGCATCGAGTTGTGGATCTTTACCCGCTACTCGCTCCTCTGGTGTTCGCGCTACCGTAATATCTGGTGTAATTCCTCCATTTGAAATAGAAGTACCATCGGGGGTAAGCCACCTTGCAATCGTAATCTTTACCGCTGAACCACTCGGTAGATTTACCAATTCCTGTACAGAACCCTTACCAAATGAATTAGTGCCGATAAGTGTCGCTACATCATGCTGACCAAGGGCACCTGCAAGAATTTCTGAAGCTGAGGCTGAACCACCGTCAATCAAGACAACCATGTCAGTGGGTGCAAACTGTTTGAGTGTCTTGCCTTGACTACGATACACCTGTTCAGGCGAACCGTCTCCAAAACTTTCTCGAAGGACTACTTTCCCGGCGGGCAAGAAGTAGCTTCCGATAGATACCGCACTCTGGAGGTACCCCCCCGGATTACCACGCATATCAAGAATGATTTTCTTGGCCCCGCTAGTAACGTACTCACGAAGGGCTTCTTGGAATTTTTGTTCCGCCAACGCATTGAAGCTGTAAAGGGTGATTATAAATGTATCCCCCCGCTTTTCTGTTTTTACCGTTGGCACTTCAATTTGTGCTCGCGTAACGGTTATCATTTTAAATTCGGGTTCACCTGCACGGTAGATTTCAAATGTTACTGTCGTTCCTTCCGGACCACGGATGAGCTTAACCGCTGTTTCAACGCTCATTTTTTCGGTAGAAGTGCCAGAAATAGACACGATACTATCCCCCGCAATAATGCCTACTTTCTCGGCCGGGGTCCCTGACAATGGAGAAATCACCGTAATCACTTCGTTTCGAATTCCCACCTCCATTCCTACCCCACTAAAGTTTCCGGCAATGTCTTCAGAAAAAGCCGTCGCTTCAGCGGGTGGAAAGTATGAGGTGTATGGATCACCATAGGCTCGTACCAACCCATCAATAGCACCCTGAATCTTTTGTTCTTTTGTAAGCTCGGTCGAACTGGTAGCCGTCATGGCAAACTTCTGGTCCAATAGTTCCCAGACTTTCCAAAATTCCGTCAGGTCTGTATCAGCAGTTTCTTCTGGCGTTCCCGCAAATAATGACAACAGGCCAGCAGTTTGATTTTCTGGTTTACCCAAGGTACCAAACTGAAGACCGGAAAAGAAAGCGCCGCCAGCAAGCACCAGTGAGAGAATTACACCGAGCAGGTTAATCCGGCGCGGAACAGTGGCGGGGGTAAAAAGATTAGACATATTGAGTATTATTACATAGGTTCGTGAGCCTGCCAAAGTACACCTCTGGACATAGGTTCAGTGTGACGAAGTACTGTCCTCACTTACCGATATGGTATTCTTTTGCTACACTAACCAAACAATATGTTTTCTCTATTTTCTCGCCCCCGACATGATGAACTTCCCCCGTTAATGCTCTTTAATACTGAAACTCGGCTGGTTGAACCGTTTATTCCCCAAAACCACAAACAAGTCACCGTCTATTCCTGTGGTCCGACAGTATATGACTATGCTCACATCGGAAATCTCCGTGCCTATATATTTGTCGACATTTTAAAACGTACCCTCATCCATAACGGTTACCCGGTCAAAAACACCATCAACCTGACTGATTTTGGACACTTAACTGATGACGCTGATGCGGGTGAAGATAAAATGATGAAAGGTCTCAGACGTGAAGGTAAACCAGTAACCCTGGCCTCGATGCGAGAACTGTCAGATTTTTATATTGAAGCCTTCATCCACGACATCCATGAGCTCCGCATCCAGAACCCCTCTACTTTCTCGCGCGCAAGTGATTATATTCCTGAACAAATCCAGTTGATTAAATCACTCGAGGAAAAAGGCTATACCTACGAGACAAGCGACGGGGTGTATTTTGACATTAGTCGCTTCCCCCAGTATGGACGGCTCGGTAACATTAATCTCAGTGAACTTAAAAATGGTGCCCGGGTCGAAACCAATTCAGAAAAACGACACCCGGCTGACTTCGCCCTCTGGAAAAAAGGTGACCTTGGTTGGGAGAGTCGCTGGGGTAACGGATTTCCCGGCTGGCACGTTGAGTGTTCTGCCATGGCTATGGCTTCCTTAGGTAAAACGATTGATATTCATACCGGTGGGATTGATCACATTCACACCCACCATAACGCTGAAATTGCCCAATCTGAAGCCGCGACGGGTAAACAGTTTGTAAACCATTGGATGCATAGTGAATTTATCACGATTGATAACACCAAAATTTCAAAGTCACTTGGTAACACGCTCACCTTAGCCTATCTAACCGAAAAAGGTTTCAGCGCTGACGATTATCGTTACCTCTTACTCACCGTCCATTACCGTTCCCCGCTTAATTTTAGTTTTGAATCTCTGACTGCTGCAAAAAATGCCCTCACCCGTCTGAAGCAGCTTTTGTATGTAGAGTATAAAAATGCCGCCAGTCGACCGAACGCTGCCTACGAAGCCCGTTTTACTGAGGCAATAAATGACGATCTCGACACGCCAAAAGTGATTGCTCTTTTATGGGAACTCATCAAAGACGACAACCTCGATAATGCGACAAAATGTGCCACTTTAAAATCATTTGATTTGGTACTTGGTATTGGTCTTGATGACCCGACTGAAGATGCGCTCTTTGCACTCGGGGTTATTTCTGCCGAGGATATTCCAGAAGAAATTACCGAGCTTCTCCAACAACGCGAAGCCGCCCGAATCGCCCATAATTGGGACGAATCCGACAGACTCCGACAATTCATTCAACTCAAAGGGTATCAGATTGAAGACACCCCTACTGGCCCTAAAATTTCAATATCATAAATTAAACGAGGGTGGCTCCATACGGAATCGCCTTTTGTTTTATAAAGCCAATTAAAAATTGTGTAACGAAAAGTTTATAAATTAGCAGACAGATCCTCAAAAATGAGTGCAGTTCTAGGTGAAAAGTGACCCAAAGTCACTTCGCAAGACTCATTGCGGGATTTTGAAAAAATACCCAATGAGTGGACAGCTTCTGTAAAAAGAGCAAGAAAAGTACTTGAAATGCGCCAGTTTTGGAGGTTCTGCACACTATCCCCTCTTTCCACAACCTAAGCTGGTTAACCGTCAATTCCCCTACCGTGATACAATGCTCGCATCTATGGCAGACACCCCTCGCCCAACAAATCGCAACCTCCGGGTTCCTCCACATAACATTGATGCGGAAAAGGCCTTGTTGGGTGCCATTATCTTGAAACCGGACGTTATGCACGACGTCTCTGTCACCGTCTTCCCGGAAAGTTTCTATGCGGACAAACACCGCGCTATCTACGAAGCAATCTACCAAATTTTTATTAAAGGAAACCCGATTGATATCGTATCGGTCACCAGTAAACTTTCAGCTAGTGATTCACTCGACCGGGTGGGTGGAGCGTCATACATTACAGAACTCATTGAAACCGTACCTGCTGCCGGGAACGCCATGTACTACTCTGAATTAGTGCAAGGTAAAGCCATCTTGCGTGGACTGATTTACGCAGCGGACGAAATAGCCGAACTGGGATATAGCAATCCGGAAAACACCGACGAAGCAATGGATCAGGCAGAGAAAAAAATCTTCCAAGTTACCAACGCCCCTACTACCCAGAAATTTAAAACCATTGGGAGTTCCCTGGCCGAAGCATGGGAACGATTTGAATACCTCTCAGCCAACCAAGATGAAAAACGAGGCGTTCAATCAGGCTTCACTGCACTCGATAACCTCTTGGCTGGCTTCCAGCGCTCTGACCTCATTATTCTCGCTGCCCGTCCGTCAATGGGAAAGACGACGTTAGCGCTCGATATTGCCCGTAATGCTGCCCTCATTCACGGCGCCTCGGTGGGCATTTTCTCACTTGAAATGTCCGATCAACAACTCGTTGACCGTATGCTTGCTGCCGAAGCCGGCGTGGACTCATGGAAACTCCGTACGGGAAAACTCTCAAGCGACCAAGAGTTTGAAGCCGTACAATCTGCCATGGCAAAATTGTCTGAAGCCCAAATTCACATTGATGACCAAGCGGGTAACAACATCCTCAAAATGCGTTCGAGTGCCCGCCGTCTCAAAAATGAACATGGTCTCGATCTGATTATTGTCGACTACCTGCAGCTTATGTCACCTACTTCAACTAAAGCCAGCGATTCTATGGTGCAGCAAGTGACCGAAATCTCGCGCTCGCTAAAAATTCTCGCCCGTGAATTGAATGTGCCCGTGATTGCCCTCTCACAGCTCTCACGAGCCGTTGAGCAGCGCGGGGGCAAGCCGCGACTCTCCGACCTTCGCGACTCGGGATCAATTGAACAGGACGCTGACGTCGTAATGTTCATTCACCGCGAAGATAAAATCGACAAGGAATCAGACCGACCGAACATTGCAGAAATCTTGGTCGAAAAACACCGTAACGGCCCCGTGGGTTCAGCCGAACTTTACTTTGACGGTAAACATGTTCGCTTCCTCAACCTCGATACCAGGCACGCGAGTGTGGACACGAGTCATGGTAATGATGACTTTTAAAGATATTGAAAATTGAATAGTAAAATATTGAATATATGCCATCCAAAAATGTTAAAATTGTATTTACCTCTCCTGAAACACATTCCGAATTTCTTCGTCAAATTATTGGAGATGCTGGAGCGGGCCAGATAGGTAACTATTCTCATTGTTCAGTTACCTCAAAAGTTGAAGGTCGCTCTTTACCAAATAATTTTGCAAATCCAACGATTGGAACCCCCGGGAAGCTTGAGATTATCATTGAAGATAAAATTGAAGTAATTTGCGCACGTGAAAAGCTAGGCGCTGTGGTACAAGCACTCAAAACTAACCATCCTTATGAGGAAGTAGCTCTCGATATTTTCGCGTTAGAAGACGATACGTTTTAACTATAGTATTATTCGTCCACACTTTTAAATATTCAATTTTCACTATTCCCTATTCTGTATGTCCAACCTCGATAAACTCACTAGCTATTTTGAAAAATTCCCCGGCATTGGAGGACGACAAGCCAAGCGTTTTGCCTATCATATTCTCACCCTTGATCCGGCAGGTGTGGCCGAACTCTCCAGTCTGATTGCTGGACTACAGACCACGGTTGTCGAATGTGCCTCGTGCCACCGGTTTTTTTCCTCGTCAGGCGGAAGTTCTACCCTGTGTAGTATCTGCATAAACGCAAACCGTGACCACAGCAAACTCATGGTGGTTGCAACCGACAGTGACATTACCGCGATTGAACGAAGCAGTCAGTACGACGGCCTCTATTTTGTACTTGGTGGCATGGTCCCACTCCTTCATAGCGAAGACAGCAAGAAATTGCGCGGAGGTACTCTCAAGGCGACAGTTGAAGCGCGACTAGACGCAGGGTTAGAAGAAGTCATTTTAGCTTTTGCGGTAAATCCTGACGGTGAAAATACGGGGCGATTTATAGAATCAATTATCACCCCGCTCTTTAATGCCCGGATTGGTGTCGCTGCACCACGAGTATCACAGCTCGGCCGCGGTCTCTCTACCGGGAGCGAACTTGAATACGCTGACCCTGAAACAATTAAGAATGCACTTAGGAATCGAGGATGATTTCTAATCTAATTTACTCATGAGCTCAGCTAAGAAGAACTTGATTCTTTCTTCCACAAAAACTTTTTGTTCTTCAGTAACCAATACTTCAGGTTCAATGGTCCCACCGACCAGCGCTTGCCAGGCGGCAATTTCTTGGAGTAGTTTTGTACTACCAAAAGCAGACATCACTTCCTGCTTTAAACCTTTATCAAAGTGATAAATTTCATCTTGTAGGGCAAAAGCTCGTTGTGAATTAATTTTCTCTCTGATTGCATACGCCGCCTCAACCAAGTCTGATGGTGACTCCGCGGGCGAATTAAATTGTTCGGACATATGTGGCTAGTATACCGTAGAATTAAAAAGATTGACTATTAATTCGTCTGTAGTATTTTCATAGTAGATTGCACCATACCGGAGGGACACCGATGACCATTTCACCCACTGACCTTCACGACCTTCATTTGGCAGTACTCGCCCAAGAACAGGAGCGAATGACGCCGGAGGACTTCCGGCACAATCTATCTACTCCCGAACTCTTGGGACAAATCAGAATGGTCTTGACCCCTTCGTTTCTGCCACAACTCGAGCGTGAGCGCCCAGGATCAATCGCAGAGCTACAGACCATTTTAAAGAACTGGCGCATTACTCAATCGAGTATGACCACAAACTGAAGACGGCCGGGACATCTGTCCCGGCCGTTGCTTTACCCTACAAAAAACCAACCCCAGGAGGGTTGGCTTTTTAGCTAGGCTATAGATTCAATTTTGATTTGTGAGTGCTTCTGGCGGTGACCAATTTTTCGATCACGGTTACTCTTGGCCTTGTAGCGGAGGATGGTAATCTTTGGACCCTTTTCCATACCGATGTAAGTAGCCTTGACCTTGGTACCGGTGTACGGAGTACCAATCTTGGCGGCAGTACCATCATCGGTCATGAGAACGGTATCAAATTCGATAGCGTCGCCGTTACTAAAATCTCCAAGCATTTCAACCTCGAGAACATCCCCGACTGAAACGATGTATTGCTTGCCGCCGGTTTCAATAACCGCAAACGGGGCCTGCTTTTTTGTAGTTGTATCCATAGTGGTGGCTATAATACTAGATGATACGCATTTTAGCAAGGGCACAAAGATGAGGCATCCTATTGACTTATTAGTAAAATAGTGCTATTGTATTGGCTGAGTTCGGCACCCCAAACCATAAGGAAGCAACATGATTACCCTGACTTACACGATTGCCCTTTTCTTCCTCTTCCTGCAGACGTCAATCGCGTTCTATCGCGGCCATCTGCTCAGGGAAGAATACGCCAGCCAGGGCGGGTATACCGCCTATGCCAAGACTTCGGTCAGTGCCTTCCGGTTCATCGGGGCGAACCTGCTCGTCGCCAACTGGTTCTTGGCCGCCGCTGTCTACCACTACCTGTTCGGCTGACAACCCCAAAACCGCCGCGTCCGAGACACTCTCTCGGACGCGGCGATTTCTAATCTTCACCCCGGATCGGTTTATCTATAGACAGTATTTCCACCCCTGCCGCCTCCCCGGTAATCCGCATAATGTCTTTATCTACCTTTCCGAGTTCTTTGTACCCTGTATTGTAGTGATTAACGGTAGTACCAAGGGCCACCCCAAGTTTATTGTAATACTCTTCGTACTTAGCAATATGTCCCGACAGCTTCTCGACGTTTTTTATAATATCTTGCGCCTTCTCTTCAATCTCAAGGGCTTTGAGTCCTTGGAGCACGGTTTGCAGGTACGCCAAGAATGAGGTTGGCGAGACAATGATTACTTTATACTTACCCGCCGCGCGTTGGATGAGATTCTCATCCCCGCCCCCGACTCGATTAGACAAGAGATCGTAGTAGATTCCCTCGTGTGGAATAAACATAAAGGCAAAGTCCATCGTCCCTTCACTTGGCCTGATGTATTTCGCAGTTTCTGAGATACGGAGTTTAAGGTCGTTGATAAACGTTTTTTCATAGTTCACTTTATCTTGCCCATCAGCGGCTTCTGAGAAACGATTGTAGTTTTCAAGCGAAAACTTAGAATCAATTGGAATCACCTTGCCTTTCACAAACACGGCCGCGTCAACAATTTCACCGTCGTTAAAGGCATACTGCATTTTGAAACTCTCCGGAGGCAATACATTTTGGAGTACCGTCTCAAGATAGTATTCACCCAATATGCCGCGCTGTTTTGGATTCTTTAAAATACTTTGGAGTTCCTTGAGTTGATCAGCCACCTGAAACACCTGTTTACTACTCTCTCCCACTTCAGACACCGACTTCTGGACGTTCATCAATTTTTCGCCAACACTCTCTTGAATGGCACGAATCTGTTCATTCACGTCTTTATTAATTTGTTGCATCAATTCCCGACTCTCCCGGAACTGCACCTGACTTCCCTGCTGGACCACCCGATTACTTTCACTCATCTGCTCACGCATCGTGCGAGCTAAATCCTGCAGTTGCTGCTGCATCAGTAGAATTGACTCCGGCGTCTTGTCAGACACGACGGGGGCTACCTTAATAAAAAATACATATACTAACACCCCAAAAATTGCCAACAAAAGCGCTACCATCACCAATGAAATCGGTTCCATAATGGCAGCATTGTACCACAACCACCCTTAGGAACAGGGTTCCTCTTTACGTCTCCGAGAGTCGGCATATACTTTAAAAAGTAACGGTTCATTAACGAGTATTGCTGTTCAAACAAAAACAGGGGGACGAGATGAAAAAAGCTTCATTCCAAGTGTGTCGTGATTCACACCGCGTGACACTCACGCTACCGCAACCACTTTCCGAGGCCAAGAAGCAAGAACTCCTTGCCTGGCTGCGTGACCAATTTTGGAAGCATACCAGTAACATCTTCTGGGTGGCAGAAAATACCATTCGGTTCGTTGCCAAAGGCGGCCAAGACCTGATGGAAAATATGCTCATTCTGATGCAGTATGCCAAACAGGCATGCGCGAAAGTCAATCAACAATAACAAAACACTGCGTCGGCCCCAAATCACGAAACAGAGGGTTGTGTACGACATCGACTGTGGTCTTGGCTCGCCTGCCAAGACTTTTCTTTTATGGTAGTATTTCACGTACTAGTCGTTAATTTAAACTTTTATATGTCACTCCACGTAGAACTGCGCGAATCACTAAAAGCGGCTATGAAAGCCAAAGATGCCGTGGTGCTTACAACCGTCAGAAGTATTATGACTGCCTCCACGAATGAACTAGTTGCTACGGGCCGAACGCCCCAAGACCAACTTTCCGACGAAGAAATTCTGGCAGTAATAAAACGCCTCTCAAAGCAGCGAAAAGAATCAATTGTCCAATACGAAGCAGCTGGTCGACCAGAACTGGCTGAACCTGAGAAATTAGAGTTGACAGTTCTTGAAGCCTATCTTCCCTCAATGATGACGGAGGACCAAATTAGACCAATCGCAGAAGCCAAGAAGGCAGAGCTCGGTGTAACAGACAAGGGTAAGATGGGTATCCTCGTCGGTGCAGTCATGAAAGAACTCGGGGGCAAAGCTGACGGGAGCGATGTTAAAAGTGCGGTAGAGAGTTTGTTTTAATAATTAATGTACATTTCTATGAGTCAAGAAATTCCAGGTGGTAGCAATGAAGAGTTTTCTCGAGAAGTATCACTACTAGAACGGCAAATCGCTGAGCAAGGAATTGATACTGCCAATACGGAAGAAGTAGTTAAGCTTGCTCACCTCTTATTTGGTGAAGAGCGTGCCGAACACGAAGTTGAAGCCATTATTCAAGCTTTCTTCGCCAAAGAACAAGCCGCTGCAGCCGCAGCCGACGATCAAGCTGAATAAGTTACCCCTCAGAAAAACAATCACAAAGTATTTACTTTGTGATTGTTTTATTGTATAGTATTACCTGGAAAAAGGAGTTCCCCATGGAGCAATTCATCGATACCATAAACGTCGGTGGTCGCACCTGGCACGTGCACGCGACAATCGAAACTGACAAAACGGTTAGTTTCATCCGGATTCAATATGGATTTGGCGAACGGACGTTTAAACCAGGCCAGGAAAATGACGAGGAAACGAAAGCCGCGATGGCGCTCGTCAATCTCAAACTACCAGCAAGAAACATGCGCTTCGTGCTGCCAGTCCACGTCCCACCAGAAGATGACGATTTCGAAGTCATAGAATAGGAGCCCTAGGTGAGCAAACAAGTCCGCCCTACCCTGCTATGGGAAGCGATAGTGTGGGTGCAGTACCAGTATGCCCACCTGTCCCTCCCTGAAAAAAAGGAGCGTCCGCAACGACCGTATCAGACTGATGACGGAAAGACTCTGTCACCTGTCATTGGTGTAGTGAGGGCCGCCTACTATGCGGAAAAAGTTACCCATGGTAAAAAAGCCGACTTCGAGGGCTGCAAAAAAACTACCATGGACAAGCTCCAGGAGAAACATGACTGGAGCGACGCGACGAGAAACTTTTACTCGAGCGTCGTCTCAACCTACATCCCATGGGACGCAGGGAGAAAACAGTCTGTTGCCACAAAGCGCATTCTGTCCCTTCTTTCACCACTGCTGCAGTATGTGCAAACTGACTAACCATCAGTAGACTCATTTCTGAAGCACCACAAGCTGCAAAACCCGGTCTCACACCCGGGTTTTTCTTTTGTCTGTACAAACTGCATTTTTGTAGTATAGTTTTGAAGCTCATAACTTGGGGGAACATAACAAGGAAGAGCACCATGTCGAAACGAACGAGAGGACAACGGATCTGGCTGGAAACCCCCGCTGATCCACACCACGATGTGACCATCGGCCAGAGCACATCGAACCCTAAAAGTGCCCACTATGGGATCGTCGTCACCTGTACCGACGAGCGCCAAGGGACCTATACGGCCCACACCAAGGAGGGACTGGAGTGGCTTGTCGTACGGGGATCTGATGATGTGTTTGACATCATCGACTCACCGACTGAACGTGGGGCACACTGTCCCAAAAACAGTCGCATCATTGCGGCTGTTAAGGTCTTTATAAAAAGAAACGAGAGGTAGTCTACAGGAGCAAGAGACCGGGCGTGATCATGTATCACGGCCGGCCTTTCTTTTATTGTTTGGACGAAGCTTCGATTTCAGACCTAAAGTCATCAATCTGTTTAGCCTGCTTAAGGTCGAACTCACCCACTTTTGTACGTTGGAGATTTTGTAACGTAGCCGGATAGCCCAAGCGCTCCCCAAGCGTTTCAGCGAGCGAGCGAATGTACGTCCCGCTACTGACTGCAAACCGTACTGTTGCTACCGCCCGATTATTTTCGACTACGAGTGACACTAGCTCAGCCGCATCAACACGCATGTTTCTTATGGGAACATCAGTAATTACATCGCCAGTCTCTTCAGCTTTGCGGGCTCGCTTATACATAGGAACTCCATCAACTTTAATAGCGCTGTAGGCTGAAACAGGTAACGTAAGAACGCCGCACATACCGTCTAAAGCAGTCCGCACCACCACCTCAGCTAACTCAGTGACTGCTTTCTCTTCGATAATGTCCCCCTCGAGGTCCCCCGTCGTTCGTGACTCACCAATCCGTACTTCTGCAATATACTCCTTATCGAGTTTTACCAATGCCGTCAGCTTTTTTGTACCCGGACCTACTCCCAAAATCATCAGTCCCGTCGCCAATGGATCAAGCGTACCCGCATGACCAATTTTTTTTATATTAAGAATCCGTCTCAGTCTGCGAATAACATCAAAGGACGTGATCCCTTTTGGTTTATCAATGAGAATAATATCTTCTATCATAACCAAAATTATTAAAGAACGAGTAGTTCAGGGTTCACAATGAGGAGTAGGCCAAGAAGCAACATTAATACCCCACCAACCAAGAGTGACAGTTGGGCGTATTTTTGCCCGTGCGCCTGAATCTTGCTATATCCCCAAATGGCTAATCCAAACACGAGTAAATCATCAATGATGTATCCGGCAGTATAGACCAAAATAAACCATTGGCGCTCAAGGAATGTGAGCATATTTAGTTCCAAGATTTTGGTGTATGCCTGCGGAATTCCAATCGAACACGCGAATTCAATCACGTTAACGGAAAACGCAATCAATAAAATCGCCCCGACAGTTGCGAGTGTCACCGGCTGACTGGCCACGAACTTAAACTTGTTGATGGTACGCATCTGACTATCAACGCTACTGATATCACACACCAGGGCCGTATTACGATTTTTGTACCAACGGTACAAAAAGAACGTCCCACCACCGAGCGCTAAAAATCCCACGAGCGGCGTCACGATGTCGTCTAGTGCCACAAAGTCCCAGGTCTTATACCAAACATTAAGAATTAAGTTGTACATTATGGCTTCCGCCACAATAAATACCCCGGCCAAGAAAATCATTTTTTGCCGACTGCCAGCTTGGGCCAGAATCGCCAAAAACGTGATCAGCACCCACATCGCACAGGGATTAAATCCATCAATGGTGCCCAGGGTCAGAGAAAGCGTAAACAGAGAGAACGATTTTAAATCAACCACTCCAATGATTGGGAGATCAAAAATATACGAAGCTTCCGCTTCAGTACAACCAATTTCTGAACAACCACCACCAAACGAAGGATTCTGCTTTGATGCGAAAGCGAGATGGTCTTCAACCGACGCCACCGTTCCACTTTTGGCTGCCTCTATCGCCGCCTCAATATCTTTCCCGGTTGTCAGTGGACCATTAAAGCCCAAAAATACTCGCTCACCAATTACCGTAATCGGTGTCACTTTTGATAGTTCATGCTTTTTGGTAACTTCGTCATAGAGGGCTCGCGCCACTTCGTCAGTTTTGATATTAAGATAGACATAAGGAATACCTTCCGCGTCCAGATACTCTTTTTGTTTTTTACAGAAGCCACACTCATCCCGCCCAAACATATAGACAGTACCGAGCGGTGTATTTGATGCAATCTCTTGAGCTGTAGTTAGGTTTGTTTTGGCCATTTCGTCGTCACGCAATACTGCGTTCTGCGCTGAAGTAAAAAACGGCAACAGCTGAACCATCACTAGCAGAAACCCAAGTCCAAGCCAGGCAAATGTAATTGATTTCATGTGTCACTAGTATAACAAAATGACGCCGGAGTATGAAATACTCCGGCGTCAGATTAAATTTATAACTAAAGAGTATTTAGGTATTCCCCATACCCAGAGGAAACCATATCTGCTTCGGCAATAAAGCGGAAGGCAACACCATTCATACAGTACCGCAAACCACCCCTGTCCTCTGGACCATCAGGAAACACGTGTCCTAAATGATTATCCGCAATCCGTGAGCGTACCTCCGTCCGCGTTGAAAAGAAGGATTTATCAACATGCTCAGTTACCGCATCACTACTGACAGGCTTCACGAAAGACGGCCACCCCGTACCTGAATCAAACTTATCTTTTGAGGAAAACAACGGCTCTCCCGAGAGTATATCAACGTAAATTCCCCGTTCGTAATTTTTATCTAACGGACTCGTTCCGGCGCGTTCTGTCCCATCTGCCTGAGTAACCGAAAAGGCACTCGCCTCCATCTGCGTTTTTAATAAGTCTTTGCTTGGCTTTACATAATTTTTCCACATAGCAATTTTGTTAGTATTAGAATTATTAGAAACACTGCTTGGAACATCTTGTGATGCACTATTCAGTGTGCGCCACGGCAAAGTAGCCCCTGTGTCCGATCCCCAGATCTTTTTAATATAGGCATCACGACCAGAAGCCGTTCGGTAATATTGGTATTTTAGCTGCGAGACTGTTCCTTTATAGTAATCCTGATGATAGTCTTCAGCGGCAAAAAATTTCTGGGCAGCCTCGACATCAAGGGCGAGCGGTTTTTCATACGGACCATTAGCATCAACATCAGTAATTAAGTTTTCGATAATTCCCTTTTCGGCCGGAGTTTTATAGTAAAACGCTGGTGAATAGTACTCTCCCCGATCGCCAAACGAACCAACGTCGTCCGTCGGATCCATATGTTTCATCGCATACACTAAAATTTGTTCAAAGGTTACTTGATTTGAATCGTAGGTTACTTCCACAACTTCACGATGACCACCACTGGCATAATTTTGATAATTGGGGTTTGCCGTACTTCCACCAGCATAGCCTGAGACCACCACTTTAACCCCCGGTAATTTTTCCAAATCTGCCTCGACGCACCAAAAACAACCGCCTGCCACTAACATTGTTTCTAGTCGCGCTCCGGGCGCATCAGCCATCAAATCTGTTTTATTTTGAGATTGAGTCACTGCAGCATCAGCGGGAGCTATCGATTCGCTTTCACCACGATTCTCCATCGCCACCACGACATCTTCAGCCGCCTGTATCGGAGCTGTAATGTCAACTGGATCACGCGCTACTCCAGGAATATTTCCCTCCCATCCGTTATACAATGCCACTCCACCGCCAATCAGTACCGCTACCATTAATGCAATATATCCCATGTTGTACCTATTATTACTATGCTATTACTACGCCTGTTCCGATGATTTCTTTCATCATACCAGGTGTAGACGAAACATAAGTGGAACTACAGTGAACACAGTCATGGGTCTCTGAGACCTTCTTTAATGCCCGGAGTGACGTACCGTGCGTCCGCTCAATCGTACGCAGCATCTGTGCCCGCATTTCATAATCAGGCATGACAAGGGACATTTCATTCCAAAAATGTATGGAATGATTTAATACCCGCAAGTGACACAGCTCATGTAGGATTACATAATCACGCAGACACGGCGGGAGAAAAAGGAGTTTATAACTAAAATTAAGATTTCCTTTACTTGAACAACTTCCCCAACAGCGTCGCTGATCTTTAATAGCAACTCGATTATAGGTTACCTGATAAAACTGATTAAAATAATGCAGTCGATCATGCATGAGCGCACGGGCCGCCTCTTTGTGAGTAAGGTATTGGGTATTTTTTGGTTTAAGCGGACGCTTACGCTTTGCTGATATCTTAAAACGACCGAACATAGGCGACCATCATACCATTAATTAATTACGAGCCACAAAAAAACCGCCGGAGCGGTTTTTTTGTGGAATTAATGACTAGTTATCGTCCTCATCGTCATCATCGTCATCATCATCTTCTTCAGTTCCAGCGGCTGCTGTTATCGACAAGGGTGGTGGAGCGGCATTAGTACTAGTCGCTTCCTGCTGCATTATGATTGCCGGCATTTTTCGATCATCATCATCATCTTCATCATTCTGAATATTATTATCCATGATTTTGCCCTACTGATGTTGTACGTGATACTACTTTTCAAACAACGCACGCACGCACGCACACACACACACACAAAACTTCTGACGACTCTTTTTTGTTTTATTGTGAACCAAACAACAAGAAAGGAGCATGAACTTGTTGTCGCTATGCGTTCCAGCAATGACAGACACGGTCCTCGCTTCTTGTAATGTCAATCGTTTGCTCCGTTTGCGAACCGCCAGAGTGAAGTTTATGAGAGTATATCTTTTTTTTCTTATTGTTCAGTTGTTTGATGGTGTGTGGAGGGAGTTTTCCATTTTACACCCCAGGTCTTTAAAAGACTGATTTTCAATGGTCATTGGTGTAAATTGAAAGATTCTGAGCAATGGGTAGTAGTAGATATTTTAAACATTTGAAAATCAAAGCCTCGTGTACGTCAGGATGAAGTGACACATGATTGACAATGGGAAACATTGATCTCGATCGGAGGACAAGGCGACCTACCGCGACGACCTGAAGAGCCATATGTGAGGCTATAACCGCATCTCTATTTTGGTCCAACGACGAGCCGCTAAGTCATCAGAAAAGTTAAAAAGTGTTGCACTTTTTACCAGCATGAAATATTCTGCAGCTTGTTTATTACGTGTGCATGTTTTCCTGTTGCTGTTGCTGATGCTCATGATGGTGGAGGCACATCATTTGTATTGTTTGCGATTTTCCTTGTTTGGCTCTTTTACGACTTGCAACATTCAACGTCACCACCACCACCACCACCACACCGCCCGAGCAGCTGCTGCTGTGGCAGCTAGTGATGGTCAAGCGAATAGTAATGCTGATTTGTTTGTGGGTTTTGACCTCGGAACGTCGGGAGCTCGCATTTCGGTCATTCAACAAGATTTAAAACAAGTCTATACTCGAGCCATTCCTTGGAGTGACAACGGCAATACGACGTACGATGATCCAGATGCTTGGATGGGTGCCGTGGAAACCTTGCTTACAGGTGCCGCTGAATCACTCAAACAATCGCAACCACAGCAACAACAACAGCCCGTCACGGCCATTTGCGTTTCTGGAACTTCGGCTAGCTGTCTCCTGGTTAATGGCAATAATGTTGGTAAACCATCCCGAATGCCTCGCATGTACAATTATGACATTCTAGCCACTAGTAGTAGTAGCAGTAACAAAGATGCAGCAGCAGATCTCATTTATGCCATCAAGGCTCGAGATTTACTACATGAATTTGCTCCAGACCGACACACGGCACGTAGCACGACGGGATCACTGGCAAAGCTCTTGGCATGGAATGAGGAAAAGCGACTCACCAAAGAGGAACTACTATGTCATCAAGCCGATTACGTTGCACTACGACTCATGTCTAATGACAAGGTTTGTGGATCGAGTCAAAATAAACGTGTCGTCGTGTGTTCCGACTGGCACAATTGCCTCAAATTGGGTTACAATGTCCGTGAATTGAACTGGCCATTGTGGTTGTTGGATTGCCTGGCAGCCGCTGGCATTTCAAGCAAGGTACTACCCGCACAAGTCGTTTCACCCGGTGCTCCCATGGGACATGTCAGTCCCGACGTGGCTCGACGTTGGCCAGGATTTTTATCATCCTCTACTACAGTGGTAGGTGGCACGACGGATTCCAATGCCGCCTTTTTTGCCGCCACGGGATCGCAACCAGGCTTGGGAACGGCCGTCACGTCTCTTGGTTCCACCTTGGCCTTGAAACAATTATCCAAAACGTATGTTGAAGATGCCAGCTTGGGTGTCTATAGTCATCGTTTCCCTTCCGTTTTCGAGCAGGAGGAGGCATGGCTAGTGGGTGGAGCGAGTAATGTTGGATGTGCCGTTTTACGGCAAGAAGGATTTTCGAATCAAGAACTGGATGAGCTCAGTCAAGATATTGATCCCAGTACCGATAGTCCACTGCACTATTATCCACTCACAAAGAAAAAGGGCGAACGCTTTCCTGTGGTTGACAGCAACAAGGAAGCAATCCTCACACCAGTCCCCGACAATCGACGAGAATATCTTCATGGCATTTTGCAAGGTATTTGTGACGTGGAACGAGATGGATATCTTGCATTGGGTAAACTCGGCGCGTCACCCAAACAGCCGACACGAATATGGACCTGTGGTGGCGGTTCCCGCAATAACATGTGGAGCCAAATACGACAACGGCGCCTACGTGAGGCATTTCAAAACAATGATCATTCCAGCAACAGCAGCACCGACGATGAGGAGGATGCTGGCAATAATCAAAATCTCGTGGATGTTGCCAAGGCCAACAATGTCGAGGCTAGCTACGGTGCGGCAATTCTCGCTGCGGCATCCTTTGTAACGTCGAAGTGACGACTAATAAGAAGAATATAACGTATCATACCTCTTTGTCTTGGACTACAGCCCTCAAGTGCCAAGTTTCTGGAGCTGTAACATGGTGGTGTTGCAAAGGCGCTACAGCTAATGGACGACGGTGTCCTCATGGTGCTCCTCAGGGTAAAGCCATCTTCTTTGGTTATCCGTCTAGTTCTATCCTTGCCTAATGCAAC
>JANPCG010000007.1:0-39884 GCA_031430855.1 Candidatus Kaiserbacteria bacterium
AATTTAATACTTTGTTGTCTTAATTATTTTTCAACTCAACTTACAATTAAGTACGCCACGTTCAAAAATAACTTGCCGCCACTTATAAAAATATTTTAGAAAGTTTTGATACAAAAAACGACCGCATTGCGGTCGTTTTGTGTATATCAAGATTTTGAATAGATTTAGGCAAATTGATGCAGTTCTAGGCGTGGTAGCAAAAATACTAAGAGACGTATCAGGTATACGGTGAATAGTATTTTTGCTACCACAACAACGAAATGTGCAATTTGCGTAAGTCTCTGTTAACCGCTAAGATACAGCCATGTCAACACATGATGAACTAATGGACGAACGCCGCAAAAAACGTGACGTCTTGGTGGCCGCTGGAATGAATCCCTATTCAGCCACCGCAAACCCAACCCATACCAATCAGGTAATCCTGAGTACCTTCTCTGAGTTAGTGGCGGCCGGTACTGTGGTAACTGCCGTCGGTCGAGTCATGGCCTTGCGTTTGCATGGTGCGCTCGCGTTTGCTGATCTCTTTGATGGTACGGCGCGGTTACAGGTCATGCTCACCAAAGAACACTTGGGTGATGGTGCTTTTGATCTTCTGGTGGCAACAATAGATGTTGGTGATTTTATCGAAGTAGCCGGTATCGCGTTTATAACGAAGCGCGAGACACAGGCCGTGCAGGCGAGTGCGTGGCGCATTTTAACGAAGTCACTCGCACCCATGCCAGCTGAACACTTCGGTATCAAAGATGAAGATATGCGTTTCCGAAAACGCTATCTTGACTTGCTGTTAAATGATGAAGAGCGTGAGATGTTCATAAAAAAAGCCAAGTTTTGGTCAGTGACGCGAAAGTTTATGATTGATAATGGCTTTTTGGAAGTAGAGACACCAACGCTTGAAGTCACGACCGGAGGCGCCGAAGCGCGACCATTTAAAACCCACCATAATGATTATGATATGCCGGTCTATATGCGTATCTGTATTGGTGAGTTATGGCAGAAGCGTTTAATGGCAGCTGGCTACCCAAAGACGTTTGAAATTGGTCGGGCGTACCGTAACGAAGGTAGCAGTCCTGAACATCTTCAGGAATTTACCAACCTTGAGTTTTACTGGGCCTACGCAAATTACAAAGACGGGATGATCTTTGTCCGTGATCTCTACCGGATGATTGCTACTCAGGTATTTGGGACAACGCAGTTTGAGATGCGAGGTCACTCGTTTGATTTATCTGACGAATGGATAGAAATTGACTATGTCGATACCATCAAGCAGAAAACAGGGATTGATATCATTACCGCTACTCCCGAGGAGATGAAAGCGAAGCTGAACGAACTTGAAGTAAAATACGATGGCGAGAATCGTGAGAGACTCACTGATACTTTGTGGAAATATTGTCGTAAGCAAATTGCTGGCCCAGCCTTTTTGGTAAATCATCCAAAACTCGTCGCGCCACTCGCAAAAACTCGTCCGGGTACGGAAACAGTTGAAATGTTCCAGCCGATTATTGCTGGGAGCGAAGTTGGTCGCGGGTACAGTGAGTTAAATGATCCGGATGACCAACGGGCTCGTTTTATGGAGCAAAAAAAACTGCTTGATGCAGGGGATGAGGAAGCGATGATGGCTGACTGGGAATTTGTCGAGATGCTAGAACATGGTATGCCGCCAACCTGTGGTTTTGGGTTTGGCGATCGCTTGTTCGCTTTCCTTGCCGGTAAACCACTGCGTGAGACCCAACTGTTTCCACTCATGAAGCCAAAAATAGAAATAGATGTTGAAGAAGGAGATGAAATTCAATAATCTTTAACCCACCATTATTTCTCTTATGAAATAACGTAATCAGCAAAAGACAAAAACAGGCTTACCAAGCCTGTTTTTTTGTTGTGTTCAACAAAATGCCCAGTTATCCACCTCGAGTATGTGTAAAAGTAGTATGCAGTGGGGCAAAGTGGTGTATAGTGTACGTGTGGTGGGAGATAGTGGTATACTAACCGCAAGGTACGTATACGGGAGGGAAGTTCGCCTGGAACTCTACCGTGATCACTCCACTGATTGTGGTAGGTTTCCAGGCGAACTTTTCAACTATCAATATCATGTTAATTGGCGAATACAAGCATACGTTGGATCCGAAGAAACGGCTGTCCGTTCCGTCTAAATGGCGAATGGATCTTGGGACTAAGCTTGTCGTCACCCGTGGTCTTGATAATTGTCTCTTTGTATATCCGCTTCCGGAGTGGCAGAAAATTACTGACAAAATCAGTGACCTGTCACTCGGCTCTGCGGGTACAAGAAGTTTCAATCGATTCTTCTTATCAGGAGCAGTAGAGGTGGAGGTAGATTCAGTGGGACGTATTCTCGTGCCAGATTTTTTGAAGGAGTATGCCAAGTTAGACTCAAAAGTAGTCTTAGCTGGAGTGCATACCCGTGTCGAAATTTGGGATGAGGATCGTTGGACGGAGTATAAAACTCAGATCGAACTACAAGCTGACTCACTCGCTGAGAAGCTCGGAGAAATCGGCGTCCTCTAATCATACCCATCTTTATGCAGCACATCACCGTCCTTAAATCAGAAGCGGTCGAAGGATTGGCGCTCACACCAAATAGTGTGGTCGTCGATGCGACCTTGGGCGCTGGTGGACATGCCGGTTTGATTTTGAATGAACTTACAACTGACGGAATCTTTATCGGACTTGATGCCGATGAAACGGCAATCGACGCCTTGTCTCATCTGATGGACGCATCAGCGACAGTTCATCTGGTAGTAAGAAATTTTGCCAAACTGAGTGGTGTTCTCGCTGAACTCGGTATCTCGCGCGTTACTGCCATCCTGGCAGACTTGGGATGGCGAACTGATCAGTTTACTGACGGAGATAAAGGTTTCTCTTTCGGCGCAGATGAGCCACTCTTGATGACTTATGGTAATCCATCCGAGTATGCATTTACGGCCGGTGATATTGTGAACGACTGGAAAGAAACAGATATCGCTAATGTGATCTATGGGTACGGCGAAGAACGATATTCACGGCGGATTGCTGCCGCGATTGTTGCTGCTCGTCAATCTGCCCGGATTGCTACCGCGAAACAACTGGCTGACATTATCGCAAGCGCGGTCCCATCCAGTTACCGTAACGGCCGCACCAATCCGGCAACGAAGTCATTTCAAGGCTTGCGGATTGCAGTAAATGATGAATTCTGTGCTCTCGAGTCATTTCTCGCAACTGCCTGGGAACATCTGGAAGCGGGGGGCCGTCTGGCTATCATTTCCTTTCATAGTCTTGAAGATCGTATCGTGAAGCATACCTTTAAAGAATTTGTCAGAACAGAAACAGGAGTCGCAATCACTAAAAAACCTATCGTACCCTCTCGCGAAGAATTACAAGCAAATCCCCGCGCCCGTAGCGCAAAATTACGTATTATTCAAAAATTATAGTCGCACTATGAACGTTCGCACCTTCACTATTCCGCAAGCGCAAAATTCAGTCTATCTCACGATTGGTATCGTTACCTTTTTTACACTGCTTATAATGTACATGTACTTCTTATCCATGTCTGTGGTACAGGTTGTATTGCGTAAAGAGGTGATTCAGCAAACCAATACTCTTGAATCTGAGATTGCACGTTTAGAATCAAAATACATTGAAGCGCAACATAAAGTGAGTGATAAAATAGCTACCTTAGAGAATTTCACCGAGACAGATGAGAAGATTTTTATAACACGCGGCGAGACACCGACATTGGTACTGTCTGACGGTCGCCCCTAATAGATATGGGAGGTACCCGCAAGAGTTCTACTTTTCGAATTCGTATTATATCAGCGGTTGTTTTGTGTATTGGCCTGATTTTAATTGGTCGCCTCTATCAAATTCAAGTGGTGAACTCAGAATCATTTCAAGAAAAGGCATCAAGTCAATATGTTCATACCGCGAAAGACGTGTACTCTCGTGGAAGTATCTATTTTACGACCAAAGACGGTGAAAAAGTATCAGCGGCATCAATCACGACAGGGTATGTGCTTGCACTTAATCCTACGTTGCTTACGGATGCTGAAGCTGTCTATACCAAGCTTGCGCCGTATCTCACCATTACCAAAGAAGTATTTATGGAACGAGCGAAGTTGCCCGAACGAACCTATGTCGAAATCATTCCACGGTTACGTGATGAAGATGCTGATATAATCGAATCGTACGATCTTGATGGGGTAATGTTATATCGAAACCATTGGCGTTACTATCCAGGCGACTCGGTAGCGGCTCGGACGATTGGGTTTGTCGGCTTTACCGATAACTCAGATAGTCAGCTCTTAGGGAAATATGGTCTCGAGCGTTATTACGATGAAGTATTAAAACGTGATAACACGGTGTTGTCGGTGAACTTTTTTGCTGAAATATTTTCAAATCTTGGGACACTCGTTTTCGATAGCACCGAGAGTAAAACCGGAGATGTGGTAACGACCATCGAACCAACCGTGGCGCGTATGCTTGATCGTGAGCTCCAGAAAGCCCAAGATGAGTTTAAGAGTCAACTGACTGGGGGAATTATCATGAATCCAAAAACCGGAGCTATTTATGCCATGAACGTTGCTCCCACCTTTAACTTAAATGATCGTGGTACTGCTGGTATTGCAGAATTTGAAAATCCCCTGGTTGAAGGGGTGTATGAAATGGGTTCTATTATCAAAGCACTGACGATGGCGGCGGGTCTTGATAGTAAGGTGGTGACTCCAAACTCCACCTACTATGATGCCGGGTTCCTTGATTTAAATACGTACACGATTAAGAACTTTGATGGCAAAGGTCGCGGTACAGTCAATATGCAGGCGGTCCTCAATCAATCCCTAAATACCGGGGTGTCACATATTGTAAAGTTAATGGGTCGAGAGAAATTCCGAGGTTACTTTAGAGCACTGCAACTCGGGAGTGAGAGTGGTATTGATTTGCCGAGCGAGGAACGAGGATTGGTAGATAACCTCAACTCTCCTCGAGATGTAGAGTACGCAACGGCCTCGTTCGGGCAGGGGATTGCGATGACGCCAATTGCGACTGCGCGCGCCTTGGCTGCCCTTGGGAATGGGGGATATATGGTAACGCCACACGTTGCGGCGCGGATTGAGTATCAGGATGGGACAAGTAAAGAAATTACCTACCCACAAGGGGCTCAGGTCTGGAGTAATGAAACGAGCGAGA
Organism: Candidatus Kaiserbacteria bacterium; assembly: GCA_031430855.1. Taxonomy (GTDB): domain Bacteria; phylum Patescibacteriota; class Minisyncoccia; order Phycocordibacterales; family UBA918; genus OLB19. The sequence goes on from JANPCG010000007.1 coordinate 5,176, forward strand.
CTGTCTCACGCATGTTGGCAACGGTGGTTGATGAGGCTTTGCGCGGTGGTTCAGTAGCGCTGCCTCATCACTCAGTGGCCGCAAAGACAGGAACTGCCCAAATCGCGAACCCGAATGGTGGAGGCTACTACGAAGATAAATATCTCCATTCATTTTTCGGGTATTTCCCGGCGTACGACCCGCAATTTTTGGTCTTTCTCTATACGGTAGAGCCAAAAGGAGTGAAGTACGCGTCAGAGACGCTTACGACACCGTTTATGGATATTACGAAATTCCTCATAAACTATTACAATATTCCTCCTGACCGATAGTCGCAGCACAAAAATCATTAGCTAATTTGTTGTCCATCGCCTTCGGCCATTCAATGTGCAATAAGCACACCTCATGTTCTCAAGCTCTGCCTTCTTACAGAAACTGTACACTCATTGCACCTTTATTTCGCTTTACTTATAAAGTTCTCAATGAGTCTTGCGCAAGCTGGGCGCCTGCTCACCTCGTATCTAATTAATTTTAGTGTAGCTCAGATTAACTAACTGACGCTGAAGCTTAGATTAAGTCACTTCGGTCAAATTTGTGAATAGGGGAGCGAAGGTGCTAAAATAGGGGGTATTCGCTGAACTGTTGTAATTTAGTAATCTAACGACCGTATTGATGAAAAACTTTTTTAAACACTTAGTTATCTCGATTTTAACTGCTGAAGCAAAGATGGTCCTTAATCGTAAAAAGCCTTTTGTGATTGCTATTACCGGTAGTGTCGGGAAGACGACAACCAAAGATGCTATTTTTACCGTTCTCAAAAACCATCGGAAAACTCGCAAGAGTGAAAAGAGTTTTAACTCAGAGATTGGTGTCCCGCTTTCTGTTCTCGGGTTACCTAACGCATGGAATAATCCATTCCTGTGGATTAAGAATATTCTTGATGGCGCGTTCATTGCATTGTTTGGTGGGGCGTATCCGGAGGTGTTAGTACTCGAATGTGGGGTTGATCGTCCAGGTGATATGGCAAACCTCACGCGTTGGCTCAAGCCGGATATTGTCGTGATGACCAGACTGCCTGATGTCCCAGTCCATGTTGAATTTTTTGGTACACCTGATGCGGTCGTAGCGGAAAAGCTGGAGCTTCTCAAAGCTCTTAAACCAGATGGAGTTTTTATATATAATCACGACGATACGAAGCTCCAGGGAGTGGTAGCAGAAGTACGACAGCCAGCGGTAGGGTTTAGTCGGTATGTTCCAAGTCAGTTCACCGCTTCTCATGATCAAGTCGTCTATCATGATGATATTCCGGTCGGTTCAACCTTCTCTATTGCTCATCTTAACGAGTCGGTTATGATTAAAGTTATGGGTTCAGTTGGTGTTCAAAATTCCTACACCTATGCTGCAGCGGCAGCTGTCGCGGCCCAGTTTCAAATTAGTTTACCCGAAGTTGCAGCTGCCTTGTTGACGCACGATTGTCCGCCAGGTCGCATGCGTGTGATTCCGGGCATTAAAGGCACCTGCATTATCGACGATACCTATAACTCTTCACCAATTGCCGCTGAGTCAGCCTTGCGCTCGCTCGCAGAATTACGAGGTGCCAAACGAAAAATCGCCGTCCTTGGTGACATGCTTGAGTTGGGGCAGTTTTCATCCCGTGAACACGAACGTATTGGTGAAATGATCCCTGATTGCGCGGACGTTCTCTTCACGATTGGAGTCCGGTCTCGAAAAACTGCTGAGGGCGCTCTTGAGCGGGGGATGAGTGAAAAGGTGATTTTCCAACATGAAGACTCCGCGCGGGCTGGTCGAGAACTTCAGGCGTTTCTGCAGCCAGGAGATATAATCCTGATTAAAGGATCCCAGGGTGTCCGTGCCGAACGGGTGGTGGAGGAAATTATGCTCAATCCCGAGAGTGCTACCAGCCTTTTGGTGCGCCAGGACACCTCGTGGCGAACCCGCTAAAGGGTATTGGTAAGCAAGGTGTCGGTATCACGGCTGTACTCTCGAAGGAGTACAGCTTTGTGTATAAGCCCATGTAGCTCTGTAAAAGTTGCAATTATTAAATAATGTGATATAATCCTGAATATGAAAAAATATTTTACGTGGGTGGTGGTTCCCGTACTGATGTTTGTAATGATTGCTCCGGTAAGTGCAGAGGCAGCAACGATGACGCGAGATCAACAGATTTCGTACTTGTATGCTCAGATTGCACTTTTGCAGGTTCAGCTACAAGCGTTGCAGCAGGCTAATGGTGGTGTTGGATCTCCAAAGTCTACGAGCTATGTTTCAGTCGAAACTGATGGTGTTAATGTAGTAGATAAAGAGTTTGTTGAGATGGATGGGCGTGTTACCTTCAAGCGTTCTGATGATGCACGAGTATGGTTTGAATATGGTGAAAGTAACGCTCTCAGTTACAGTACTCCGTCTAAACTCGTTAAAAATAAACGTAGTGGGGATACCGTAAAGTTTTCGTTAATTGCTCCCGATTTGCGCAATAATACCGTCTATTACTACCGAGCGGTCGCCGAAGGTGAGGATGGTCGCTATGCTGAAGGAACGGTAAAGTCATTCCGCTTTGAAGGTCGTTCTGGCTCTTCAAACGATAGTGATGATAATGATGATGAAGACACTCCAAATGTAACGACTGACGATGCTGATGATGTTACGACTACCCGTGCTACCCTTACGGGTGAAGTTGATATGAATGATGCGGGCGACGGCTATGTCTTCTTTGTCTATGGTGAAGATGAAGACGCTGTTGATGAGGTTGCCGATGAGTTAGAATATCGCGATATTGACACCGATGGTGATGATATCCGTAAAGTTGTTGTTGATTCAAGTTTTGATGACGACGATACCTTTGAACAATCTATCTCAGGTTTAACTGATGATACTGACTACTACTTCCGACTCTGTGTTGAGTTCGAAGATGAAGACGATGACACAATGCTTGAGTGTGGTGATGTCGAAGAATTTTCAACCGATAACTACTAAGTACTCTTCCTGAGTACAGAAACCGCCGCTCCTCTACAAAAGGAGCGGCGGTTTCGTCTATCGCATGCGAACAGTTCTACCTAGTAATACGTAATCTAAAAATCTTTATTTCAGCTCTCTGCACGTCTTACGCTTGTCAGGATAGCGTTTCTGTTTTAACATAAATTTAGTTCGTATATTCAACCGAGGGAAGGTAAGTGTCATGCGCCAAAAAGACCAGGATGCCAATACCATCATGCGCCGGCATGGGGGGAGGCGCCGGTAACGCGGGGTAAATCATCGACAAGAAAGGGTCCTGCAACAGCGGGTCCCTTTTCCTATTCCGGGAACTCTTCTCGTAATTCTTCAGATTGATAAAACAAGGTTCCTAGATAGCCAAAGCTGTAGTTTTGACCTCCGACCGTTATTGTGGCGCCGCCCACCTGGGGATTGGCTTTTGGTTCTGAAGCCCCAAACCCAAGATTAAAGAGGGTGACGAGCACATCGGGTCGCGCGCTAATGTTAAAGTCAGCTCGCTCCCATTGGGCGGTAATTTGCTGTAGGTAAAGCGCGGTATAGAGGTACGAGTAATAGTGATCCTTCTCATCAGTGAGACGATTGAAAAGCGCATTTGGATTGTTTGATTCTTCAGCGGTGTAGGCAATGAGTTCCGTCATATCAGTTCCGGGATAAAAAGGAGATGTGCTCGACGCCGTATTCTCTTCGATTTTTACCGCAGTTGCTTGTTTAATACCAGATACCCCGAGTGAAAATTGTGAGAGCGAAGCCAATAATTTTAATGGTTCAAAGTAGCGCTTAAATACCTCACGATTATCAGAGAAGAAGCGGGTCTGCTCAGGAATCACAGAGGCGGCAATCATACGGGAAGACACCCCAGTTTCTCTGGCGACACGGTTAATAATCTCAGTGTCTTTTATGAGTCCGCCTTTCACCACTTCCCACTGAACTGTTTCGTTCCATTCACAGGGTTCAGTCTGACTCAATCCCTCTCGACAGCCATTGCCTGTTGCTTCAGTAGAAGTAGCGTTTAGGGTGGTCGGAACGGGGCCAAACGAGGCATTACGCTCCATGATTGAACCACGAACATTGAGCAATCCGTGCTGCATGCCAAAATACACCACAGTAACCGCCACACCGATTCCAGCAAAAATACAAATAATAAAAATCCCAATTCCTTTGAAGAGTAATCGCATACGCGCACTCTATCATGACTCATTTACGCTGCAAAGCATATCAGCCGCCGCAAGGTCTATGCTAGACTTCAAATATATGAAAGATACGGTCTCATTTATTTTTATTGTCCCTTGTTTATTTCTCTTGACCCTCTACCTTTCGCAGTTTTTTTATCAGTGTCCCAGTAGTGTTGTCTTGGTTCTTTGTTTAGTTATTTCGCTACTACTATCCTGGCGTCTACGATCATATGTAAGGACTCAAGGAATTATTATAAAATGTCTTTTTGCTCTGCTGTCACTGATTGCAGCCCTTTTCCTTTTAGTGCTTCTCATATCTCTAAATGAATCGCGGAGCTTAGGAAAAGATGCTCGTGTAATGCAAACAATCTCTCCTTTACGAGCCCACGCTAAAATATACATGACTAATGTAGGGAGTTATAAAAATTTTTGCAATTCTCCGGAAGTACAGCAGGCGAATGACATCATGCTCGCGAGCAAAACCAGCTGCTATGGCCCTATTGTAAAATATTTCTTAGGCTCGAAAGAGCAGAAAATTGCTGTCACGTGTAATGCTACTGATACTAAATATGCTGTTGATGCGTATTTACCAAATCAACAGAAGTATTTCTGTATCGATGATATCGGTCAAGCAAAAGCGTTTTCTCGTTCGCTTGGTACGCAAACTCGTTGCCAAGAGTAACGGAGCGTCAATATCCGCAATAACGCAGTACGTTACCGAATCCCGGTATCGATATCAAAATCAGTTACCATTGTCTCTCCACTTACGACCGTTATAGGCTTTTTCTCGCCCGCACTAATCCCGGCAGGATCAATTTGTAGCTGGTAGTGGCCCGGAGCTAAATCAAGTTTAAAATGACCGGTTGTATCAAGTGGTTGTTTGGTAATTACGGTTATACCATTTTTGGCATACACCACGACGTTTCTACTGGTATATACTTCGGCGCTGATTTCACAGGGGACACCCTCTCGTTCTACTGGACAAATTGGTCCAATCGAGACTGTTCCCATAACCGTACCTACGGCAGTTGGTTTTTTTAGTTCACCTACAAACACACTTATTGTTGCTGTATATGGCGTAGACGTAATCAGACTAATGGTGTATGGGCCGATATTTTTTGAGGTTACGGTGATACTACCGAGTGTTAAGGCTTCGCCGGTTTTGATCGTGCCTCCAACAACGGTCATTTCGACACTAATTTCTCCAGCCCAAATACACTGTGCACCCTCTGGGCAGCGCGAGTCATTAATTCCGGTAATGGTCATAATGAGTCCATCAGGGAAACGTAGTTGGCCGCCATTCGGGACCACAAGCGGTGATCCAAACACTCCCAATTCAGGCGGTTTATTATCAGGAAGGGGAGGGTTGGTATCTGAGGTGCTCGTACTTTCGAGCGTAGAGGTGGCTACATTGTATGGACTAACGACACCTTCGCTTGGTGGGGTTAAAATTTGACCACTACTGGTGAATATTAGATAAAGAGCCGTTCCGATTACGGTCAAAAGTAGTGTAATTACAGTTGCTTTCATAAGTTTAATAATACCATTAATTATGGCATGGTATCTATGGTAAACTTTCAAAACTATGACAGATAAGGTTTTGATATTCACTGACGGTGCAGCCAAAGGGAATCCCGGGCGAGGTGGTTTTGGGGTAGTCATCTACCATGGTGGGGTAGTCGAAGAGCATGGTGGTTTTAAAGAGAGAACGACAAATAACGAAATGGAACTAAAAGCCGTGGTCGAAGCTCTCAAGGTCGTAGCACCTCTAAAGCGTACCGTTAATATATACACTGACTCAAAGTACGTCGTAGAAGGGGCGAAAGGCTGGGTCTTTGGGTGGCTTAAAAATGGCTGGAAGACCAAAGCAGACACCGACGTAATCAACAAAGAACTATGGCAGGAACTCGTACCTCTCTTAGGTAAAGTAGAAATCAATTGGCATAAAGTGCCAGGTCACGTCGGGATTGTCGGCAATGAGCGAGCCGACGTCATTGCGTCGACCTTTGCGGAGAAGGGGAGTTTTGCCACCTATAAAGGCACTATTGCTGATTATGGCCACTCACTTGATGATACGTCATACGACGAAGCCAAAGCTACCGAGCGCAGTGATGCGAGGAAGCGACAGGCCCAAAAAGCCTACTCGTACCTCAGTGTCCTTGATGGAGTGGTAAAAATTCATAAAACCTGGGCCGAGTGCGAAGCGAGGGTTAAGGGTAAAAAAGGCGCGCGTTTTAAAAAGTCTCTCGATGCAGCAAACGAGCAAGAGATTATAAAAGAATTTGGAGGGTAATGGTTTTATAAGATGTATCTTTATACTTAAATATGGAAGACTACGGCGAGAAAAAACTGAATGAAATTACTGCAGAATCTCTGACTGGAAAATCAGCAAATACTGTAGGAGAGTTTATGGAGCATATGAGAGCGTCAGCTGGAATGTTAGATTTAGCTGTAAAAGAAGGTGTCGTTGATCAGGCTCAGCTTGAGGTATTCGTTAATGATTTTCAAAATGCTCAAAATGCATGGGAAGTTTTACAAATACGAACAGGTTTAACCAGAATATTATACAGAGAGGCGATTGATTATTCTGATATTCTATATAATGAAGGTGTAATTGACTTAGATAATCATAGACTATTAAAGTCTAATCTTTCAAAAGGTTCTGAATTTACTACTAAAGATTTACAAGACGCAGATGAGCTTGATAAAATTACTAAAAGTGTAGGCGATAAAATTTTTAGTAAAGGGAGCCCTACTCTAGATGCCGCTGAATTTTCTGGAGCCTTGGGAGAAGAAATACTAAGAAGGTTAGCAAAAATGGATGGTAGACGAGCTGCTTTTCCTAAAAAAAATAAAATTGATAAGTAAAATACTTAGATTCACTTAGGTAGAATTTTAAGTCAATTAAAATTACTAAAAGAAGCGGCCCGCCAGATTTTACTCTGGTGGGCCTGATGCTTGCAAACGGGTTACTTGCTGCCGCTGTATTCGTCAGCGAGATACGATAACCGGGACGACTCTTCGTTTGTAAGCGCGCGGACCGAAAAGTCGGCCAGCAGAACTTCGTCCGTGAGTTCAACTTTCGCCCAACCTGAATCAAACAGAGGGACGGCTTCAGCCAGGGTATGGAACCCTTTCTTTTCATTGACAGTCATGCCAATCTTGGGGAACCCACGCGGGTCCCAGTCTGCAAAAGGATCTGTAGTCATTTCGTCATCTCCATTTCTGAAACCTACGCCAGGCGACGGGCTTTGTTGTAGATGCAGGTATCGGCGCCAATCTTTGCCCCGATGAGAGTGGCTTGTTCACGTATCCAGGTCTCGGTGATCCGTGCGATCGCTTCATCCTTCAGTCTCGTCACATCCCGTGGCGGCATAATGGAAACGGTTCCGCATTCGGTGCAGGCACGCTCGGCTGCGAGTTCCTCGACTTCACGTTCAACATCGTGCTGAAGTGAAGTGTAGTGCTGTCCTATGACAACGTGAATAATGGTCGTCACTTCTGCTTCGGCCTTGCAGCACGGACACTCGAGGGTGCCTACTAAGCAGAGTCCGGCATGATGGTAGATGGCACCTTTTGAGATGCGCGGCTCCCATGTCTTCATGAACATTTTGATTCTCCCTGGTTTAAAAGGTTGGTCTCCTGAGACCAATTTACGCTCCTCTGTTCGGGGTGTCAATTTATCTAATTTTAAATAAAATGCTGCCACCTCTTTCTTGGGAGGTGGCAGGCAGTAGTGCGTCATATTGTCCGTTACGACTGAGGGACAACTTCCCATTTGTCATTCCGACTGGTCCGCTCGTAGATCCGGATGTACGAATTGGTCTTTTCCGACCGGATGCTCTGACGCAGGAGAGTCTGCGCCCGAGCCAGTTGCGGAAAGATCTTCGAGTCGAGTTCCATCGCCAGAAAGCGGTAGAGGTCTGGGCCGACTTTGAAGTCTGTCTTCTCAATCAGCAACTGCCGGATGAGTTCAAAGAGTGCTTCAACGTTCGGGTCCAGTTTGGCTCGAACTTGGAACTGGTCAAAGAAGCTTTGAATCTCGTCCTTGGCTTCTCTCGCGAGGTCACCACGGATGATGGTCATGGTGTTGACCATGGCGACCACCTTGCGCAGGCCGTCAGAGCTGGGGAAGGTAATCTGCCGCACCTGATTTCCGTTTTTGTCGATTAGACGCGGGAAGACATGACGTTTGAGGCATTCCTCGCGTGCCAGCGAGGCTTCGACGACAGTCCGATTGAGTCCGAAGACCTGAAGGACAATGTCGTCAATGTTCTTGGTTTCATTGATCTCTTGCTCGCGCACGAGAGCGAGTTGAATGCCCAGGTCGGCCAGCTCACGGTTGAGGACGTCTATCCTCGCTTGGGTTTCGTTACGGACCGCTGTCAGACGCACGTTCTCCGCACGACCGTTTTTGATACGCTGCAAGAGGGTCGTTGCCTTTTTCGTCCCGTGGACCTTGATCTTAGTCAGCTGGTCCACCAGGTCCATCAAGGCAGCGTAGGCCCGGCTCAGTTTCTTATGGGTAGCCTTGTAGAGCGCGGTTTCTTTCTCCTGTTGCTTCTTGTGTGCTCGTATCCGGCGCAATAGCGTCACGGTATGTGTGGCGTTGCCAGAAATTGGGTTCGTAGCTTTGCTCGTAGTCATCTCATCGGTCCTTCATGTCGCGGCACGCATGCCATTTCGGTTTTCTACAAATATCAATGCTTCGCTATTTAGTACTTAACCATGAATTATGATATTAGTCAAAATATCTTTTTTATAAAAGAAACTATTTTGCTATACTGTATTAACATTAAAAAGAAAATAACTAATAAATATAAATATGCTACTTACTACCACATCAACAATTGAAGGAAAGCCCGTATTGGAATATAAGGGTCTGGTAACGGGAGAGACCATTCTTGGCGCAAATGTCTTCAAGGATATTATGGCGAGTGTGCGTGATATTGTCGGTGGCCGATCGGGTACTTACGAAAAGACAATTGCTGACGCTCGAGAGACTTCACAGCGTGAGATGATTGCTCGGGCTGAAGCGCTCGGAGCAAATGCTATTATTGGTATTGATTACGATTACGAAACGATTGGGAATATGTTGATGGTCAGCGTGACGGGTACTGCCGTGGTTTTGACTGCGTAGTATTAAAATACTTTTCTGACCTATGTGTGTTGCATTCAAGTCTTTGTAAAGACTGATTACTGTGTAAATGGAGCATTATTGTTTATTTACCAAACTTTAAGCTGATACTGTAAGTTTTTTATACTCTCTCCAGGTTAGCCAGAGGATAATAATATCTATCAAAATAACCCCAAGTAAAATAACTGAATGGGTGTGAGAAAAACGAACCGCTTCATACAAAACAAAAATAGTAATCAAGACAAAACTAACAGGGAAGGCCCACAGTCTGTGTTGTATAAGATTGTATGAAAGTACGACATCAACGATTCCCCAAAAAATAAAATAGAATGCCAAGAAGTAGGTGATGTAGAGTGGGTGACTGGTAAGTAAACTCGTAATAAATGAAGACAAGACATCACTTGGGTCTTCATTCAGCTCATGACTCATCAATGTCGAGACGACTTCAATAATGGGTGTGCCAACGACTTTAAGCAGAGCCAGACCAAATATGATACGAAAAAACCCGTACCCAATCCGCCACTTCATTCCCAAGTTGAATAATCTCTCCTCAGTTTCACTTTTCACGAATAGAGTATAACAGTTCTGGACACGCTTTGGTCTGTTCTAAAATTCGTTGATAAAAAGAGCTTTAAATTCTGTGACCCACATGACGGCGAACTGGAACCAGGTAGTCAGTGAAATGTATCGATGGAAAAATTTGAACAAGATTGCCAATTAGATATGAATATGCCATAGTTCTTTCGGTAATTCGTCCAAAATGGAGATTGACGACCATGGAGTTGGAAAAGGGACTAGAAGAACTCGTGCCTGTCTTAAGTCAAGATGAGCTCAAGCGTGCGAGATACAACGTGCTTAATGCTGATGCCTCTAGTGGGAAGGGATTCATGATGGCGTGGCAGAACGCAAATCACCCCAACGCGATTGGTTTCTGCTACATCACGCGCATCAGGATGCCGTACTGTCTGGTTGCCATTACTGCTCGCAGTACGGGAATTGGCGGCCGATTGGGCTACACAACGTCACACTGTATCGCTCGTGGTGATGACGAGAATAACTTCGTCGAAGCGTTCTTCAAGAATTCCGCTGAGGATATGGGCGGGAATTATACTGAGCTCGTCAACTATCTCTCGAGACATTCTTCGTTGTGGCGATTCGAAGGCTTCATCGACGGCAAGCCTGGCAAGTCTTCACGTGACAACAGTATCGTGTGGCGCGCTCTTTGGGGTCGTCTGATAGAGGCACACGACCGACCTGTGGCCAACTTGCCTCTGGCTGTGCAAGAACTTGTGCAGACACGTCTGCGACATTTTGCGATAGAGGGACAGATCATTCTCGACCGATGACCTCAGATCCGAAGCTATGACACGGCCCCTCCTTGGGGCCGTGTTTTCTTTTGGGATTCTCCCGTAAACCTGCACCGTGCACGTTTGCTCGCGGGATCACGCAACAAAAATGGCACCCCCTTGTAAGGGTGCTCATTTTTGTACGCGTGAGCCTTTAACAGATAGAACTTGTCTAGTTCATTGTAATGTAAGGTCGTTTTAACTACTTGATTCAAATTTCTTTCGACCCTTCTCGTGCACTGTTCTTTTTCTTTAAATTTTCCATTTTTCTGTATATTCTTGAATGTTCTCTACTATTTGCACTCCAAACCTTCTCTCTAAATAACGCTAGTCTTGAAGATAGAGCCTCATTTTGTTTTCTAAACTTTATGAGAACACTAGGAGTCATTTTAACTTTTTCTAACTGCATACCTATGTCATCTCTGTTCTCTACGATTTTAGTCCTGACGAATCCTAAAGTATCAAGGCTTATCCAATCCGCATGTGCAACTTTATTTCTAAATTCACTCAATTCACACAATTTGTTATAAATTACTTTGAGCTCATTTTGAAGACGTACCTTGGTTAGTTTTAATTCAAAAAATTTTAGGTATGAAGAATAATGATCATTGAGTAAGTTAATTTTATCTCTGAATGAAAGATATTTAATGATTCTGTACCCCGGCTCGTGAGTACGTTCATTAATTGCCGTAGCTAATTCATCATCGAGTGAGTGTTCTAGTTCAGCGAATGATATTACAAAACTACCGATAGCACTTGCGTACTTAGCATGATGATTATCAATGGTCTCAAATTCTCCAGTAACAGTCTCATCTTCTGTCCCGCCGTATTGTGCAAGAGAAACTTTTTTAGTCTCGAGGATAATTTTTTCTTTTGGCTTTCGCATATGTTATCGAGCTATTTTATCAAATAAAGTGACAAAAGTTACACATTTATAAAGTTTGAGCATTCAGTAACTCATCACACAAAATTGACAATATTGAATAAATGTATTGCATTGTAGAAAGCAGGGAATTGGCAGATTTATAATTATAGAAGGGTAGTCAAAATTTAGTCAACCCCTCGACTAAACATAATACTCATAAATTCTATGATACAAGCTCTTAAGTGGAAAACTGAAAAAAGATCGATCAACGACTTAATCCCTTATGATAAAAACCCGCGCACTTTGAGCCCGGCGCAACTTACAGAACTAAAAAAGAGTCTAAAACGATTTAATTTAGTTGAAATACCAGCAATTGATACTAAGAATCAAATACTTGCGGGTCACCAACGGTTGAGAGTTTTGAAAATCCTTGGGAGAGGGGAAGAGGTGATAGATGTCAGGGTACCAAATAGACCATTAACTAGTACTGAATATAATCAATATCTAATCACTTCAAATGCTGTGACAGGAAGTTGGGATTTTGATTTGCTAAAAGATTTTGATATTGATCTTTTGCTTGATAGTGGTTTTACTGCGGATGAGTTAGCACAAGGTTGGGATAATAATACAGCTCCACCTAAAGAAAATTTTGATGACCAGGTTGAGCTCGAAAAGATAAAGACAACCGATATAGTTTTTGGAGATCTTCTATTGCTAGGTAATCACAAATTACTTTGTGGTGACGCGACAGACCCAAATGCAGTTCTGTCTTTGTTCGGTACGGACAAAACTTCGATGATTTATAGTGATCTGCCCTATAACATTGGACTTGATTATGACAAGGGGGGTAGGGAACAAGGCTAATTATGGAGGTTCTGTCGAGGATGATAAAACAGCTGTCGAGTATCAAGATTTTATTAAAAAAGCACTCGTTGCTTCTTTAAAGGTTGCTTCTGAAGATACCCACGTGTTTTATTGGTGTGACGAAGCCTGGGTTTGGGTATTCCAAACTTTATTTATAAAACTAGGTATAAAAAACCGACGTCTGAATATATGGCTTAAAAATAATGCTTCGCCCACACCGACAGTAGCATTTAATAAAGTTATTGAGCTTTGCGCGTACGGTACTAGAGGTAATCCGTACTTAGCATCGCACCAACAAACGGGAACTGAAGTTATGAATGAAGAGTTGGGAACTGGAAATGATTTAATTACTGATATTACGAATGTTTGGGCAGAGAAGCGACTTACTGCCAGTGAATACGAGCATCCAACTTCAAAGCCACCATCTCTCCATGAGAAAGCTATTAAACGGTGCTCAAAACCAGGAGATATTATCCTTGATTCATTTTGTGGATCAGGAAGTACTTTAATGTGCGCTCAGTTACTCAAGCGACGAGTTTATGGCCTTGAAATGGAGCCAATATTTTGTGAACTAATACGGAGAAGGTTTGAAAAGCAAACTGGTATCGCAGTACAGATAGTTAAAGGCTTTTATGAAAAAACTTAGACTGACCAAATTATTCTTGGCTGAAATTGAGATGAATCCTAATGTGGCTATTGCATGCAAAAGAGTTGGATTATCCAGACAAACAGTTTATCGCTGGCGAAATTCTGATCAAGCTTTTAGAGAGGCTTGGGATGTTGCAATGTATTTAGGAATAGAGTCAGTATTAGATTTAGCGGAGAGTAAGCTAGCAACTAATGTCGCGGGTGGAAATCAGAGAGCGATAGAAGTAGCATTGTCTTATTATGGAAAACGTTCTGATCGAAATAAATATAAAGATCAAACAATATCTATGCAAAGATTTAAGACTCTAGCTGAAGTCATTAAAGCTGCGAGTGAAGCTAAATAAAATTGAAGTATTTAGATTTAAGTAATTCACACCCCTCATCTATATCTTTAATTATTCATATTGTAATATTTAATTATAGATGGTTTGTTTTAGAAACAGCAGCCCAACACTTATGCTAAAAACAGCGACGCTTTCCGCGTCGCTGTTTTTGTTTGTATTTACAAATCTAACGTTCGCCCAAGAAGAAGCTAGTGAAATAATGCCGGCGGAACCTGTAGTTACGGAAACAGAAGTGATACTAGCAGATCCTGAAGTCGTAAGTGAGCCAGATATAGTAGAACCACAGCCTGAAACTACTGAAAATCCTTCTGTAGAACCTGAGCAAAGTCCGAATGAAGAGAGTTTGCTTACCCCTGAATTTGAGCCGTTAGGGGCTCAAATTAGTGGGTCGCAAGATTTAGTTAAAAAATCAGTTGATACAAGATTTTATTCAGAACCAGATCCGGTAACAGGCTCGTTGGTGTATAAATATCCAATAACTATTCCTCCTGGAAGAAATATGTTGCAGCCGGATGTAAACCTATTATATTCAAGTCAACCAGACGATGAGGTAAGCATCTTAGGTTACGGGTGGAATTTAGATATACCGTATATTCAACGGATAAACAAATTTGGAACTAACAATTTATACTTCCAGAATTATTTTTATAGTTCAGTTGACGGCGAGCTACGATCTACCAGTTCTGTAAATTACAGTGCAAAAACAGACAGTGGCGCATTTAATCGGTATGTATTTAGCACCTCAACGTCAAAATGGGTAATGACCGATAAATTTGGTACAAAATATACTTTTGGGTCATCTTCTAGTACAAGACAAGATAATCCATCAAATAGTACACAAGTTTTTAAATGGATGTTAGAAGAAGTCCGTGATACCAACAATAATTATATTAAGTATGAGTACACAAAAAGTTTAGGTCAAATATATCCCTCACGAATTGTCTACACCGGAAACGGGGTGACTGATGGTAATTTTGAAATATTGTTTAACAAAAGTACTAAAAGTGCCATTGCTACGTCTAGTGCTACCGGATTCCTTGTTGTTGCTAATCAACAAATAACTGGTATTACTGTGAAGATTGCTGGTGTAAACACCATGACCTACGCAATTGCGTATACCCCAGGTGACAACGGTGTGCGTTCGCTGCTCGAAAGAGTGACTGTGTCGGCCACCTCTACAGAGGGTGTACTAAGTACATTACAACCAACTAAATTCTCATATAAAAAATCAACTGATACAAAAAACTGGACTGAAGACCCATCAAAAACAATTCCAATATGGTTTGATTCCTCAACATATTTGTCTGACATAAACGGTGACGGTCTAATAGATATTTTATATTCAAATCAAGCAACTGCGTCTAATACTGTATACATAAGTAACCCAACAACCTGGACGTACGCTTCATCATGGGTACCGCCAGTATATTTTTCAAATAATGGATCAGATTTAGGGGCAAGATTGGTTGATGTAAACGGTGATGGTTTAGTAGATGTAGTGCAATCATTTACCGGTGCCACTAGTTCTGTTTACCTAAACAACGGAAGTAATTGGACAGCATCTACTAGTTGGAGTGTTCCAGTGAAAATTGCGTCTTCAACTGTTGACGATTTAGGTGTTCGCTTTATTGATGTAAATGGAGATAGTTTGACTGATATTGTTCGGTCAAGTGCAGGTAGCTCGACTGTATATGTAAATAGTGGTTTAGGTTGGCAGGCTTCAACGACTTGGACAGTTCCAGTTGATTTTGTAACTAGTACAGGTGCAGATAATTATGTGCGTTTAGAAGACGCGAACGGTGATGGATTGCCAGATTTACTGCAGTCGTATTCTACTAATGGTTCAGTAACCCAGAATCGAATATACATTAATTCCGGAAGTGGTTGGTCATTAGATACACGCCGGACGATTCCAGTGTCGTTTGGTGATGTACAGACAACAGAATCTGGAGTTAGATTGGCTGACGTCAATGGTGATGGGCTTGTTGATATCGTTCAGTCGTACTTGAATGTTCAGACGTATGTAGCTACTTACATTAATAGTGGATCAGGATGGGTGATTGACGAGTTATGGAACGCGCCAGAAGCATTTATAAACGGTACTACCGATTACGCAATTCGACTTGCTGATGTTAATGGTGATGGGTTGATGGATATGATGCGCAGTTATGGACCAACAGAACCAGTCAAAAAAGTATACGCGAATAATAATCGTCCGGTAGATATATTAACAACGGTCACTTATCCAGAGGGAGGTAAAAGTAGATTTGAATATAAGGCAGCTCAAGAGTACAAGCAAGGAAATACTTTACTGAATAATCGTTTACCATACGCCGTCAATACTTTATCTGTTGTTTCCCTAGACAATGGTCAGAACATCATAGGTTCAACAACGTATCAATATATTGATGGTCTATATCATTTCACAAACGCTCTAGATAGACAGTTCGCTGGCTTTAAAAGCATTGTAAAAACTGAACCATCAGGCTCAGTTACAAAGACTTTTTATCATCAAGGTGATACTTCGAGCACTACGCAAGGAGAATATCAGGACGTGGCAGCGAAAATAGGTCAAGCGTATCGAACAGAATTATATGACAAAAACAGTAATCTTAATTCAAAGAGTATTTATAAATGGGACCACTCAGTAACAGGAAGCAGTACATTTGTAAAATTGATACAGCAAACAGTATTTACCTATGAAGGTGATAGTTCTCATCGAGATAAAGCTGAATCCTTTACCTTCAATGATACTAATGGAAACATTTCAACAGTAAAAAATTGGGGTGAAGTTACTGCTAATGATGATGGATCATTTACTGATATCGGTCAGGATCTCTCAATTTCAACGACTACCTATGCAGCGAGTTCGAGTGCGTATGTCGTAGCATTACCAGCTAGTATGGTGACATCAGACCAGTCTGGCCAAAAGACATCAGAGCAAAAAATGTATTATGATAATCAATCTCTAAATGGTGTCCTTTCTGGAAATCTAACTAAGAAAGAACAGTGGATAAATTCAACCACTACTGCAAGTAGTACATCTGTATATAACTTATATGGCTTACCAACGTCACAAAAAGATGCACGTGGCAACACAACTTCGTATTCTTATGAGCCGTTCAATCTTTACGTTAGTACAACTACTGATGCACTTAACTATAAAACCTTCAGTACGTATAATTATTTGACCGGTAAACCAGCAACTTCAACTGATCAGAACGGCGTAACAGTTGCAACAACATATGATGGCTTTGGTCGTCCACTGAAAATTAAGATTCCAGACATCAATTCTTCTTCAACTCCACTTATAACCAAAACCCAATTTCAATATTTTGATACAACGCAACCATCAGCCAAAGTAACGTCATATCTAAACTCAGCAACTAATACAGAATCTTATATATATAGCGATGGTCTGGGTAGAACTATACAAAAGCGAGTTGAAGCCGAGCAGTCTGGAGACTTTGTTGTAAACAACTACAAATACAATGCCCAGGGCTTGCTCTCTGCAGAATCATTGCCATATTTTGATAATGGTTCAAATCTTTCGTCTCACTCAATAAACAAAAAACTCTATACCTATTATGATTATGATTCACTTGGACGATTAGTGGCAGTTGGCACAGCTGTCGGCACTACCTCCACAACTAATATTGATTGGGGAAGTGTAATAACTGACAGCAATGGAAAAGTTAGAGGTTACTTATATGATGTATTTGGTAACTTAATACAAGTGACTGAAAATAATGGTACATCAACATATGTGACAACCTATGCATACAATTCAAATAATAATTTAATTAAAATTACTGATGCGCTGGGAAACATTAGAAACTTTTACTATGATGCTATTGGTAGACAAATAAAGGCAGAGGACTTACACGCTACTTCAGATACCACTTTTGGGGAGTGGAATTATATATACGACCTCAGTGGAAATAAAGTTACAATAGTGGATCCAAAACTCCAAGTAATTAATTATACCTACGACGTATTAAATCGAGTACTAACAGAAAATTACACAGGAACTGCTGGCACTGAAAAGACTTATACGTATGACTCGTGTACTAAGGGTATAGGAAGAATATGTTCGGCTGGTACCCCTTCTGCAACCACAACCTATATATACAATCACTTAGGAGAAGTACAAAGTGAAACCAAAACTATTTCAGGTACTACATACCAAACACAATTTGCTTACAATTGGCTGGGAGATACTACTCAAATTACGTATCCAGATAGCTCCCAAGTAACTTATCTTTACAACTCTGCAGGTTTACTAGAAACAGTTTTGTATAAAGAGGTGGGCACAACAAGCTCAAAGGTAATTGTTTCTGACTTTAACTATGCACCTACAGGTCAAGTAAGCTACCAGAAAAACGGTAATCAGACAGAAACTTTTAATACCTTTGATAAAGACAACTTGTACCGTTTAATAGAAAAGAAAACAATTGGTCCTGGTCTAGGAATAGAGGAGATTCAAGGTTTAGGACTAATGATGATGGGTAATGAAGAAAATCAGAATGAGTATTTAAATGCCACTAATGATAATCCTGTAGAATTAAAAGCTCTAAATACAACAAACAGCAAGACGTTTCTTCTATGTAGAAACAAAAAAGGTGATCAAGTTTACAGTGCTCGAGTTTATACGAAGCCTGTATATGAAGTAGGTGCAGCTGGGCAGTTTGTTAATGAAACAGAATCAAAAATTGAGCAAGATAATAAAGGCTGGAACATTACTAATCAAAAATTTATTTCTCACATCAGTAATAGCAGCACAGACCTCTATAGCGTTACTACTGCAAATGGGGTTATTGTAGTTTCTATTTCAGATACGAAGCATAATAAAGGAGTATCTGTACAGCAAAAAATAGTAGAGCAAAATGAGTCAGTATTTGAAATCAAAGAAGTGTTGGGTAAATCTACCGATATTGAACTTCAGGTTAGTGACACTCAGATAAAAAAAGACGTTGTCTTGAGAGAGAAGCCTGCCTTTACTGATACAGAATCTGATTACAAAGTTACCTTTAAAATTCTAGCCACTACTACGTTAGATGTAATTTCAGGAACAAAGAAATTAAGCGAAGAAAAGTTTATTACATCAAGTGATGAAATTGTACTCATTTCATCACTAGGTACAGTTGGATACATTTTCCCTCCAGTTGCACAAGATTCAAGCGAGGCTACAAATCCATTTAAGGTTATTCCTATAGAATTGACGTATGAGTTAAAATCTGACGGTATCTATGTAACAAAAACTATTCCACGTGAATGGCTTGAAAGTGCTGTGTATCCGGTACGAGCTGACTTTGTAATAAGTACACAATCTGGAGTAGGTGACGGTCAAGTGTTATCCCAGCCTTGGCTTTCGAATTGGTCCACACAGCAAAGCAGTTCTGTTGGAAGATTGCCTAACTACACCGGTCTTGATTTTACCGTAGAATCGATTGCCCGTACCTCAAATGAACTAATTATACGAAGAGGGTTTGTACCAGTTGACACCTCTTTTTTACCTGATAATGCTGTTATTTCTTCTTCCACTTTGTATGTATATGTAAAGTCAAAAAATGATCAGTTTAATGATTCTTACGCAACTATTAATGTCTATCAAGGTCTACAAACTTCACCAACTTCAATTATAAGTAGTGATTACAGTAAATGTGGAAATGTCATCACAAATCCAACAAAAGGTTCTACCGATATTGATATAACAAATATTACCGCCTCTTCTTTTATTGGTTTAACTCTCAATGCATCAGGACGAAGTTGGGCTTCAACCACTGGTTTTACTAAATTGTGTATTCGTGAGGGTCATGACACAGCCAATCAAGCACCATCAACGAGCGGAACCTGGCAATCTTCCGGTGTAGTGATTGCGGCCTCAGAATCAGTTGGGACTACCACTGATCCATATTTAGAAATTGTATACACTGTACCAAATACCACTCCAGGTACACCTACCAGTTTATTAACTGAAAGCGCAACTAACCCAGTTGGAGTTACCACACTGACACCACGCTTTTCAGCAAAATTTAATGACGCCGACCAGTATGATTCAGCAATAAGTTACCAAATACAAGTATCGGCTAACTCACAATTTACAGATCTTCGATGGGATAGTGGTAAAACTACACTGCCTTCAAGTGTTGCTGTAGATTCATTTACATCAGATATTCAATATTCAGGTGATGAATTAGATAGAGACAGTGCTACATATTACTGGAGAATAAAATTATGGGATGCTAGTGACTCAGCTAGTTCATGGTCAGTAAGTACGAGTACCTTTACAATGTCCAATGATGGTAAGCTTCTGCAAAAGTTAAACTATTCCTACGATTTTGTAGGTAATATTACAAAAATTATTGATAGTGCCAATGGTTCAAAACTACTTACCACAGCTTATGTTTATGACAATTTGTATCGTTTGATTTCAGCTACTGCCACGAGCTCAGCTGGTGCTCCAACCTCAACTCCTGTTTACAAAACTGCTTTGTCAATTTATTCCACAAGTACCTTGTCTGATTTTCCTGTATATGTAAATCTAGCTAATCTTCCAAGTAGTTTTTGGTCTAACGTGAAAGGTGATGGGGGAGATGTCCGGGTGACAGATAAGTTAGGTAACCTGCTTCCTATCGATTTGGTTTCTTTTAGTACCTCAACACAAACAGGAGAACTTTACTTTAAACCAAGTTCAATTGTGGGTGGGACTACAACCGTCTTCTTTATTATTCACGGCATATCATCTTGGCAATTGTTGACTGATGATGATGTGTTAGGAAGTTTTGCAGTATGGTCAGGACATCGAGGTCGCTGGCAGCAAGTAGGCGCGACTCAATCAACAAGTAAGCGATCTAATAGTGTTGGAAGTAATGGTACGTTAGCAGAAGTTAATACTCCAACTGCTACTAATGATAGTGCTGGCCGTAGTAATGGTAGTTATGGATTTAATGGTTCGTCTCAGCACCTCACATCACCGTATCATTCTACTTTTGATGTTGGTAGCAATTTCACTCTCGCAGTTCAATTTAAAGCCGTTTCCGGATCAGCAAGTAGTGACAGAACGCTCCTTTCCCGATTAAATGGTTCAGTTGAACCGCTAGGTATGTCACTTGAAAATGGAGGCCATCCATTTGTTCGTGTACAAAATGCCTACCTCTCTAACCAAAGTACTTCCTACGCTGACGTCGTGTATCAATCGACTGACCTTGATGATGGAGTGTGGCATCGAGCAGTGTTTACTTACGATAACGCAACAATGCGTTTATATGTTGATGGTAACCTTACTGCAATTAAAAATGCTACCGGCTCGACTGCAAATACCCCAATGCAAATTAGCCTTGCCCGGTTGAATAATAGTGGTAATTACTTTAGTGGAGATATTGATGAAATTTCTTTGGCTGCGAGTGTTGCTACGAGTAGTTGGATAAAGGCGGAATACACCAATCGATTTAATCCAACCCAGTTTTATACAGTAGGTAGTACAACAGTAGGAACAGCGACTACTACAGCAACAACTTCAACTGTCTCAACACAGTCATATTCTTATTCACCGATTGGGAATATCCTATCTAGATCTGATGTGGGTGCATATACCTATGGTGGTCAATTAAATACTCCAATTTACGATGATTCTTTGCAAGTCGGATGGGATAATTGGTCGTATGGTGGTACATATGATCTAACCTCGACTTCACCTGTAAATATGGGCACCTACGCGCTCAAGTCATCATATACGTCACAGTACGCAGGGCTACAATTGAGAAATGGTACATTAAATACGACTAACTACAGCACACTTGATTTCAAGATTTATATTGAAAGTGGGTCTAATATTAACTTGAAGGTAAAGGCTATAAATAAAGATACTAGTGTGGAGCTTGGGCAAGTTCAAGTCAGTAGTTATCTACCCGGTGGAACGTACGCTACTGGTACCTGGCACACTGTTTCTGTCCCACTCAGTGCCCTCAATTTCCAAAACTTTGTAGGAAATGGTGCCTTCATCTTCCAGTCTGATGGACCCGCAACTGTTATTGTAAGTTACGACCAGATCACTTTCTCTGGCGCTTCAGGTGGAGCTGGATATACTAATCCCCATGCTCCAACAAGCGTTAACGGTGTTTCCCTCGTTTATGACACTAATGGTAACTTGACTGAAGCGAGTACAACCAGAAACACCTGGAATTACTTGAACCATCTTACTCAGTCAAGTACCGGCCTTTCGACATCTACTTACAATTATGACCACACTGGCGCACGTGCAAGTATGACAGTAGGTACCACAACGACTCGATATCCTTCAAAACTTTACACCCTTACTGGTACCTCAACAGATCGAGATATTTATGCAAATGGCATCCTGGTAGCTAGTATTGGCAATAGTACAGGTACCACTACTACCTACATCCACCCTGATCATCTCGGTAGTACCAATGTAGTTTCAAATGCGAGCGGTACCGCAATTCAAAATATCACGTATAATCCATATGGAGACGTCAGGAGCAATGTATCAACTGCTGGCATCTCCCAATCTCGTCAGTACATTGGGGAAGAGTATGATGGAGCGACGAAATTGAGTTACCTTAATGCTCGATACTACAATGGTACGCAGGGGCAGTTTGTGTCGCAGGATCCAGTTTTTTGGTCATCCAACCAACGTTTGAATGATCCGCAGACACTCAATAGCTATAGTTATGCAAGTAACAATCCAATTAACTATACAGACCCGAGTGGATTAGCTACCATTAAAGGTTCAATTAATGAAACACTAAAAGCATTAGTAAATGTATTAACGCAATATCGTGATCTTCTTGCGGCAGCTAAAAAGAACCCTGTACAGACTGCTAAGTTAGTTGCTAAATCAACAGCAAAAAACACAACAAATCTTATTTTTAACAATGGGGGTATTACTTACGATGCTGCAGTCTCCGCGCGAACGTTCATTAATTCATCTGACTCAGTTCAAGACAAGATGATTGGAAGTGGTGTTGCTGGAGTGGCTGGATTCATGTTACCTAATCGCGGTCGAAATTTGCCAGATGTAAGAGCAATAGATGTACCATACAAACGACCATCTAACGCAACAACTAAAGAGTTGAGAGATTTTGTGCAGAATAAACCTTGTGTCACGTGCGGCAAAGAAGCTCCTAAAATGTTTGCGGATCATAAGTATCCATTGGTTAAAGAATATTATGAAACTGGTTCAATTGATTTAGTTCAAATGAGAAGTACTAATGCTGTTCAGCCTCAGTGTCCAACTTGTTCAGCTCAGCAGGGAGGTTATCTCAGTCATTATTCAAGAAATATCCGTGAACTTTTAGATTTATAAAACTTGTTTGTATGTTATATTCAGAAATTGAAAAAAAACAAAAGGAACTTTGCAAGAAGTTAAATCTACCGTGGATTGAAAGTCCCAATAATTTTAAAGTTGGAATCTCAAAAAATACACGAGATGGATTAATCCCAATAAATGGATTACGTCATCCACCAAAGGGTAATACAGCTGGGTGGTACATTTGGTCTGGAGAGGAGTTTTCGACTAGTCTTGATTTCTGGGAGGTCATTCATGTATCTCATCTTAATGAATTCTGTCCACTCATACTAAAATATTTAGGATTGCCTCCAGGCTGGCGTTTCCTCACTGATGGTAAATATGAAGATGTTTGGGAAGATGTTACTCTACGTAATCTTGATTTATAGCATTCACAAATTTTTCGAAACCAGACTTTTACTAGATTAGACAAATAATATGAGAGGCATAAATACTAGCAATTTCATTTTTTTTACAGATCCTCCGTGGGGTGATGAAGTTGTTTATAGAACTCTCATACCCTCATCTATTAAAAGTACACATGTATTTTTTAAATATGCAGCCTCATTATTGCAAATAGGCGGATATTTTGGATTTAACTGGCACGCACTAGACGAAATTTTACGTGATTTTGAATGGATAAAAGAATATGATATTGATATTATTCATGACGGTTTGCCTACACTTGATGACGAAGGAGACTTGCAGTTATATCTAGGAATGTTAAGTGATGCTGTAGATTTTTGGAAAGGTCAAGGAATTGATGGTGAATTAGCCCAAACAAGAAAATATCAACACAAACTAAACATATATTTTCCAGAGGAGTGTAAAAATATCATTGAAAGCATCTCATTGAAGTAAATCATCTGAGTACAAAATATGACAGAAGTTGGAAAAAACATATATGAAAAGAATTGTACTTATAACACTAATTCCTCTGCTAGTAATTTTTACTTACATTTTTTATAATAACTCAATTTTTTTGCTTTCTGACATTAAGCCGACACATGAAGCAAATAAAGGGTGTGTATGGGAAGAAAAAAATTATAGACAAGCTGAACTTATTCTGTTTATTCAAATATGTCCAGAATCTGATTCGGCAATGTTTTTTACTGAGTCTAAAAGGTTGTTAGTAGGAAAATGGATTACAAACCCAGATTATGAGTTCACTATACAAGTTTTAGACAAAGATTCTTCCCAAAAACCATTAGATGTTGTAAAGCAATGGTATGACAAACTTACACCAGAACAGCAAAAGTTGTGTGAAATACGGAATGTTGATGTTTCTGTTACATATTTGGATGACGGAAGTGTTTATCTACATGAAAGACCGAATCCCACTGCGGGGAAGACTAGGTATGCAATTGTTCCTAAGGTAGAAACTCTGCAGAGTATCTTAGACAGCTTTGGCGGCCTACCCAACAGCCGAGAATTCGACTATATGTGTGGTACTGAAGTAGGATCTACATTGTCAGCCTATCCACCGTATTTTGAGTTCGATGATAGTAGTCTAGATAAATATTTAAAGATTGGCTCTTATGCATTTGAGGCGCCGCTGATTGATCTAAACTCAATTCATTTTTGAGAAATTAGTGTTAGGGATATTTGAATTATGAAGTAAATGAGTACAATCCAACCACTTATTTATTGAATAGAGTACTAGGGTTTGAAACCGAGTAAACAATAAAAAGTAATCTCTGCATAGCTATGCAAGTTGTTTAATACTGTCATTAATTTATGATGGAACCGAACCAAATTGGGCTCATACCAAGTAATATCTCAATATCTGAGACACGCATCAGATACTGCTTGTATGCCCGTAAATCGACTGAATCAGACGAGCAACAGGCTCTGTCGATAGATTCTCAAGTAAAGGAAATGACAGCTATTGCCGAGCGTTTGAACCTCAATGTAGTAACTATTAAACGAGAGTCTCATTCAGCAAAAGAATCAGGACAACGTCCTGTTTTTAAAGAACTACTAGAGGAAATCAGAAAAGGAACATACGACGGTATCCTCACTTGGGCGGCAGATCGATTGAGTAGAAATGCTGGTGATCTTGGCTCTCTTGTAGACTTAATGGATCAGAAACGACTAATTCATATTCAAACATATGGACAGACTTTTTCAAATTCGCCTAATGAAAAGTTTCTTTTAATGATTTTGTGTTCCCAAGCAAAGCTTGAGAACGACAACAAAAGTCAGAACGTAAAACGAGGATTGAGGGCCAGAGTTGAAATGGGTTTATGGCCATGTAGACCACCAACTGGCTATACCAAATACAAGCGTATGGATCAGAAGTGTGAATCTGTTATAGACCCAGAACGAGCACCGATAATCAAGCAGATGTTCGAGAAGATTGCGTATGACGGCTGGAGTGGAAGAAAGGTCTACCAATGGCTAAAGCACGACATCAATTTCAAGACTGAAAACAATATCCATCTGAGTTTAGGAAATCTTTATCGAATATTTCAAAATCACTTCTATTACGGCAGATTCGAGTTCCCGAAAGAGTCAGGAAACTGGTACAACGGATCGCATAAGCCAATCATCTCTAAAGAACTGTTTGAACTAGTTCAAGAAAAGATAAAGAGTCAGACTCAAGAGCCGAGATCTTCTCAAAAGGAATTCGCATTTACTAAGATCATGACCTGCGGACTATGCGGATCAGGCATTACTGCAGATGAGAAGTTCAAACATCAGAAGAACGGCAATGTGAACCGTTATGTTTATTACAAATGTACGAGGACAAGGGATCAGGACTGTCAGTGTGGTTTCATCAATGAAGAAGACCTCGTGATACAGCTTCAAGATCTTATGGATGATCTTGAAATACAGACCGTGCCTATGAAAGAGAAGATTACCGCTGAGGTTCAACGGTTTAAAAAGTTTGAACAGATGCTATTAGGCACGAAGACAGTAGTGGCAGTGAAAGATATTGATATCCGTAACTATGCGAAGTTCATACTTCTGGAAGGAAATATGGATGAAAAACGTGATTTTATGAGATGTTTGAAGAGTGGTGTAGTTTTAGAATGTAAGAAAATATCTTTGAAATAGTTTTAACCCAGCGGGATCATGCTCTATAAAAGTGACAAAACGGTGTAGCATTTGATAGATTAGTAATATGGATCCCAAGATAATAAAAAAATTACCCCATCGTAACGAGGGTGGGTCATTCAAGATTGGAGAAGAAGGAGACGGAAATCTTTCTGATATGATTCCTCTCGAAGACTACGGAATGGTTATTGCGACCCGAAAGAGCGTCTGGAGAGTAATGCTAGCGGATAATATCGATCCTCAAAGAAACAACGCTAATATTCCTCTCCACGTGCAGGAGCGTCTTTTGTCATATGGCTCAGATGATCCTATTGTAGGAAGAACCCTGCTTCAAGGTAAAGAGCTTCTTCTTCAACACCTACCTGACACTATAAACAAGTACCAAGGTATGCAGTTTGTTTTGGCTTTCACCAAGGAGCTTGCAGCAATGAACGATGAGTTGAAGAAGCTCCGTGAGGAATATACGGAAACACAAGTGCGTTTTAACGGAAGAGTTAGAGATGATGGATCATTTGTTTTGCCTGCATTAAAGAATCTTGAGCGAAGAGCAAAGGAACTAATTCAAAACATAGACCACCTGGGCGGTATTGTCATTGAAATCACAAAACTCTTTCCTATTGAAATTCTTCAGAAAAATCCGTTAAGAAAACTTATTGAACAAAGTGAGCAAAAATTCGGAAAGGACCATGTTGCTACCAAGGCAATTTGTGAATTAAACAAGAAAATGGGTTGGCAGAGACTTCTTCGTAACGACGTGGAACATCCTAGTGCATCAGGTGTAGTTACGTTTGAAAACTATAATATGACAGATTCTGCGAAAATAGAAATGCCTACTATTAACCATACGAGAGAAAATAGCCCCTTTCATTCAATCGATCTAATCCAATTTATTGTTGAATCTCAAGGAGATATTATTGATCTTTTTGAGACAGCGCTCGTGCTTCTTTGTGATTCCAACACTGAGGATTTTGCTGGAGACAAAGTCTTTGTGAGAAATGTAACTGATGGAGAACGAACCGAGATAAATCCCTATATGAATTACCAGTACGATATTAATTGGACGAGATAGGTTTCTTGTCTTTAGTTTCCGTGTACTTATCTCTTATCGCTTCGGCATCTTTTTGAGATTTAGTGATAACTCTATCTGATGATCCTGTGATCGTTCGGTGATTTATCTTTTGAACAATATCATCAGGAACATCTATATAAGAATCTTCGTTTAAAATCCACCCTGCCAGAAGTAATCGATCCCTGGACAGAGGAAGTGATAATTCAGTGTCTTTGTAGAGAAGTCCGGGTCTGCTACCAATTGCATTAACCCCGTATTTTCTGACTGATTCTGGTCGCAAAAGCACAACAGGGTCATCGCTTGTAACAAAGTTGCTATTAGTATCTCTCCATATAGCCCACTTCATATCAAATATGAGTTGAGCAATCTCTGGCAGTTGCTTGATTACATTCATTGAATGATGCTCGTTAAAATTTCCCAAATACTTATCCAGGTCATCAATACTTATTGATTCGCCTTTACCAGACGAAGGGATAGCCGCCATTGCTTGTTTTGATTCTTCACTCATTGTTTCAAACTGCTTTTTCCAATCTTCTATACTGTTTCTAAGTGTTCCTAGTGCTCCTCGAAGACCTTCTCTGTAGGGTGAGGTTCTTATATAAAGTGCGGCAACAAAGACAGCAACTTTTGCCCTTTCCTCGTTGGTAAGAGGAAGATTTTTCTCGATCTTATTTTGGAAAATTGCAATATATGCCCCCTCGATATTAGCTAGGGTGTCTTCAACAACCAGACTCTTTTCTCCATCTTTAAGTGTAATGGTATAGAAATGGTGCTCAAGCAGAATGTTCTCAGGCTTGATGCGAAAAATATTGTCTTTTGTATCCAAAACCCAAACAAAACCATCATTATCAGTGAAGTTTTCTAAATAGCATTTTGGGACTGTGTGATGTCGTTTTTTCATTACAAGTCAATTTTACCATTTTTCATGCTTAATAAAGGAACTAAAAAGCCTCAGAAAGGAGGCTTTTTAGTAAGCTACTCGTGCTAGCTGTTGATGGTGACCCTACGGAGAATCGAACTCCGATTTCTTGGATGAGAACCAAGTGTCCTAGCCGTTAGACGATAGGGCCAATTTATTTTGTATACTTGCTTCAGCGTGTTTATTTTGACCTTTACGGCGAAAATAAGTGGCATAGTTATAACAGAAAAAGAGTAATAAATAAAGTGTAAATGAGAGGATGGGTGAAGGAGATTGTGAATGATGTTGGCGGTTATTTCAGATGGACAGGTAGAGTTCGGTGGGGTAGAGTACGATTGGAAATGGAGGTTGATTATGAATCCAGATGATGTCGACATCGATCCGCTTGATCTGGCCCTGGATTACATTGATCACATGGGGTGGGATTACGAGCAGGTTGATGACACGCAGTTCTCCGTCACGTTAAAGGGTCATTGGGGGACCTATGCTGCTACGGTGGCGTGGGTAGCGCAAACAGAGACTCTTTGTGTCGTATGCTCACCAGTTTCGGAAGATGGCAGCGCTGGAAAGTTTACGCCCAAGCCTGAGTTGTTCACGCTCTTGAATCTCATCAACGACACTATGTTCACGAGCCACTTTTCGTTTCGGCTGGCGGAACAGAAGGTGGTTTTCAAGACCGGTCTTTTGCTCTCGGGTGGTCAGGTGCCTAATAACGATCAGCTTGAAAACCTGATTGAGGCTGCCATGATGATGTATGACCAGTACCTGCCGGCCTTCAATTTGGTCGAGCTTGGTACCCACTCGCCCGAGCGCGCCCTGAAGCAAGCGCTCGGTCGCACCCACGGTCGAGCCTGAGTGAGGTCGCGAAAACAGATGAAAAAGGCCGGAGCGTTTGCGCTCTGGCCTTTTCCTATATTAGTTCGTATGACGCATCGTGTCTTTGATATCAAACCGAGGATTTACTTTTTTCCCGGGATTAAAGATATCGTCAGGGTCAAAAATATGTTCAGTCTGCTTAAACAGTTCAAGCATCGGCTTGCTGAACATCTTGTACAAGAACGGGGTGCGCATGATGCCGTCGTTGTGTTCTCCGCAGATATTGCCTTTATATTTGATGGCAGTATCGTAGAATTTCTCAGCCATTCTGGTCACGAGTAGTGGAGTGGTTTTATTGGTGAAGTCCAAGAGGGGATAGAAGTGGAAGTGGCCATTTCCACCGTGGCCGTGAACGGCCGCTTTGACGTTAAATTCTTTGAAGAGACGCTTCATTTCAATAAAGAACTTGGAGAGATTCTCTGGTGGTACCGTCATATCCTCGAGGAATGCCGCCGGACGTTTACCGGGATCAAGGAACTTTGAGAGGCTGTAGCTTGCGCGTCTGATTTGGAGGAGCATTTCTATCTCTGATGGATTTCTGACCACCCGGGCTTTGGCGCCGGCGGTACTGATGTCTTTGGCGATATCACTCGCGGGAGTTTCGCGGGTCGTTTCTTCGTCAACCGTAACGAGGATGGTAAATTCTGGGATATTGCGCCCATAGCGGATATGGTACGTCGTATACATCGCGAGGAGGACTTTGTAGTAATCGAGTCCGGAAACGCGCGCTTTAAAAAAGTCAGGATTTTTGAGAGCGAGATCAAAGGTAAGGGCATCAAAAATCTCTATGTTAATTGGATTATACTTGAGGGCAGAGAGAATAACCTTGGCGGCTTCTTGGAGATCAAAAATCGGAATATTAATCAAGCTCGTATTCTGTTGAATTGGTATCGCTTTCATCGTGAGGTGGGTAATGATACCGACGGTACCTTGGCTCCCTGAAATCAATCGAGTTAAATCAAAGACCCCTTTACCTTTTTTAAACGCGGCGACACCGTCGGGAATGACTTTCCATAAGGCGTACCCAGCGTTACCTTTTGGGGTCATGGGGTGACCAGTCGCAATCATTTTTTCATTTTTCTCAATCAGAGCAAAAATCTCACGCGTAATTTGGGCGTACCGGTGCTTTTCCTTAATGAGAGATTTGAATTCTTTGTACGTGAGGGCTTTGATGGTGTACTCGTTACCGTCAGCTAAAATGACATCCATTGATTCAACCCAGTCAGCACAGTGTCCGTAGCGGAGGGAGTCAGGGCCGGCACCGTTGTTCGCTACTGAACCACCAATCGTGCAGATATCTTTTGACGAGGTGTATGAGGGGATGTAGTACCCGTAACCCTTTAGTTTCTTTTCGACATCACGCCACCACGCCCCTGGTTCGCAGGTTATTGTGGCACCGTCTTTCGTTTCTTTAACCTCACCAATTCTGTGGAGGTGGGGGACGACATCAATTGATATTGAGTCAGTCAGTGATCCTCCCGAGAGTCCGGTACCAGCTGCCCGAGGAGTAAGGGAAAGTGAAGTAAAGCGCTTGGTCTCAATCGCAATCAGTTTAACCGCAATTTGAATATCGTGTTTACTCTTTGGTTGCAAAACGACTTGTGGGCGGACTTGAAAAATACTCTCGTCGGTACTGTATCGCTCGAGGAATTTTTTATCACTACTGATGCCGCCCCGGAAGCCAGCTTCACGGAGTTTGGTTTCAAGTAGTAAGTGCCCAAGTGGGTGACGCTTGATTTGGCGGAGTTCGCTATTTTTGATCTTGGCCTTTGGATTGCTCGGATAGTGAGAAAGGGGTTCGTGGCCGTAGTGTTCGTTATCAGCTACTTTTTTGGCAGACTTTTTAGTCGACGACTTTTTGGCAGCAGTTTTCTTTGAAACTTTTTTCTTTGGGAGTTTTTTGACTGTCGGAAGAACCGTAACACTGACGGGTGTATTTTCAGCGCTGCCGACTTTCTCTACGGCTGCAATTTCAGCTAGCATGGTTTCATCCACCACTACTTTCTTTTTTGGAGTAGCTTTTTTAGCGGCGACTTTTTTGCGCGTCTTTGGGGCATCAACATCAACAATAGATAAAGAACGAACTGCCATAGATACATCTATTGTATATCATTAATTTTAAAAATATTTCTTCTGTCCACAAATTAGATACAGGTCATCATTAATGTAATTCTTTACAGAAAAAAGTTTGCCCCGCAAACAAGATGCGGGGCGTAGTTCTTCCTTGTCGACGTGTCACTAAAATGGTTTGGGTTCAAGTATTGGGATGTAACCAAGTCCGACCATTATGACAACCGTTGTCACAAAGATTACGATTCCAGATCGAAGAACAGTCAGTGTGAGCTGACTTTCGTCGATTGCACACACGCCGCTCCGCCTTCTTTCGTAGTAGATGTATGTTCTGGCGGCGGTTGCTGAAAACCAGACATAGGCGATGACGGCCCCTGCGCCAACGACAAAGCTAGAGAGAAAGAGAATCGGGTTCTCACTTTCGATAAGGTATGGGGCAACATACACGAAACTGAGGATGATGGCGAAGAGAGAGGCTACCATCTTAAGAACTTGAGTGCGTACTTTCATGATTTGGTGCTTTCAATGATTACCGAAAAGTATCGGCATGTTTTAATAATGACACAGTTAATTAAATTAGTCAATAATGATGATTACATTTATGCTATACTCATCTCACTATGAATCAAGCTCAGGCGTTAGATATTTTAAAGACCGGTAGCAACGTGTTCCTTACCGGTGAACCGGGAGCGGGGAAGACGTACGTCATTAATCAATACATTGCGTGGCTCGAAGCCGCCGGAGTAACCGTAGCGGTTACGGCCTCGACCGGAATAGCTGCCACCCATATTGGTGGAATGACGATTCACGCCTGGAGTGGTGTCGGTGCCCGGGATCATATTAATCAATATGATCTTGATCAGATTGTGGGAAAAGAAAAAACCGCGAAGCGTATCAAGAAGGCTCACGTCTTGATCATTGATGAAATTTCGATGATTGATGGCAAGATGCTCGATATGGTCGACGTCATTTGTCGCACCATTAAACAGAAAGGGGATGCCTTTGGGGGACTGCAGGTGATATTTGTCGGTGACTTTTTTCAGTTGCCACCCGTGACGCGGATGGGCGATATGATGCGCTATGGCTTTGAATCAAGAGCCTGGGAAAACGCCCGGCCACTCATTTGTTATTTAGGTGATCAATTTCGTCAGGAGGACGAAGCGCTGTTGGCGCTTTTAGGATCTATTAGACGAAATGAAATTGAAGAGGAACACTACACGTTATTAAATGAACAGACAGATATTGAGTTTGAGAATGTTGAACCGACCCGGTTGTATACCCATAATGCTGATGTTGATGCCGTCAATAACACGAAGTTGGCGAGTCTGACTGGGAAGCCGAAGACGTTTAAGATGGCGGGCCGGGGGAGTAAGCCTAGACTCGAAGTGCTGGTTAAAAATTGTCTTTCACCCGATACCTTAGTCTTGAAGGAGGACGCCATGGTGATGTGCACCAAAAATAACTTTGAAGCCGGGTATGTGAATGGGACGTTGGCGAGAGTAATTTCATTTGATGGAGAAGACGGTACGCCAATCATTGAAACGACTGAGGGGAAGCGTATTAATATAAAGACTACCACCTGGGACATGATGGAAGATGGCAAGATGCTCGCTCAGGTGGAGCAGATTCCACTCCGGCTTGCCTGGGCAATCACCATTCATAAAAGTCAGGGAATGTCACTCGATGCAGCGGAAATAGATCTCAGCAAGGCCTTCGTGTTTGGTCAGGGGTACGTCGCACTCTCGCGCGTGCGCAGTTTGGCAGGACTCAAGATATTAGGAATGTCAGCCAATGCGCTCATGGTAGATCCAAAAATCGTCCGGCGTGACGCGGGGTTTCGGAGTGAATCAGAAGCGGCTGAAGAGACGTTCCAGAACCTCGAACTAGAAGAACTCACCACTATGCATACGCAGTTTGTTACGGCGTGTGGGGGAAAGATTCCACAGCCGGGAGAGGTGCGGGTCAAGAAAACCAAAGTTGAACGAATTCAGCAGGAGAGTACGTATGCGTTAACGAAACAATTTATTTTAGCGGGCACGCGCATCCCTGATATTGCCAAACAGCGTGACATGGCTGAGTCGACGATAGCGGCGCATATTGAAAAATTAGTAGAAGATCGGGAATTAACTGCGGTTGATATCAAAAAAGTACTAGTATTAGAGGGTGATATTGATGAGGTGATTAAAGAAATACGAGAAGCAATTGAAATTCATGGCAGTGAGAAATTGAAGCCTCTGTATGAAGCGACAGGAGAACAGTACGATTATAACGTTATCAGGCTCGTTCGGGCGCTTCACGCGCTCTCTTAGTGTGGGTTTTGTGTAGTGGTTGACCCACGTTATTTGGTATACTGATTGGGTCCACACACCAAAATACGGTGACGTAGGATTATTACCCGTATCAATTAATTACTACCTTTTATTATTATGAAACAATTACTTATAGCAGGAACACTCTGTTTCTTGCTTACTGTTGTCGCGCAGCCGGCGTCAGCGCAAACAACTACTGCAACCACAACGGCAACCACAACGGCAACCACAACCGCTGCAGCTCCAAACCTTGATGCAATGCTTGCTCAGATTAAAGCACTGACTGAGATGCTTAATAAACTCAAGGCAGAATTAGCTGCTACGAGAAATGAATTACGTGAATTGAAGAGTAATCTCCGTGAAGGGATGACTGACAATGACGTTAAGACGGTTCAGGAATTATTGGCAAAAGATAAGTCAGTGTACCCACAAGGACTTGCAACAGGCTACTTTGGTCAAATGACGAAAGAAGCCCTTAAACGTTTCCAAGCAAAAAATGGTTTGGAAGTCACCGGTGAACTCGATGCTGAGACTCGGGCAGCCCTTGAAGCAATCATGGATGAACGAAAGGCTTCAGGCAGAGAACCAATTCAACTATTGCTCGATGGGGGACTCAAGGTGAAATTTGAAGAACGATTAAGAAATCGTTGTGAGAAGCTCCGTGAGGTAACTGACGAACGGGTGTGTGCTCAGGTTAAACTAAAGTACAAGTGGGAGAATCGGAAAGATGATAAAAAAGACGATATGAACGATGATGAAGATGAAATGGAGGATGAGGATGAGGATGATAACTCATCGGAAGATAATGCTACCACCTCATTACGAGATGCTTCACGTCAAATTGATGATGCTATGAAGGCAGCTGCTGAATTGAAGCGAAAGCTCGACCGTGAAGACTACGATGATTCAATTAGCGCAGCAACGGTAGCAGCGGTTAAGGCGGCTTTAGTTGAAGCAAATAAGGATATCGCTGATGCTCGAGAAGCACGACGAGATGGAGACTTTAAAGAAGCGTATGATTTAGCCGAAGGAGCAGAAGAGGCGATTGATGATGCAAAAGACAGTCTTGTCTGGTGGCTGGCGACCGCGACGCCGCTGTGGTTCGTGCCGATCCTGTTCGCGGCGAGCGTTGCCGGCTTCCTGGCCTGGAACTTCCCGCCCGCCAGCATCTTCATGGGCGACGCCGGCAGTGGCTTCCTCGGCATCACCCTCGCCGCCTTGTCGCTGTGGACGGCGCTCGAGGTGCCCCAGGTTTTCTGGTCCTGGTTCATCCTGCTCGGCGTCTTCATGGTCGACGCCACGACAACGCTGATCCGCCGCGTGCGCCGCGGCGAGCGCTTCAACGAGGCGCACCGCAGCCACGCCTACCAGTACGCGGCGCGCCGGCACGGTTCGCACCGCATGGTGACGCTGGCCTGCGGCGTCATCAACCTTGTGTGGCTGCTGCCGCTGGCAGTGCTCGTGGCAATGCGAAAATTGGACGGGGTGGCCGGCGTGATCCTCGCCTATGCGCCCCTGGTCTGGCTGGCCTTCCACTACAAGGCCGGTGCGCGTGACCAGCAGGGTTCATTGAGCTGAACAAGGTTCGAATCAAGACGCATGCTGCGCAGCCCCCTCGGACACCATCTCGCATCGCTCTCCTCGCGCGCCAAGCTCGCGGTGATGGTGGGCATCGACGCGATCTTTCTGCCGCTGTGCATGCTGGCGTCGGTCGCGCTGCGCCTGGGCT
>JANPCG010000008.1:0-19302 GCA_031430855.1 Candidatus Kaiserbacteria bacterium
GGAAGCCAACTCTAAGATGAGATATCATTAAGTCCCCTGAGAGATGATCAGGTTGATAGGCACTAGATGGAAGCGCAGTAATGCGTGGAGTCAAGGTGTACTAATAGGACGTATTTCCTGTAAGGAATGTTGTACATCGCCTAAAACAGGCGAAATGAATGAATTACTTTGTCGCGCAGAGAGTAAAATAATACTCGCTGGACTTCGTGTCCCACTCGTATTATTTTCTCTCGCGCTCCGCGTACTTCACTTCATTTAGACTGTTTTAGAAAGAGAGAAGAGCTGTGCAGTCTTAAAGAGTGAAGTTTGTGAAATGTCAGAGCGCCTTCGGTGCTTAGAAATAGAATATGCAAGTCTTATATCGTGTGAAGTGATTTTCCGACCAGTTTCGGGATTACTCCACACGATGTAAGTGTCAAAATTAAAATCAGCTTTTAATGTTGGTGCTTTAGCGGAGGGGGTCCACCCGTTCTCATTCCGAATACGGCAGTTAAGCCCTCCATCGCCGATGGTACTCCGAAAGGGGCAGAGTAGGTAGGCGCCAACATTAAGTGCTGATTTAAAGAAGGGTCACCCGAGAGGGTGATTTTTTGTTGGTGCTTTAGCGGAGGGGGTGAGAACTGGGATGGGACCCAGTTCGCAAGACCTTGCCTAGCATTTTTGAAGAAAATGGTGACAAGGTGTACCGCCTCTGTAAGAGGCGCCCGTTCTCATTTTGAACTCCATCGCCGTTAAACCGTATCCCATACGGTTTACCCCCTCAAGGGGCAGAGTAGGTAGGCGCCAACACTAAGTTTTTATTATGCTGCAACTCCGGATAGTGTCACAAAAGTGAAAAAGGTTCCCATTCTACGCTAAGTTATACATCTACAGAGTTAAATACCGTATGGTTTCTGAATTGTTTTTAATATGGTATCTTCAAGTCTCAATTTCTTATATGACACAAAATAAAGTAGCGATAATTGGACGGGGGCAATTTGGTTTATTCATGTCGCGGCACTTAGACACTCATTGCAACGTAGTTTTAATTGGAAGAGATTCAGACCCGTCTGATATATCTATATGTGATGTGGTAATTTTTGCGGTGCCTTTTGAAGCATTACATGATGCAGCTAAGCGATATAAAAAGTTTGTTCACCCAAAAGCTATCGTTGTTGATGTGTGCTCGGTTAAACAAAAGCCTATAGTAGTACTCACGAAGCATTTTCCCAAACATCAAATTCTTGGTACGCATCCAGTATTTGGTCCGCAATCAGGCAAGAATGGTATTTCAGGATTGCCTATCGTGCTCTGTAATGTTTCTTGTACGAAACGGACGTACCAAAAAATCGTTACTTTCCTCAAAGAGATTTTATTACTAAGTATTATAGAAGAGACGCCAAAACAGCACGATCATGAAATGGCCAATGTTCAGGCGCTGACGCATTTTATTGGTCGGGGACTGTTACATATGAATATTAAAAGTTACGCTACCAATACTCAGTCATATCAGCACTTGATAGAGCTAACAAAACTACTCCAATTTGATAGTTGGGAATTATTTACGACTATTCAGTTAGCAAACCCTGAAGCTAAAATAGTCCGAAAAAAATTATTAAAATCTTTACAATCGTTAGAACAAGATTTATTAAAAGCTAACGTAAAATAAGACTGGTATATTTATTGTCAGTTGTACGTATTGTTTCTTAATTGCAATGCTACAATGTACGCATGCAATCTTTTCGTCTCTGGGCATTTTGGCGCCGTATGCAGTATGGAGCTGGGTACCTCACCTTTGTCGCTGCGGTGATCTGTAGTGTCTACTACGTATTTTATTGGAGCCCTCCAAGTTGTTTTGATACCAATCAAAATGGTAATGAAATTGGGGTTGACTGTGGGGGGGCGTGTACGCGTATTTGTGCCTTTACCGTAACGCCGCCAAAAGTATTGTGGGCACAGAGTTTTGAAATTCAACCGGGGCAATACAATGCCGTGGGGTATATTGATAACAGTAATATAAAAGCGGGAACTCCTTCAATTACCTATCAATTTACCCTTTTTGACGAGGCAGGGGCGGTGATTACTGAGCGAACTGGTACGACAGTTTTGCCGCCAGAGAGTTCGTATCCAGTATTTGAAGGAAGAATCCAAACGGGTGATCGCATTCCGGTTAAAACAACGCTTACTCTCACTCCGTCAGATATGTGGCTACCCTCCGATCTTGGTCGGGCGCAGTTTCGCACGGTTGATTTGAAATTAGTAGAAGCAGATGCGCGTCCAAAACTTAATGTAAAGATTGAAAACACTGCCTTGCAAGAAGCACAGCAGGTAGAAGTGGTGGCTACGATTTTTGACGCCAGTGGTAATCCGCTTACCGCCTCACAAACATTCGTCGATATTTTTCCTGGTCGAGAACAGCAGGATATTGTCTTTACTTGGCCCACTCCAATTGCTAAAACGATACGTAGTTGTGTCGTGCCAACCGACATCGCTATGGCGATTGATCTCTCGGGTAGTATGAATAACGATGGCAAGAATCCGCCCGAACCGGTGACGTCGGTGCTTGGGGCTGCGAGTAATTTTGTGAGCAAACTTCAAAAAGATGACCGCGTATCGGTGGTCACCTTTGCCACGAAAGCCAGTTTAGTAACGCAATTGACGCAAGATACCACGCTTGCTGCCGGGGTCATTAAGCGGTTAACTATTTCTCCCGCTGAAGAAACCGGTAATACGAATATTGGTGATAGTCTCATCTTGGCCAAAGGGGAACTTAATTCTACACGGCATAATCTTGATGCTCGTAAGGTGGTGGTTCTCTTGACTGATGGGCTGGCGACTGCGCCTGGTGACGACCCCGAAGCGTACGCACGCGCGCAGGCTGCTTTGCTCAAAAGTGATGGCGTGACCGTGTACGCAATCGGTCTTGGAGCTGGGGTGAATATGGATTTTTTGCGAGGGATCGCAACGACACCACAACTTGCGTTCGTGGCGCCAAACACAAGTACGCTCGGTTCAATTTATGACGCTATTACGGGTGCAATTTGTGAAGACGGGGCGGCACGAATCGACGTGATTGGTAAAACCCGCAGTACCTTTGATCCGTTGCGCTAGTTTCTCACTGTGATACTGTGTGCCTGATATGCGCGGTATTAAAGTCTTTTTGGAGTCATTTGACGTGATCTTGGTAGGGGCAATGGTGTTGCTTTCTCTTATGGGGTTGGTCACCATGTATTCCTATCAAGGAGATAATGCTTATTTTAATCAGCAGGTAATTTGGATAGGGGTGGCTTTTACAGCACTCTTGCTTGCGCTCGTACCTGATTATCGTTTTTTTCGTACGGGCAATACGACGTTTTATTTTTTTGCGGCTATTGTTGCCGCACTCATTCTGGTGTTATTTATCGGAGAAATTACGTTAGGTGCCCAGAGTCGTTTTGACTTGGGTTTCTTTTCGCTGCAGCCATCCGATCCGGCAAAATTAATTTTAATTATTGTTTTAGCTAAGTATTTTTCTAAGCGCCACGAACTTATTGGAGATTTTAAGCACATTTTAATTTCTGGTTTTTATGCGTTTTTGATATTTGGACTGGTCTTCATTCAGCCGGACTTTGGGTCCGCTATCATTCTCTTCTTTATTTGGTTTGGAATGATTTTAGTGGCTGGTATTAAAGTGCGCCATCTTGCGATGGTGTTTCTCTTGGGAGCTATCGCTTTTGGGGGAATGTGGCAGTTTGCGTTTCAGGATTATCAAAAAGAACGCATTATGACTTTCTTGAACCCTTTGGCTGACATCCAGGGCGCTGGCTATAATGCGTATCAATCGACGGTCGCCGTTGGTTCTGGTCAGCTGATTGGAAAGGGGATTGGTTACGGAACACAATCAAAGTTGCTGTTTTTGCCCGAGTATGAGACGGACTTTATTTTTGCTGCGTTTGCTGAAGAGTGGGGGCTGCTTGGAGTAGCTGCGCTCTTCCTGTTTTTTAGTTTAGTGATTTGGCGCTTGTTATATCACGCGACCAAAGGGGCTAGTAATTTCGAAACGTTATTTGCAACCGGTGTAGCAATCTTGTTTGTGAGTCACTTTTTTGTGCATATTGGGATGAATATAGGATTG
Source organism: Candidatus Kaiserbacteria bacterium (assembly GCA_031430855.1). Taxonomy (GTDB): domain Bacteria; phylum Patescibacteriota; class Minisyncoccia; order Phycocordibacterales; family UBA918; genus OLB19. Next base: position 4,094 of record JANPCG010000008.1, read on the forward strand.
CTACCGGTCACGGGGACGACGGTGCCGTTTTTGAGTTATGGTGGTTCTCACTTGGTTACAGAATATGTCGCCGTGGGGATGGTTTTGGCAATGCGTCGGTACGCGCGAATCAACAAAGGACTAGCTTCGACAGATGATGACGTGTTGTTCTTGGCTAAGAATTAATGAGTTCTTTGTAGAGACTCATGGTTTGGTTCGTCATTCGGGTGACAGTTCGTGCTTGCATAGCAGTCCGGAGTGCGTCACGGTACTCATTTGTTTTTGTTTCATCCGCGAGGGTATTTTCTAATGCTGTAGCAAGCGCTAGAGTGTCATCAGGAGGAACGAGCCTGCCGTGTATGTGATTAGTAATGATGTCTGGAATACCGCCGACATTAGTTGCAACAATCGGTACTCCAGCCAAACCGGCTTCGGCCAAAACGTAACCATATGATTCTGATTTTGAAGCTAACACACAGACATCAAAAGCTGCATAAAAGCGAGCGGCTTCGGTAATCGCGCCGAGTACAAATACCGAATCTTGCAGTCCGTGTTTGGTAATGAGTGATTCAATAGTTGTGCGTTCACTACCTTCGCCAATAAGGATCAATCGGAGGTGTGGACGTGAAAGTCTGAGGCTAGCAAACGCGGCAATCAGCGTCTGGTGACGTTTAATAGGGTGAAGTTCAGCCAAGCATACTATCCAGGTATCGTTTCGGTAGGGGGCAAGTGGGGGGTGTTTGCCGATGATCTCTGCCCGTGCTTCTTCTCGTTCATACATCACTCCGATACTCCGTCCCGGATTTATCACTTTCATTTTACCGAGCGCTCCAGGCCAGTTCATTTGTGTTACGAGGGCCCGCGAAACAGCAATCGTACGGTCAGAGAGAAGAACGGTGAGGTAATGTAAGGATTTAATAATCAACCGTTGGGGCAAAGACCGGTCTTCATTAAAAGCCCATCCGTGAGCGGTAAACAGAACAGCGGGGACGCGTGCTCGTTTCGCGGCGATGGAACCGAGGAGTCCAGCTACCGAGCTATTAAGGTGAACAATTGCCGGTTTCTCAGATTTTATAATAGTAGTTAATTCTTGGAGTGATTCAAGTAGTGCTTTGGCACCAGTCGTATTTTTGAGCTGTCCCAAAGGTACCACTCTCACACCCGCATGCGTAAGCATTTCGCTCAGTGTGCCATTTCCGCCGAGTGCAACAACTGGTTCATACCGGTTTTGGTCGAGATTCGTTGTAAGGTCATAGACGTACCGTTGGGCGCCGCCCCAGTTGGATTTGGTAATTACAAATAGTACTTTTTTCTTGTTTTGGGTTGTCATGGCAGGGAGAGATTATATGGTGGGACGGCTTCTATTCCTCTTCTTACAGAAGCTGTCCACTCGTTCGCCACTTTGCTCCAAGTATTCGCAAAGTTGCTGGACGAGTCTTGCGAAACGGGTCCCATCCCGTTTCTCACCCAGTTGGACTTTGTAATCACAAATAGGACTTTTTGAGGCTTTTTTTCCATGAGAATACCCCATCATAGCGCATTTTTAGCATTGCGTCAGATTACGCCTTTGGCTTGCTATTTACCCTCCCTCAGGTACCATAGTGGTACCAATTTACTATTCTATGGGAGAGCGCACACGTGAATTATTTATTTTAGTCGGGGGAGACCTCATCGTATTTTTTACGGCATTATGGCTGACGCTTCTCGTACGGTATGTTTCGTTGCCTGACCTCAATCTATACACGACACATCTTGGACCATTCCTCGCTATCTCGGGAGTGTGGCTTTTCATTTTTTATATTGGTGGTCTCTACGATAAACATACGGTGTATTTAAAGTCGCTCTTGATTAGTCGAATCCTCAATATCCAAGTGGCCAACATTCTGATTGCGGCTTTTTTGTTTCTCATTATTCCGTTTGGTATTGCTCCGAAAACAAATCTGATAATTTATCTGGTGATTTCAGTGTTGCTCATCACGTGGTGGCGTCTCTATATCTATCCCTACTTCTCACCCAAGGTGCGTCATAAAGCAATCTTGGTGGCCGATGGAGCAGAGGCCGTGGAATTGGTTGATGAAATAAATAATAACGACCGCTACAACTATACGTTTGTCAGGCTCATCGATAGTAGTATCGCAGAAAAAACTCCTGACTTTGAAAAGAAGCTCCTCGCCCTCATTGAAAAAGAGCGAATTAGTATTATTGTGGCCAACCCACACGGTAAGCATCTCGAGACGTTACTCCCAGCGCTTTTTGATTTAGCATTTCTTGATTTCAAGTTTACATTTTTAGATTTTTATAAAGTCTACGAAGATACCTTTGATCGGATTCCGCTTACGGCGTTGCGGTACGATTGGTTTTTAGCGCACGTCTCACAATCAAAAAGCTTAGTGTATGATTTTCTAAAACGCGTTATTGATATTGTCGGTAGTCTCACGTTAGGGATGTTCCTCCTCCTCGTCCTGCCATTTATTTATGTGGCGATGCGCATCGAAGGAAAGGGGGATTTATTTATTGCTCAGGATAGAATCGGGCAATATAACAAGCCAGTTACCGTCTACAAAATCAGAACCATGACAAAAAACTTTGCCGGTAGTGGTACCTGGACAAACGAAGACGCTAAGCAAGGTAATGTAGTGACGAGGGTAGGTGCGGTATTGCGAAAACTGAGTATCGACGAATTGCCGCAGGTGTGGACGATTCTCAAGGGTGAAATGTCGTTGATTGGTCCACGTAATGACATCGTAGGCTTAGGAACCCGCTTGGCGGAAGAAATACCGTATTACAAAATCCGTAACTTCGTAAAACCAGGAGTGACCGGGTGGGCCCAGACGAATCAGCACTATATGGGAGATAATATCAGTCCGCAATCAATTGAAGAATCTCGGGTTCGCTTGGCCTACGATTTATATTACGTAAAAAATCGATCGGTGTGGTTGGACGTGGCAATTGCATTAAAGACTACCAAAACTGTTCTGTCTCGTTTTGGTGTAACGATACGCTTCCCGCAGTAGTTTAAGAGAGGGGGTACATCACAAAAATCATACCGCTGGGCACATTTCCGAGGTATAGAATCTGATGGTATACTCTTTAAAATATTATGAAACAAACGATTTTTATTACCGGCGGTGCTGGATATGTGGGAGAGATGTTGTGTGAGCAATTTGGCAAACGTGAGGATGTTGAACGAATTATTACGATTGATAAAGAACCGCAATCGGACTACTCGAAAGCGTTACCGAAAGTCACCTACATTCAGCACAATATGGCAGATGAGGGATGGCAAAAAGAAGCAGCGCCCTATGAACCAACGGTAGTTATTCATACGGCGTGGCAGATTCGGGCGATGTATGCCAATTTAGCGGAAGAATGGCGGTGGAATGTTGATGGATCTGACAACGTTTTCTCGTTTGCGTTCACTACTCCGTCAGTCAAGAAACTCATTTATTTCTCAACTGCCTCGTCGTATGCGGCACGACCTGATAACAAAATTAATCACCGCTTTACCGAAGTGGAAGGTTTCCGACCAGACGAGTATATTTATGCAAAAGAAAAGCGCGTAGTTGAAGAACGGCTCTTTGAACGGTTTGAAAGTACCATGAAGGCTGGTTTAGCAACACCGCAGGTGGTAGTGGTGCGGCCAGCGGCAATTACGGGGCCGCGCGGACGCTACATGCGGATTCGCTTTGGCTTACAATCAGCGCTCTCAGGAAACCTTAAGGGTGGTTTCGTCAATAAAATTGTTACCAGCCTCACGACATTTGTGCCGGCCACCAAAGGGTGGGTTCGTCAGTTTATTCATGAAGATGACGTAGCTGATATTGTGTCGTTATTTGCGTTTGAACCATTTAGCCAACCCTATCAAGTATTTAACATTACGCCTGAAGGCGAAGCGGTATTAGCCCCTGACATGGCACAGGCGGTCGGGAAGAAAATTCTTCCGATTCAGCCGTGGATGGCACGTCTCGCGTTCTTCTTTTTCTGGCATGCTACGCGTGGTAAAATCCCGACCGCTCCAGGGAGTTGGCGCTTCTACTCGTATCCGATTGTGATGAGTGGGGCTAAGTTAGCAAGTGTGTACGAATGTAAATACAGCAGTAAAGATGCGTTTCAGTATACGGACGGTCGGTATCAAGACTGGGTTCCAAAAGATCAGGTGCGAGTAAAACCTCAATAAGTAAGTTAGTCAGCCGGGAGAGAACATGCGTTCATACGGCTGACTTTTTAGGTGGGGGAGGGTATACTGGCGCCACTATGTATATTGACGGAAAAGCGATGGCTGTGGAAATTTTAGCGCAGCTGAAGGAGGCTGTCGCCCTGCTACCCGTGGCGCCACGCCTTGCGGTTTTGACGTGTTCTCCTAATTTTGAGACACAAAAGTTTTTGACGCTTAAACAAAGACGAGCACAAGAGGTGGGTATCGATATTCAAGTCGTTGAATTAGATGACACGGTATCCTTGGCCGAGGTAGCTGCAATGGTGTCGACACTAGCCCTCACTTGTGATGGACTGATTATTCAGTTTCCGTTTCCACATCTGGCGACCGAAGACTTGATTCCTCTTATTCCCGTAACGCATGATGTGGATGTGATGCAGTATCAGGGGGAGCTTGATGCGTTACTTCCGCCGGTCGTCGGGGCGATTCATGTTATCAGTGAAGCCCATTCGATTGTGTGGGAAAACGCTCAGGTTGTGGTGGTTGGTAATGGGCGTTTGGTTGGTGCTCCGGCAGCATTATACGCACGTGCTCGTGGAGCGAGGGTGACCGTCGTAACTAAGGACTCCAAAAATCTAGAGGTTACCAAAGATGCAGACATGATCATCCTCGGAGCCGGTGTACCTAATCTTTTAACTGCTAGTATGGTAAAGTCGGGAGTTGTCGTATTTGATGCGGGAACGAGTGAGGAGGGTGGATTATTGGTGGGTGATGCAGCTCGAGAGGTGGCAGATGTGGCTGCCCTCACTACTCCCGTTCCTGGTGGAATTGGTCCTATTACTATTGCCATTTTATTACGCAATTTGATTATCTTGCAGTCAAGAAAATAGAAAAAAGGGCCAGATTATGCTATAACTTCTCCATTATCTTTGTTTGTTTTATATGTCCAATCACCCCCATACGCCTGATGATGGAACCCAAGCGTTTCTCCGAATCTTTCGAGCGATTGTCGTAATCGTACTCGGTGGATTGGTAAGTTACTTTGTCTACACGAATGCAGTAAACCCAGACGCCAAGTTTCCTTTTAAGCTCGGTCTTGATCTTGCTGGGGGAAGTCACCTGGTGTACCAGGCTGATGTGTCAAAAATTAAGCCCGAAGAGGTGCCGGCTCTTATGTCGGTTTTGCGCGATGTGATTGAACGTCGCATTAATGTGTTCGGTGTATCGGAACCAATTATCCGCGTGGAAGAAAGTAGTTTTGCAGCCGCTGAAGAACAGCATCGGTTAGTAGTTGAGCTGCCGGGAGTAACCGACGTCGAGGCAGCGGTAGCTGAAATTGGGCGGACGCCACTTTTGGAGTTTAAATTGATTGATGATCAGGTGCTGGCGGCCCAACAGAGTGCTGAAGCACTCACTGCTAACGCGAGTGGGACGGGGGCTCAGATTGGTAACGTAAAGGTAAACGGGGAGTCTGTCGCGGATATGGATCCGTACCTCGATACGGGCCTTACCGGACGCTACCTTGAAAGTGCTGCGTTAGAATTCACTGGCAATCAGGCTGGGCAACTTGCGGGTGAACCAATTGTCTCAATTAAATTTAATGAAGAAGGAGGTGAATTGTTCGAAAAAATTACCCGGGAAAACACCGGTATGCAGCTTGCTATTTTCCTCGATGGAGAAATTGTCTCGGCGCCACGCATCAATGAACCAATTAGTGGGGGTAAGGCAATTATCTCTGGCGGTTTTCAAGCTGAAGAAGCCAAGGCCCTGGCCCAGAACCTTAACTTTGGTGCGTTGCCGGTGCCAATTACCCTGATTAGTACACAAACTATCGATGCAACTCTTGGAGCGGGAGTGATTCAGCAGAGTTACCTGGCTGGACTGGTTGGCTTTGGTATCATCGCCTTTTTCCTTATTTTCTGGTATCGGGTTCCTGGATTAATTGCGAGCGTTGCTTTGTTGTTATACATACTTGTGAACCTCGCTGTCTTTATGTTAATTCCGGTGACGCTTACCGCAGCCGGTTTAGCAGGATTTGTACTCTCTCTTGGTATGGCCGTTGATGCGAATGTGTTGGTGTTTGAACGAATGAAAGAAGAATTTAGAAGTGGGAAGCGTAGTCGGGAAGCCGCCAAGGAAGGCTTCGCTCGCGCTTGGACTGCGATCCGTGATGGAAACATCACCGGGTTAATCTCTGCTGTCATTTTGTTTTGGTTTGGTACGGCCATGATTAAAGGGTTTGCCCTAGTCTTAGGTGTCGGTATCGTGGTGTCAGTCCTGTCTGCCATTGTACTCACCCGGACACTCCTCATTGCGCTTCCTGATGTTTTGGAAAAGGATGGTGGCGTTTGGGCATTTTTATTCGGTACCGGACTCCGTAAGTAAACACCTATGAAAATCATTCACTATCGAAAATTATTTGTACTCATTGGAGCGATTATAGTATGTGTTGCAGCAGCTATTGTTCTCAGTTTAGGGCTAAAGCCAGGGATTGATTTTACAGGTGGTTCACTCACTGAAGTACGCTATGGTGAGGTCCCTCAAAAAACAGAAGTAGAATCAACGTTACTTCAGAGTGGATTTGACGGAAGTGATGTCAGGCAGTCAACGGGGGAGTTAGGGACGAGTTATATTGTTACCACTAAGACCTTAACGATTGAGGAACAGAAAAATCTCGAAGAAAAGTTGGTGACGATTGGAACTGACGCGACGGTAATCCGCAACACCTCTGTTGGTCCAGTGATTGGAGCAGAAATGAAGAGTAAAGCAATCTGGGCTATTGGTGCGGTGTTGGCAGTAATTATTCTCTACGTCGCGTTTGCGTTTGTGGGAATTGGTAAACCAGTGAGTTCGTGGGTATATGGGAGTATGACCGTACTCGTGTTATTCCATGACATCCTGGTTCCAATAGCACTGATGAGTCTTTTGGGATACTTCTGGGGACTCGAAGTTGATGTGCTATTTGTGACCGCTCTTTTAACCATTCTTGGGTACTCAGTGAATGACACGATTGTGATTTTCGATCGAGTGCGTGAGAAATTAATCCAATACCGAACTGAGCATCGTACGAAAGTGGTGCAGGTAGGTGGCATAGATCGCGAAGAAGTAACGTATACCCTGACGAAGTCATTTGAAGAAATAGTAGGCATGGCAGTCAATGACACTATGGCCCGTTCAATCAATACGTCCCTGACCGTTCTCTTTGCTCTTCTCGCTCTCTATTTCTTTGGGAGTGTCGTAACACAAACATTTGCTTTGGTGTTAATTGCGGGAGTGATTGCCGGAGCGTACTCATCGATTTTTATCGCGAGTCCGCTTTTAGTAATCTACGCCGAATGGCAGGCAAAACGCACGCAATCTAAATAGTCTTTGGTATGTTAATCGGTATTGTTGGTACATTGGGCGCGGGGAAAGGCACGGTCGTTGAATACCTCAAACACAAGGGGTATGCACACTACTCGGCTTCGGGTTATTTGCGGGAGTTGATGGTGGCGCGAAATATTCCAATTGATCGTGACGCTTATAGTCGCGTCTCTGGTGAAATTCGCTACCTTGATCCGGCCGGACTCGTCCGCGCGCTGTACGAAAGGGTAATCGCTGATGGTGGCCCCGATGCCGTCATTGAATCAATTCATGATGATGGAGAAGCCGCTTTTATCAAAGAAATGGGGGGTGTGCTGTTGGGGGTAGACGCCGACATGATGGTACGTTATGACCGAATTATTATCCGTGGCACCGAAAAAGATAATGTCACGTTTGAGGAATTTACTGAACAAATCAAACGAGAAGAGACTGGTGGAGGGCATCATAATATCCGTAGTGTGCTCGGTACGGCAGATTATCTCATCGAAAATAATGGCACGCTTGAAGAATTACACACCAAAGTTGATGATTTTCTTGCGACCCTATCCCGCGCATAAACAAGAAAAGTGACCGCGAACGTGGTCACTTTTTGTTTTTACTGTGATAAACTGAGGGTGTTACTGGAGGTATAGGTAATAATATTTATATATGCATTGGTTATTAGATCCGATTCAAAAGCACTACGCTGATTTTGAAGGGCGGGTAGGACGACAGGAGTTCTGGATGTTTTTCTTGTTTTGTTTTGGCATAAACGTGGTCCTGGAAGTGATCGGTGTCGATCTCTTTACTTTTGTCGTCTCACTAGCTCTGTTGGTGCCAAGTATCGCCATCGGCGCGCGTCGTCTTCATGACATAGGGAAGAGTGGATGGTGGCAGTTATTGTGGTTTATCCCAATTATTGGTTGGATCATTATCATTGTATTTTGGGCGACTGATACCATAAAAGCAGACAATGAATACGGTTCCCCTGCACGACCAAAAGACGAGGTGACTGGCGCACTAGGTGCTGCGCCGGCTGCTACTGTGCCGTTGGTTCAGACTCCAGCTCCGGTAGAAACTACCGTAGATTCCACTCCAACTGAGACTGATATTGCTAATGACTCATCGAGTGATCGATCATAAAAATGATATACAAAAGGCCGCGGCCTATGCCCGCGGCCTTTTGTATATTTAGACTACGAATGAATGCGGGTTCCAACAAATGGTCGACCGTGGAGGTAGTCAGAGAGCGCGTCGAGCCTCAGCCCGTTAATTTGGGCAACTTCAATTCCTTTTAGTTCTGCCTCGCGCGCCGCAATCGGGTCAAACGGGGAAGAGAGGCCTGGGGCCCATTCGGTCGGAATCAACATACGAAATTCTGACCAGGTGATGTCTTCAATTGCGGTGGCGTCAGGGTTGGTGTGCGGATTATCAGTATAGACATAATCAGTGTTACTGAGGTTGATTACCTTCGTTGCTCCTACTCGCTCCGCGATTTGAATCGCCCGTAAATCAGTCGAGCAGCCTGGTCGGTACCCCGCCGCAATAATGACTGATTCGCTATCATGAATGTCCAAGATTTCGTCGGGATTCGTGATCATGACGCGGTGGGCAATATCGCGGAAAATAGTCCGGAGGAGGTGACCATTAAGTCGTGTGGAATGAATCCCCATCCAATCGAGGTCGTCCGGAGTGAGTTCAGTCACTGCTGCTGCTGCATCCTGATACCGCCTCGCAGTTTTACCTCCACCGGCGATAATAATAAAACGACGAGCGTTGTGGGACGCTTCGTCGTGAATGAGATTTTTAAGGTTGGTCAAAAATGTGGTATCGATCTGGTCGGGGACAATCAATGATCCGCCAACAGACATGACGATGGTTTCTTGATGTAACATACAGGTTGCATTGTACGGTATCTCGTCACATTTATGAAATTATGAGTTCGTGATGCGAATACCCCACGGTGACGCCTCAGGTAACCGATAGTGTCGACTAATGTAGATAAACCCTAATGACACCAGCGCAATGGCACAGCCACGCCAAAACTGAAAACCAATCCACCATTCAGGCGTCATGTAAATCCGGACTATTTCGTTGGTAACGCCAGCAATAATAAATACTATGATCCAACACCAGGTCAAGGTGCGCCAACCTTTGGTTGAAATAGCAAATGATGGCTCAAATAAAACTTGTAATAGGGTCCGCCTGCGGGTGAGGGTATAGCCTAGATAGGCTGCCCCAAAAAGAAAATAGATACTATCCGAGAGGATAATTATATCTGGATTATCACTAAATACCGTGGCAATGCCTGAGGCGACGACAAAAAAACCAAATATGAGCGACAGGTAGGGCAGTCGTTTTTGTAAATAGAGCATCAGAGCCACTACCACGGCGCTCGCCACCACGTACAAAGCAGTCGAGGTGCGAAAATTATAGTGAAAGCTCACTACATAGTATAGGATCATCGGAACGCATTCGAGCGCAAAATAAAGTAGTGTTTTCAACATCAGCTCAGATATAGTACCACAGCTGATTAAGGTCTTTCCAGAAAGTGGTTCTTACCGGAGTGTGCTTGACATTTAAGTTAAAGTGTAGTAGGTTGTTTGCGGCTCGAGAGGAAAGTTCCTGAGTCTGCCCTGGGGGCATCACCATGCTTCCCAAGGGAAGCTTCAACCAAAGAAAGAGATTATCATGAATATCATGAACCTGGCGGCTGTAGTGTCGATTGTCGGTCTGTTGACCGCCTGCAACAGTGTGGACAACTTCGTCGTCAAGGACAAGAACACCGGCGTCGTGACGGATCGCTATGCGGTCATGAACACGGCCAGTAACCCCTTGGCTCCGACGACCGCAACGGGCGCCCTCGTTCGTGACGGCAAACTGGTTGTCGTCGACATGGTGAGCGGCGACTCGCCGGTGGGTCAGCTCGTTCCACTGGCGGCGGCCGGCATCACGGCTGAAGGCATGGTCCGTGCGGCCGAGGCCACACGTCCGGACGTCACGAATGTGAATGCCGAAGGTGGTGACGCGCTCGCGATTGCCGAGGGCGGCGATGCGTTTGCCGTCAACTGGACGGAAGTTGAGCAGAACGTCTCGGTTGCGGTTTGGCAGCAGATCACCAGCTGTACGGCCAACGTCAAGGACAAGAAAGGTCGCTCGCAGCCTCACCCGAGCTGCAAGTAAATTTAGGTCGAGGGCGCTCTTGCGCCCTCGACCACCAAGGATCCCATTCGTGCTTCGCGCGGGTGGGCCCTTTTCTTTACTATTTCAGAGAATCTTTTTATATTAAAAGGGTTGACATTTGTTTAAACCTATGTATAGTAGGCGGAGTCTTGTTGATAGCGGAAGCCGGTTGCAGTTTGCACACCTTCTTCCGGAAGTTTCCGCTACGGCGGGACTTCATTGTTGGCGATTGCCAACTTCAACTCAAGAGGACACGATATGAAACTGTTCCTTACTTCCGCCGCTGGACTCGCGTTCGGATTGGCGTTTGCCTCGGCTGCTTCAGCAGCCTGCCTCTCGGGCAATTGCCCACCGGTTGCTGGCACTGCCCTCACGTATACGAATCCTCCGACCTCCAACCTTCCGCAACCGCGGAACTGGCAGTCGATGATTCAGTTCAATGCGGGCTGGGCCGCCGAGACCAATGGCCTTGCTTCTGGCATCGGCGACAATGTCGAAGCGCTGTCGGCGATCACCGAACAATACACGGTGAACTCCCTTGGCTCCGTCATGGTTGATCCGAACTGCGGACCGCAGTGCGGCGAACAGACACTTACGAGTGACTGGGATCTGATGCAGACCGTCGACAATCGCGTGATTGCGCGCAGTGCCGGTCACGGCACTGCTGACAATCCCGTGTTTGCCCGCTCCGGCAGCATGTCCATGGGCTCCTTCGAGGGCTTTATGGGTGCCATGATGATGGTGGGCGAACCGCCCATCACGACCATCCCTCTGCCTGAGGGAAACTGATACACGCCAGTAACGCGTGGCGAGTGGGGTAGTCTTACCCTCTCGCACTGCCCGCCGTCTCTTGTACGGCGGGCTTTTCATATCTTATTTTTCTAAGTGGTAATTCCGTAGGGGTTGCTTTTTTTCACTTTTTGTGGTAGTGTACGAGCACGGGTGTGCAAACCCAGTCTAAAAAACTGCTGCAACCGGCGTTCTTCCGTTCGTTGACAACTAAAACGATGAAAGGATGTCGAAATGAAACTTTTTATTGCTATGTCTGGCTTGGTAGCTGCTCTTGCAGCTCCCGTAGCCCAGGCTGGTGGCCTCGCTGAACCGGAGCCCGAACCAAGGGTGATGGTGCCAGATGAGCCGCTACAACGTACTGTTCGGCCCACGCGGCCGGCAGAACAAGAATCGTGTCGGTGGGTTACGGTTGCCGTGACTACAGACGCTCCGCAGTGGTTTGGCAACCAGGGACTCGCGGTCTCCGGTTGCTGTTGTGGAGTGATTACGATTCCGGGGAATTCTTTTTCTCTCGGAGGACAGTCCTCGGTGCGTCAAGAATTGGTCTGTAATGGGGAGGAGAACTCGTGATGAAACGGATTCTCAGACTTATTGCGCTTCTGATGATTCCTTCTGTGCTTGGTGCGTGCATGGGGAGCGAGCAGTTTGCTGGCTGTTCCAGTACAGGTCGAGTGTGTGTGGATGGTGTGACAACCGGAAGCAGTGTTGATGGCAGGCGGGTGACGGCGTGGGAAACCTCGACGCCACAAGGTGTGTCGTATGCACAAGAAACCTCGACGCCCTTGGGCGGCGAGTTGGCGAAGATTGTCGCTGGCAGCGTTTTGCCAGCGGTCATCAATGCCGGAGCCGGTATTGCGATTGCCGACCGGCAGTCGTGTGGCGGACGTGGCTGCGGTGGAGGAACACAGATTACTGTTGAGGGGGCGACTGCGGTCGCTCAGTCAGAATCGGTGGCCCAAAACCATAACCAAGGCAGTATCCAGGCTGGAGGTTTCTGCCTGGACGTGGCTCCCGATGGGAGCTGCCGACAGCAACAGTAACGGGAGTCACGAGGTGGCAGCAATGTGTATCTCGTGACAACCACCTCAAGAAATCAAAGGACTGGAGGGTGAAATGAAACGATTGATGATCTGTGTGCAAGTGGTGGCGATGCTGCTGTTTGCCTCGACTGCGACGGCGTTTACGCTCGTGGGTGATCCTCGCGAGATTGGTGCGGACGTGTCCATCATCCCGTATTGGGATACGATGGTAATAGAAAAAGGAGACACCATCTCTAAGGGGTGCGAACCCTTCTTGGCGAACGTTGCGAGTGTGACACCGCTGAGTTGCTGGCGCCTTGTGGCGGCAGTTAACAATTTGGAATCGTTCACGATTGCTGAAGGCGGGCGACTTCTGCTGCCGTCTTCCGCGAATACCGAAGCTGAGGTGAAAGCTAGACTTGACGCGTTTACCGTGAATGCAGAAACGAGCGCCTACGGTGAGATGTCACCTGAGGTTCTTGCTCGGGATCCACTGGGAATGGCGTCTGAAATCAGGCGGGCCTTGGTCGGTCTCGATCTGATCGCGAAAGAAATTGCAGTTCTTGAAACGGAAATAATGGCCACTGCCGAAATAGAGGAGATGGTAACGACGGTGGTCTCGAACGTGGAGGTGACGGACAAAGTTGCCCTTACGGCGAATGTTGAGACAGCGATTACTGCGGCGCAGGCAAAAGGAAGTCTGACGGCGTATCAAGTCTCGGCGATTATCACGACACAGCTGGCCTTGGCCGGATTGTCGGAAACGGCACAACAGCGAGCGATTGTCGATGCTCAAACCGTTAGGCTCAATACCCTCGAAGCAACGCAAAAAGCCCAGGCGGAAACGCTGTCGGCCCACAGTACTGCGCTCGAAGGTTTGGCAGCCGCGGACGCAGTGTTTACCGATCGGGTGGAAACACTTGAACAACAGGGCTCGCTTCAATCGTGGCCAGTCGTGATGGCAGTCGCCATTTCGCTGCTTACCTTGCTTGGCGTCAGTCTCTTTGCCCGGCGAACACGCCGAGTGGTGACTGATTTGAATACCGCAGTTAATCATTACCAGGACCGAGTTCTGGTGGTGGAAACCGGTATGACGAGCCGAAAAGCGATTAGTCTGCCGAGTGATCTTGAAACATCCTTGGCGAACCTCGCTCCAAACTCGGTCTACCACGCAGAGGTGAGCGTGGGCGAAGAAACGTATGTTGTTACCTTCGAGCCAGTCTCTCCGGCGAAGGAGGGGCAGCCTATGGTGACTATGCAGGGCGTCAAAGACCAGACCCAATCCGTTCACATCGATCGGGTCCGGTCAGTCCTCTTGAAGGCTGGGGGTGCTGGGCGGCTTTTGTCGCCTAAACCACCAGTCGTTCAGCTGGTCGCTTGAAAAGTAGGCGGCATCCATACCCCTTGCGGGTTTGGGTGCCGCCCATAGATTTTTTGGACGTATTTGTTTGTTCTTTTGAGTTTGTAACTATGATCACTTGTGCATGAGGAGCACTTGTGACATCCGAACGAACCCATTCCTTTGGGAACCTGTCGAGTATGGACCTGACACCGACTTCTGGCGCGACCAGTTGTCATGGATGACTTGTACATACCCGAGAGTACTCTCTGATGTAAGTCCCCGCATTCCGCGTGGGGCTTTTTGTTTGCCTAAAATGACCCAGCTTCGGACCGCTCGTTTTAGTGCTTGAATTACGTGGAATATGTCTATCAAGGCTTAGGGCTTGCACTTTTTTTCAGAGTCTGTATAATGCTCGCACTGTTCATTGGAAGGTAAAACGGACGCAGGAAACTGCGTCCAATTGCACGGGTAAGTTCCGGCAATCATTTCAAACGAGAACATTGATCATTGACAATCAAGCGAGCAAGAGTCGCATGACAGAATACGAACATTTATGTTTATGTTTTCTGGCGTATGACCGAGCGAGCGAGAATTGTATGACAGGGTCATACAATCAAATATGCCGGATGCGAGCTGCAACTACTCGTATCCGGAGTACCAAATGAAGTTTAGAAATACTTCGGTATTTCTTGATGAAATAGGTATGCATCACAACAAAATCAGATAAGACAATCGCAAAATACTTTGTATCTTCTTTTGTCTTATCCTTATGGTAAAAATAGTGTATGAACGCGGGAAATAGTACAGTACCGCACTATGTTCGTACACGCAGATCATTGAAGAATTTATTCTTCAATACTCTGTCTTTAATTAGAGTTTGATCCTAGCTCAGGATGAATGCTGGCGGCGTGGATGAGGCATGCAAGTCGAATGGGTTTAGGCCCATGGCAGACGAGGTAGGAACACGTAGGTACGTACCCCAAAGTCAGGGATAATCCGTCGAAAGGCGGGACAATACTTGATAGTCTCTTCGGAGTAAAGATTTATCGCTTTAGGAGCGGCCTGCGGGATATCAGCTAGTTGGTAAGGTAACGGCTTACCAAGGCTATGACGTCTAGGGGACCTGAGAGGGTGACCCCCACCGATGGAACTGAGATACGGTCCATACACCTACGGGTGGCTGCAGTCGAGAATCTTCCGCAATGGACGAAAGTCTGACGGAGCGACGCCGCGTGGTGGATGAAGTCCCTCGGGACGTAAACACCTTTTATGGAGGAGAAAGTTTATTGATGTTACTCCATGAATAAGGGGCTCCCAACTCTGTGCCAGCAGGAGCGGTAATACAGAGGCCCCAAGCATTATCCGGATTTACTGGGCGTAAAGGGTGCGTAGGCGG
>JANPCG010000009.1:0-36303 GCA_031430855.1 Candidatus Kaiserbacteria bacterium
TTACAAAAAAGTCATGTAACACTGATATCAGTTTCTCAACCAGGTATTGAAAATACCCCTGAAGGAAACTTCATGGATCTTATTATTGCTGGAGTGAATCAACTCCAGTCAGAGATTACTGCTAGGAAGACAGATAAAAGCCTGCAGGAGAAGTTTGAAGGGGGCGGGTGGCCCACTATCGCCCCGCCTGGCTACTTGAATGTAGGGGAGAGACAGGATGAAAAGATTCGTACTATAGGAGAAGATCCGGTCCGGGCACCATTAATTGCTGAAATGTTCAGGCTTTATGCAACGGGTGATTATTCTGCTGCTCAAGTGGGTGACATTACATACCGAAAAGGTTTAGTTACTAGAATCGGTAAGCAGTTTGTTCTAAGTAAAGTCTTTAATATTCTGACAAATCACTTCTATTATGGAGAGATGCGGTGGAAGGGTTTGAAGAATAAAGGTAACCACAAGCCCATAATTTCAAAAGAGTTATTTGAGCAATGTCAGCGGGTTATGGAGTTTAATAATAAATACGCTTGTCGGAGACGTAAACATGATTTCCTTCTCAGAGGATTTATGTTTTGTGAGACGTGCGGATGTCGTTTTACAGCCGGCATAGTACAAAAGAAGGGTATAGCCTACTACCATTGCACAAAACGTTCGGAAACAAAGTGTGACCAAGCGTATGTTGAAGTTGTGGCACTCGAAAAGCAGGTCCAGGATTACTTCAATGACATTATTTTTTCACCTGTTTTAATTGAAAAAATTGTTGCTAAGGTTCAAGCTTTATATCAAAAACAGCGAGATTCAATTTCTGAAGAGAAGAAGGTATTAAATACAATGAAATCAAATCTCGAAACAAAAAGAGCGGTTGCTGAAGATAAGTTAATTAATCAAGTAATTACTGATAGTGCTTTTTCGCGCATCAACACGCAATTGACAGACCAGTTAGAAAAAATTATCAATGAAGAGTATTTGATTGATCGTAAGAGAAATCTTAAAATTAATGTGATCCGTGAAGTTTTGAAACTGACTATAACAATATCGGAGAAACATACGAGGCAGCTTCACCTATGCTAAAACGCCTCTACTTAGGTTTATTTTGGACAGATTTCAAAGTATCTCAAAAGAAGGTCGTACATGCGGAAAAAGCGCCTATTTTGCTTGCCTTAGAGGCAATTGGTTCAGTTTCTTTTGGTGGTTCTATCAAGAGTCCTTTTCAAACAGTTGATGGAAGTTCAAAAGAGTCACTAGTTCAAATAGCTTCTTCTTTGGGCGGCTATCGGGAATTGAACCCGAATTGAGAGTTCCACAAACTCCAGTAATAACCATTATACCATAGCCGCCATTTCCGGCATGAAATTGATGCATATTCAGCAACATATAACGTGCGCGTGAGCACTGTTATACCTATTTTTCATCAAAAAGTCGAGGGTGTAAGCCGGGTTTCTGTTATTTTAATCTAGTCATATATAAGAAATCTTTGTATACTGAGAAAACTATGAATCAAGAAACATTGTTGGTGGCGCTTTTCTTTACCTTTATGATTGGGGCAGGGGTAGGATTTTACCTCGCCCGGATGATTTTTTAATGAGACTGGTCCCCGTTTTATTTTTGGCAGCGCTTTGCGTCGTTACCCTTTTGGGGGGAGGGTCGTTCGCTCAGGCGCAAGAAGTGCATCAGGAGCTCCAAGAAACTGTTCGGGCGGAGGTGCTTGAGATTGTCGAAGAGTCCGAGCGGGACATCATGGGGACGAACACTACGACGACGGTCCAAACGCTGCGGATTGAACTACTTGATGGAGAAAAAGTAGGGCAGGTTGCGACGCTCGAAAATGATCTCTTGGTCCTCTCGGTCGGGGATACGATATTTGTGAATCGACTGGTAGCGATTGACGACACGGAATATTTTATATTTAAAGATGTCGAGCGTCGGCCGCAGTTGCTGTATATCGGCATATTGATGATTGGGCTGGTTCTTTTGTTTGCGGGGATGCAGGGGCTGCGAGCACTCGTGAGTCTCGGTATAAGTATCGCAGCTATAATCTTTTTGTTGGTGCCCGCACTCTTGGCGGGATATTCACCAGCGTTGGCGAGTCTCGGAATTGCTGGGGTGATTCTCGGCGTCTCCTTATTCTTAACCCATGGGTTTGGACCACGCGTGGTGATTGCGTTTTTTGGTACGTTTAGTGCGGTCATGGTTACGTGTCTGTTGGCGTGGCTGTCGGTTGATTGGCTCCGTTTAACGGGATTTGCATCTGACGCCTCGGTATATCTAAACTTCTCGACCGGCGGGACGCTTGATTTTGCAGGTCTCTTACTTGGGAGTATTATCATTGGACTCCTGGGGGTACTCGATGATGTTTCGATTACGCAGGCATCGGTGGTACAAGAATTGCGTGGAGCAAATAATACGCTTTCATTTACTGAATTGTATACTCGGGCAATTAGAGTCGGACGAGATCATGTGGGGTCACTCGTAAATACGCTCGCTCTCGCGTACGTGGGAGCAGCGTTACCCTTAGTATTGTTATTTGCCCGGTCTGACGCGTCACTTATATTGTCGATTAATCAAGAAGTGGTGGCTTCAGAGTTGCTACGGATTATGGTCGGCAGTATCGGACTGATTTTGGCAGTACCATTTACGACTGCCCTCGCTGCATGGTATTTTAGTAACCGACAGGTGACGACAGTAGAAGGGGAGTTACACACCCATGCCCATCATCATCACCATCATTAATCTTTGTATCTATGAAAAACTTTTTGGAAGAATTTAAAGCGTTTGCTATTAAGGGAAATGTTATCGACTTGGCAACAGCCGTTGTCATCGGTACTGCATTTGGTGCGATTGTGACGTCCTTGGTTACCAATATCGTAACTCCTCTCATTGGGGTAATTCTCGGAGGAATTGATGTAACGGGTTGGCAGTTTACGGTGGGTGCTTCGGTAATTACCTACGGAATATTCATTCAGAGTATTATTAATTTTATTATCATCGCTCTGGTGGTGTTTATGGCAATAAAATTACTATCACGCCTGAAAAAGTCAGAGCAAATCGTCCCTGATAAACCTAAAGAACCAAGTGATGAGGTGAAAATATTAATGGAAATTCGCGATAGCCTCAAGCGCGGCTAGAATTTGTACTAAAGGAAAAGAAAACCGGTTTCTACCGGTTTT
This sequence comes from Candidatus Kaiserbacteria bacterium, assembly GCA_031430855.1. Classification (GTDB taxonomy): domain Bacteria; phylum Patescibacteriota; class Minisyncoccia; order Phycocordibacterales; family UBA918; genus OLB19. The sequence goes on from JANPCG010000009.1 coordinate 3,165, forward strand.
TTTGCGAGAAAAATGACCGTGTCAGATAAATCTCTCGGTCGCAAGACTAGTCAAAAGCATAAAAAGTTTCTTACTGAGGTAATTTCGAGAGTTATCCACATAATTTTACCCGGGTTCATTTTGGCGAGCCTTATTGTAAGCCATTTCTACTATGGTCAGCCATTTTTTACTTATCTCCGAAACCGCACTATGATAGTGGTACCACCACGAGTATCTCCACCGTGTGTGTCGGAGGTCAAGACACGCAGCGTTATGCCAATTTTTGGTATACCTGAGCCAGGGTAACACCTGGCGGTCTTGGCTTCACCCTGCAATTGTCGCACTGCTCTTATTAGTTCACCGAATGAGATTTAAAGAATATGGAAATTAAACACATTAAAAAGCGCGATGGATCACTTCAGTCTTTTGATATTGTAAAGATTGAACATGCGATTTTAATGGCATTACAAGAGACCAAAGAAGGGGGTCTCGAAGATGCAAAAAAAGTAGCCGAAACGGTACACCTGAAAACGGTGTCAATGTGTGTTCAGGCAGGCACTGCAGACGTGAAAGACCCAAGGTCCCAAAAATGTGTTGATGGGTACCCAACGGTGGAGGAAATCCAAGACTTGGTTGAGGCGGCTCTCATGGAGTTAAATTACTTCGAAACCGCCAAGGCCTACATCATCTATCGAAATGAGCGTAAAAAGCTTCGCGAACGCGATATCTTCCGTAAGCGAACCAACCTAAAGCCGTATGAGTATCCAGAATTAGTTGAATATGTTGACGCTGTCAGGCACTCATACTGGATTCACACTGAATTTAAATTCACGAGTGATGTTCAAGATTTCCATGTAAATGTGACGGATGTAGAACGAAGTGCTATCAAGAATGCGATGCTCGCAATTGCACAGATTGAGGTCGCTGTGAAATCGTTCTGGGGTGATGTGTATAAAAAAATGCCGAAGCCAGAGATTGGTTCAGTTGGTTCAACCTTCGCAGAGTCAGAGGTTCGTCACATGGACGCCTATTCACATCTTTTAGAGATTTTGGGATTAAATGAAGAGTTTACGCGGATAAAAGAAATCCCGGCGCTTCAAGAGCGAGTCCAGTATCTCGATAAAATGATTGCGCTGTCACGAACTGAGGAGAATAAGCAGTATGCCCATTCAATATTGTTGTTCTCATTATTTATTGAACACGTGTCACTCTTCTCACAGTTCCTGGTCATGATGTCATTTAATAAACACCGTGATCTCTTTAAGGGTATTAGTAATGCCGTTGAAGCCACCTCCAAAGAAGAGCAGATTCACGGATTATTTGGAATTGATTTAATCAACATCATTAAGGACGAACACCCTGAATGGTTTGATGAAGAAATGAAGGCAAAAATTGTCGAGTCATGTGAAGAGGCTTTCATCGCTGAAAGTCGGGTGATTGACTGGATTTATGAAGCGGGAGAGCTTGATTTCATGCCCTCAACGAACGTAAAAGAATTTGTGAAGCATCGCTTTAATAACTCGCTCGCCGCTATCGGTATGCCGCGACACTTCGAAGTAAGTGAGGCGTTGCTCGAAGAGACCGATTGGTTTGATAACGAAGTTATTGCGACTAAGCACACCGATTTCTTTAACAAGCGTTCGATTAACTACAACAAACGAAGTACCAGTGTAACCAGTGCCGATCTCTTTTAATTCCATCCCTAAATTCCTGAATCCCATCTATGATAAATCGAACCGAACCGTGGTACTGGCTGAATGAAAATAGTAAATTATTCCTCGAGCGAGGGTACCTCCTTGAAGGGCAAACCCCGGAAGAGCGTATCGCTATTATTGCGAATCGGGCTGAAGAAATCCTCAAGCAGCCAGGCTTTGCAAAGAAATTTACTGACTATATGTCAAAGGGATGGATTTCGCTTGCTTCTCCCGTCTGGTCAAACTTTGGGGCGGTTCGTGGTTTGCCCATTAGCTGTTTCGGATCATATGTGGACGATAACATGGGGAGTATTCTCTATACCCAGGCAGAAATAGGAATGATGACTAAGTTTGGTGGGGGATGCTCAGGGTACTTTGGGGCACTCCGGAGTCGGGGGGAGACCATTTCAGACAATGGACAATCGTCCGGCTCAGTCCACTTCATGCAACTCTTTGAGACGCTGGTTGATGTGGTGAGTCAGGGACACATTCGTCGGGGACATGTGTCACCATATCTTCCTTTGGAACATCCAGACATTAATGAGTTTCTAGAGATTGGTATGGAGGGGAATCCGATTCAAAAACTTACTCATGGTGTAACGGTGGGGGACGCGTGGCTGCAGGCAATGATTGATGGGGATGAGGAAAAGCGGGCTATTTGGGCCAAGGTGATTCAACGGCGCGGGCAGATGGGATATCCCTATATCCTCTATACCGATAATGCGAATAATAATACGGTTGATGTCTACAAGGACAAAAAACTCCGGATTCACGCGAGTAATATGTGCAGCGAGATTATGCTCCCGAGTTCACCGGAGTGGTCATTTGTGTGCTGTCTCTCGTCAGTAAATCTTCTTCACTATGATGATTGGAAAGATACAGATTTGATTGAAACAATGATTGCGTTTCTTGATGCTGTGATGGAAGACTTTATCGAGAAGCTCGAAGCGTTGCGTGATCATACCGAGAAGGAGAAGCGTCTGGCATTTACCTTTATGGAGCGGGCGTACACGTTTGCTAAAGCCAACCGCGCGCTTGGACTTGGCGTACTTGGGTACCACTCGTACCTTCAGGCAAATCTGATTCCGTTTGAAAGTGAACGAGCTACCGCCTTGAATGCCGAAATGTTTAAATGTATTCGTACCAAGGCAGATGCGGCGACTAAAGACCTCGCGAAGCAGTTTGGTGAACCAGAAGTACTCAAGGGGTACGGACGACGTAATACTACTTTGATGGCGATTGCACCAACAACTTCGTCTGCGTTCATTTTAGGTCAGGTATCACAAGGAATTGAACCAGTGTGGAGTAACTGCTATACCAAAGACGTCCAGAAGATGAAGACGACCCTCAGAAATCCGTTCCTGGTTGATCTCTTGGTAGTAAAAGGGGAAGATAAAAAAGAAGTATGGGACAGTATTCGTGACAATGACGGCTCAGTGCAGCACCTTGCTATTCTTACCGACGAAGAGAAGCTCGTGTTCCGTACCTTTGCAGAAATTGATCAGACAGTGATTATCGAGCAGGCAGCGGCGCGTCAGGAGTTTATTGATCAGGGCCAGTCACTCAATGTGATGATTCCACCCGATACGCCAGTCAAAGACATTAATCAGCTCTATATCAAGGCCTGGAAGCTTGGTATTAAGTCTCTCTACTACCAGCACAGTATGAATGCAGCTCAGCAGCTCTCTCGCCGAAAGATTCAGGAACGAAGTGCAGCCGAAGGAAAGTAAAACAATAAGCGCCAGCGAATATGTTTTACTTTGCTCTTGATTTGGCCCTCCCTAGGACAAATCACTAGAGCGTGAACTCCAAGGTGTTCAGAAATCAACAAGAAAATAATACGGTTCAGCTGTAGGTAGGGGAGTTATACAGCAGTCTGGGGAATAGTCCCCCTTGTAGGGACGAGAGGTCATGTATGATATATGGAAGGACAAGCGGTGTTCTGCAGGGGCTACGTTTCGCGACGACATAGCCCCCGCAGAGCACCGCTTTCTCTGTGTCATTTTTTGGTATCTACCACTCTGTTCGCTGTAGTGTGTGACAATTTGCTATACTTGTCTTATATATGGGGCGTCCGTATCTAATTGCGCTTGTCGTTACCCTGATAGCTTCAGGGGCGTATTTTTTAAATGCGACGTCAGCACTATGTCCGGCACCACTTACCTACACCTTGGGCAATTTTGACGAACGATTTAAACTTTCTCGTGATGAGGTGAAGGCGGCAATTCTTGAGGCTGAAGCTTTGTGGGAAAATACAACTAACCGTAAATTATTTACCTACACCGAAGACCCGGCAGCGTTCCCTGTTAATTTTATTTTTGATGACAGACAAGAGCGGGCGATAGCAGAAGAAATTCAACGGGAGTCGCTTGATATTAAAGAACAAACGAGTGGAGAGATTGCGAAACGTTATGAAGCCCTGATTGATCAATATGGTAAAGAAGAAGTGTCATATAACCGACTGGTTACTGCGTATGAAGCACGGCTTGATACGTTTAATCAAACCGTATCGCGCTATAACGCAGCCGGTGGGGCACCTCCTGCAGAGTTTGCTCGCTTAGAACGTGAGGAAAAAAACCTTGAAACAAAAGCGGCTGAACTTGAGAATTTATCGACGGAATTAGCGACCCTTGCTGAGGAGATAAATGCCTTGAGTGAGCAGGGGAATCGTTTGATTGAACTTTATAACAACAGTGTCAGAACATACAATCGTAGTTTTGGTCATACTGACGAGTTTACCCAAGGTGATTACCAGGGAACCAGCATTAATATCTACACATTTTCAGATCGGGCTGAACTTGTGACAGTATTAGCTCACGAGCTTGGACATGCTATATCTATTGGTCACGTTGAGAATGAAGCCTCGGTGATGTATTATTTAATGGGAAAGCAGCCAGATACGCTCACTCTGTCATCTGAAGACCTGACTGCGTTCATTGAAGTTTGTGGTCAAAGCGATCATCCGCTTGATCAAGCCCGTTTGATGGTTCGAAATTTTATGGCTCAATTTAATAATTTAATCTAAATACTATGTCAGGGAATTCGTTTTTTAGTAAATCACATAACCAGATCCTTGCGACCGCAGCCTTGGTCGGGATTGTCGTCGCACTCTTATCCTACGCATACTTTACTCTGAAGCAAACAGAACAATGGAATCTCGGCCCTACAAATATTAGTGTGACGGGAACCGGGGAGGTAATGGCTACGCCTGATGTTGCCCAGTTCTCGTTTAGTGTTCGTGGTGACGGAGCTGATGCGGCTGCTGCTCAGGAAAAATCAGGCACGATAATTAATGCCATTACTGAATACTTGAAGGGCGCAGGAATTGAAGAAAAGGATATTAAAACAGAAAATTATAATCTCTCTCCTCGCTTTAAGTATGAACAGCGGCCGTGTTTATTTGGCCAGGCATGTCCTCCTGGGGAACAAATTGCTGATGGATTTGAAGTTTCTCAAACTATTTCGTTAAAGGTTCGAACGGTTGCAAACGCAGGAAATCATGTGGTCGAGGTGGGGAAGTTAGGAGCGACTGATATTAGTGGCATTAGCTTCACGATTGACGATGAAGAAGCATTAAAGGCTGAAGCGAGAGATCTTGCAATTGCTGATGCCAAAGCTAAGGCAGAAGATATCGCTGATGCCCTCGGTGTTCGTCTCGGTAAAATAACTAGTTACAGTGAAGGAGGACAAGGGTTTAATCCATATATGACGAGTGCGGCACCAATGATGGATTCTGCTATGAATTCCAAATCGTTTGAATCAGTGGCGCTACCGACTGGTGAAAATACTACGGTGAGTAATGTGAGTATCACGTTTCAACTAAAATAGTAAAAGATACTGATACAAAAAAACACCCCCGATGTGGAGGTGTTTTTTGTTTTTATATTAGTGAGTTACAGCCAGAGAAATTTGGTTCCTCGAGTGCATTAGTACTCGGTTGGCAAGAAGTAGAAGAAAAAACTCGTATCGATTCACTTCGTTCAGCAGACGTTTTAATAAGGGCAGCAGCTTTTTGTACACCCCATACTGCACAGAACAAAGCAACGGCAACTATGGTTAATAGAATGTACTGGATTTTGTTTGTAACTTTTGTCATACATTAAAATATACCACACGCCGAATGATTAAAAAAGTTATCAGTGGGTAAGTGTGGCGGCAATTCTTGATAAGTCTTCGTACAGTGGTCGGTCAGAAGTAAGCGGTTTGCTGCAGGCGCGTAATTTTTTATAAAAAGCACGCAATGTAGGTGGAAGGGTAACGTTTGCTACGTCAATAGCTTCGAGGACGGTAAGGGCTAGGGTGGCTTGAACGGTAAAACAGTTCTGTAAAACTTGGTTGGTGAGTAACGCACTATTACAGCCCATACTCACCACGTCTTGGTTATCATTGTTTGTCGGGATAGAATGAGTAACGAGCGGATGGCTCAGGGTCTGGTTTTCAGCGGTAGTAGAGGTTGCAACAAATTGTACGGCCTGAAGGGCTAGGTCTATTCCCGGTGTATTTCGATTTACATACGGAGGTAATATTCCATTAAGTTTAGGATTCACCAGAAAATTGAGTTGACGCTCCATTAAAATAGACGCTTTTGTGAGTCCGATACGAACCTTATCCATTTCATGAGCTATATAATCACCATGAAAGTTGCCGTTGTGAACAACGTTATTTTCAAGGCCAAATAACGGATTGTCAGTTACTGAGTTTAGTTCGATGTTGGTAATTTTAATAGCATTTTCTAGGGTTTCAAAGATGGGTCCAAGAATTTGAGGAACACAGCGCAGTGAATAGACGGCCTGAAGTGAAGTGGTGTTCACAGAAGAGTATTTTATTAAGCTACGAAGTTTCTCAGCTACATGCTTCTGGCCATGGTGGGGCCGCACTAGAGCAACGAGGGGGTCGATATGTTCAGTGTTTACTGAAAAAATAGTATAAAGCATTGCCGATAGGGTAATACAATTTTCAATGAGTTTTTTTGAATCGGCAAGTACTATGGCAGCAATGCCCGTCATGGCGCCGGTTCCATTAATGAGTGCGAGACCATCACGTCCCGTGAGTGCTAAGGGTAATATAGTATGCTTCTTTAATATTTGTGAAGTTTTTTTTAATGTTCCTAAATCATCCACCAAGTGTCCTTCACCAATGAGACAGAGTGCAATGTGGGCAAGTTGAATCAGGTCACCACTCGCACCAACCGAACCATGTTTTGGAATATAGGGGATAAACCCACTATTAAAGAAAACTTGTAAGGCCGTAAGTGCCTCAAGAGATACGGCTGAGTAGTTCTGGTGAAGGGTATTGAGTCGGGTGAGGATGATTGCGCGAACGAGGTCTGGTGGCAGGGGACTACCAACACCGCACGCGTGGCTGCGAATGAGGTTGTACTGCAGTTGCTGTTGGTTCGCGGGAGGAATATTTTCCGTCACCATTGGGCCGAAGCCGGTATTAATACCATATACCTTTTCGGAGACTGACTTTTTAAGCATGGCCTTATGAAGCCGCGGAACAGTATCACGAATTGTTGGAGAAATTACAGCGGTGTGATGGTTTCTGACTGCGGCCGCTACAATATCGACAGTAAGAGGCTGTTCGAGTCGAAGTACCGGCATGACTATATTTCGTATGTACGAGGAATCACCTCAACCTTCTCTTCGGTTGTGAATGGTGTATTAGATACCGGTTCGATACATCCTAGTATAAAGGTACTTTGATTGGTGAGTGGAATAGAGTTTATGAAGCCGTCAGAATTTGTTCGCGCATTAAACAAATACGGAGTCATCAAACCGCCAGTGATGCGACAGTCAAGCCGATAAGGAGCTCTACCAGCTGCCCTGATACCCCAGCGTAATTGCGTCGATGTATCATAGCGAACAAGATTAGGAACCGCCTGGAAAGCGTTTGGATTATCGAGATTTGGTCGGGGAATGGTAAATGAATAGGTAGCGGTATCTTCGGTACGACACGAAGTTGCACCATCGTTATAGTCATTAATACAACGTAGTTGCAGTCTTTCAACTACTCCAGGTTGGGCTATCTGTCCCGGTATATACCGATGTGAGTCGTTTGTTCCCACCGCTACTTCAGACGAAGGAGTGTCTGGACTTGAGAGGAAGCAGGCGGTTGCACTCGTTACATCCCATGAGAGCTCCACTTCATCTGACGGACCAGGTACATCGGGACGGGTCCCCCATGCCGTACCAGGGTTAATAAAGGCGGCACTAAAATCAACGTCAGGCACTATCGTGGCGTAATCAGGGTGCATTGGATCACACACGTCTATTCGAACGGCACCAGAATCACCGCTTCTACAAAATACCACGATACACCAGAAAACCGCTTCAATAATAATGGTCGCAATCACCGCCCCAATCGTAGCAGGGAGGAGGAGAAGGAAAAATATAGCGGAAGCCGTGAGTGGGTTAAAAATATATGAACCAATTACAAAAAATAGGAGTACACCTAACCTAAAGTTTTTTCCACTAACAGCAAGAAGCTTTTTGCGACTGAAGATTTTATACATAGAGATAGTTTATAAAGTATACGTCATTAATGAGCTCAGACAATAGGGCATTATGAGTTATATGTGATTTGAAAAAGAATGGTGAGGGCGGCGCACAGTGCGTATACAATACTAATGAGTGGTGTAAATCTAGGTTTACCTTTTAGTGTTACAAAAAACCACACCGCTATCGCAGATGTCAGGTACGGTATACCGCTCATGAGAAGGCTGTAGGCAGGACCACTACTATCTACGATTGGTAAAATAATAAACGCATAGACGAGGAGTGCGGCTGAATGAATGGTGAGTATATTTCGGATCCAGGGCCTTAGGTACCAAAAACCAAAGGCCGTAATTCCTTGCATAAAGATGAGTATTAGCAGTAAGCCTGTTGTGTAAAAAAGAGTAAGCGACGTTAATTCGGAACCGTACTTCATCAGTACATTTGGCATTTTTATCACAGTATAGACCGTCATAAAGAAAAAGAGTAAGCCGGCCACACACGCGAATCCTGACTCCAATTTATTTCGGAGCGGGGTTGTTTTATTCAAAACAGTACTTAAGGCGTTTTGTGTTGTGTTCATACGTTATCATTGTTCACGTTTTATTTTAAAGTGACTATAAAATCATGATATCATATTCATATTAGACGACATAAATTATAAGTATAAAAGTATCTTATGGAATTTGAACAACTGCAATCAACTGAAGGAGAATACGAAGCTTCGCGGTATAGTCTCGTAACTGTTATCGTCGTGGCACTCCTCGTTATGATGCTTACCGCCGCTGCAGTATTAGTGTATTTATATCTATCTCCATTGCCATCTACTGTGGTAAACGATAGCAATGAGGCAGGAACTGAAGTTAATTCTTCTACTACACCAGTCGGGTTTGATTTTCCCGACCGCGGACGTGTTAAGTCGGTAAATTATGCAGAACCGGATCCTGAAGTCTTTAACGGCTTAGAATTCCCGCAATTAAATGACGGAGCAGTCGCAACTTCAGCGCCCGCTTTTATCCCATTCCCGGATGCGTTGATTAGTGATTCGTATGAGAAATCATTTAATGTAACGGTGGAAGCAATCGTTGCGGTAGAGACTCATATGACCACAAATGTTGCGCAAAGTATGGCGTCTGTACAAGAAAAGGCGGCCGCGGGTAAGTACATTGAAATGTTCGAGCAAATGCTTGTTGCTAAGAGACATGACGAAACTGGACGAAATCTATCAGTTCGTCTCAATGAGACTCTCCCTGCATTTAAGGCTGCGATTGATACTCAGAAAGACGCTGAGCTGAAGCGTCTCTCTAATATTGTTGTGCAACAAGCAGTGCGCTATGCTGATCTGAATACGACACTGATGAATCAAAATGATGCGATACTCATTGGTTCTATTCCATCACAACAGCAGTTAGACGAAATTCAGGCCACCGCAACGGAGATTGCAAAAGTGAATGTTGCATTATCGACCGCCATAAAAAATATTAGTGACCATATCAAGAAAAACGTCTAATGGTTTATTCAATGTAGGCTTTTGTAATAAAAAGAGTAGTTAAGAGTGTAATACACAGAATTCCGTAAAAAGTTGGAATTAAAAACCAAGAACCCACAAGTATACCGAGTATATTGATATACATAGGGTGATGGAAATATTGGTATATGCCGGTTGAAACATAATCGGGATTCTTTCCAAATACTATATCGGAACAAGAAAGAAAATTAAGTTTGTGGCGAGTAACCATGAGGAGTGCCCCAAAAAATATAACCAGTAGTAAAACGAGTATTTCGCCATACAAAGGTAAAATCGGCGGCAGAGATGATATGCCGTTGTACGTTATTGTATAAAAGAGGGTAATGACAAAGAGGCTTACTGTAGAAAGCTTCGTAAGAAATGAGTGCCGTGGCAGCTGTGCTTTCTTCGGTCCATCGATATAGGCATGAATCCATACGGCAATCCAGACTATACAAATGACACTTATTTTAATGAATATCGCCATAATGGTACTATACAATGTATGTTCGTGTACCGCCAAGATAATTTAGAAGAAACTGTGCATGATGTTGTACGGAATACAGCTTGGAGCGATTTTTACTATAAAAAATATCACCTTAGTGGTCAGTCGGAATCTTTCGATTTTTTTCAGCTCCCATATTTACTCCGAGATGAGCTTGCTACAACTCCGCTTAGAGAGCGGACATATTGTGAGCCTCGCGCAATTCGTTTTTTTGGTTTCTCTTCTGGTACGACAACCGGGACTCCGCTTATAAGTGCCTTTGGTGAAATTAGTTCGTATCACGTTGAACCTTCGCTTGGAATGGACATCAAGAGGCCACTCATTGTTTATCCACCGTTAAATAAGAATTTTGGAGCGAGTTTTATTCAGCAGTGCCGTGAAGCGAGACGGCCAGTCTCACCAGTTTTTGGGAATATCGAGCAGCTGGCAAATAGCGCGGTATTAGCCGGAATGACTGACTGCGATAGTGTGTACGCAACACCAACAATTGCGCTACGGCTAGCGCCCTATCTGCAACAATATTACGACACAAATAAAATCCAATTGTTGGCTTTAGCGTCAGAAACAGTAACTCCATACATCTGGCGACAACTCCGTACTTTGTATCCGCAGGCTTCCATCAGTAACCTCTATGCGTCATCAGAAATTGGCCAGTTCATACTGTACACAAAACCATCTCGCGATGTATTTCCCGAGCATTTTATTGTGATGCCGCATACGGTAGCAGCGTTAGAATTAATCGATGATGAGCTGGTCGTAACATATCTAACAAATCCGGCTTTTCCTCTCATTCGGTATAAAACAGGTGACAGCTTTAAATTGTCAGAGCAGGGCGAAAATGGAATACCGCACTTAATCATGGTCGGACGGGAGGGGGTAGATACGATAAAAGTAGGTGGATTCGAACTACGTGGTCGCGACATTGATGAATGTGTTGAGGCGTTGCCTCAGTCATTTCGTGACTATCAACTCCATGTGTATGAAGTAAACGAAAGCCAATATCGGGTGGAGTTTGAGTATGTTTCTAAAACTGAGGGCGATAAAAGTATGCAAGCGATACTCATAAGGTCGCATTTAGTGAATCATTTTAAATTATCAGGAGCGTTATCGTTTGAGGCTGCGATAGTAAAAGGAATTTTAACTGATTTTACCGTTTCCGAGGTGGCTGCAGTATCGGTACAGGGTCAAAAAAGGCGAGTGGTGGTATTTCATAATAATCTGGCATGAAATTAAAGTACGTTATAGAACAGTATCCGTTTTTACTACCAACGCTGGCTGCCATATTTGCGATATTTACCCTTCCACCGTATCAGTGGTCGTCCCTTATTTTCTTTTCGTTTGCTCCTCTTATATATGCGGTGAGGAACGCATCTCACGTTCGGCAGGCCCTTCTCTATGGATTCCTATTTGGTTTTATTTTTTCTACGTATGTTACGTTTTCAGTATTAAATGGTTTTCACTGGTTTGAAAACGCAGAGATATTTGTATGGATAATGTATGGTGTTGGGTTTTTGATTGTTTTATTATCAACCGTCTTTTCAGGGTTGGTCTCTGTCCTGACGTATAGACTTCGAACTGTCAAAACTGGTTTTTTTGTACTCGCCGCAACATTTTTATTTTTTCTTGTTGATGTTGTTCTTACAACTGCCCTGTCCGGTTTTAATTACGGTTCTGTTCAGTTTAGTATTGCCGAGCAGAGAGGTGTACTTGAACTACTCCCACTCCTTCCCATCGAGTTTTTTGTTGGGTTAGTTTTTCTTATTAATGTTCTTTGGGCTGAAGCGTTGTATAAAAAATCATGGATACTTGCTCTACTGGCGCTCCTTCTTTTACTCTCTTTTTATATCCCCGCACCGTATTCAAAATCGGTACTTGATGCTCCCAAGGAGGCGCTCACGGTAGCGCTGATTCAAGATCAGGAACGAGATGCTGATGTGGTATTTGGAAAAACCATTAATGGTGTGTTCAAATCAGAGCACTTGGCAGATCGTATTGCCGAAGCAGCCGCAAAACAGCCGGACATTATCGTCTATCCTTTTAACCCGTGGGTAGGAGTAATGATTGAAGATGGACAGATGGCATCGTTTAATAAAGATATTATTGCGGTTACTGAAAGTCAGTTCAATACCTGGTTACAGTCACATGTACCGCCAGAAATTATTTTTGTAACCTGGTATACCGCGAGCCGAAATGGTTCGTTCTATAACGAGATTGGATATTGGAAAAATGGTATAAAAATCGGTGAGTATCAAAAGCAGGCTCTTTTCCCGTTTTTTGATTACACTCCTCAATTTGCTCAACAGGCCGGTGTGTATACCACGCCGTACGACGGCTCTTCGGGAAATAAAGCCGACCCCGTTATAGTAAACGGTGTTTCGGCGGGGGCGGTTGTCTGTTCAGAAATTACCAACCAAAACGCCATTGCTCGGTCTGTCGGTAATGCAGACGTACTTTTTTCTATTGGTTCTGAGGCAATGTTCACCAATGAATTACCGGCGGCCTATAATTATTTACAATCAAAAATAATTGCCAGTACATATAGAACCCCTGTTGTACGTTCTACAAAATTTGGTCCATCGGGAGTATTTGGAGCTCATGGTGAAACATTGGGGACTATGCCGTATGGGGAAGAGGGTGTACTTGTGGTGGATATTCCGCTCTCTCAATAACCCAAAAGGGGTTTTGACAAATATAAAACAAAGAGTATAGTTGTTTGTGTATCGCCCAGGAGGCGTTTTTATTTTGGCTAATCATTTATTATGGATAATCTCACTCAATACTTTCGAGACACGTTCTCTGAATTAAAACAGGTAAAATGGCCTACCCAACGTCAGGCTATGGTGTACACGGCACTCGTGATCGCAATTTCTACCGTCGTTGCATTGTTTGTCGGGCTGTTTGATCACCTTTTCAGTCTTGGTATCGACGTTATTATTAACCGTTTCTAATTTCTATGGCTAAACAACAATTCACCGGAGAGCGTCATTGGTACGCCATTCACACCTACTCAGGGTATGAAAACGCTGTCGCGCGTAACTTAAAGCAACGTATTGAGTCTCTTAATATGACCGAGAAGATTTTCTCAGTCGTTGTACCATCAGAAAAGAAGATTCGCGTAAAAGGTGGCAAGCGAGTCACCGAAGAAGAAAATCTTTTCCCGGGGTATGTACTCGTTGAAATGATCGTGGACGATGAATCGTGGTACGTCGTTCGAAACACACCGCGTGTGACGGGCTTTGTGGGAAGTGGAACACAGCCAGTACCGCTTTCACCAAGTGAGTATCAATCACTGATGAAGCAAATGAGTAATGACTCAGTCACACATAAGGTAGATCTCTCCGCCGGAGATTTGGTAATTATTACGGATGGTCCATTTAAGGAGTTGGAAGGAAAGGTGGGAGAGGTGGATGAGAAGTCAGGTAAGGTGAAGGTGTTGGTGGCGATGTTTGGGCGGGAGACTCCTGTCGAATTAGACTTTCTCCAAATCAAGAAGGTGTAAATCAAAACTCCTAAAATCGGCGATTCGCGTTGTCGTTACGGAATTTTGTTCAGTCACCGTACTGCTGTACGGCTTCCTCTCAAAATCCCTATACTCCTAGCGACTCATCCAATTTAAGAAGTTTTAGCAAGTTCACTAAACAATTAGAAAACACCCCAAGCACTGCTTGGGGTGTTTTCAGTAATAAGGAAACCGCGTGAGCCCAAAGGAGGGCCCACGCGGCAAGTCATACGTCAGCTGTCGGTCTGGTCGTAGGCACGAATGATCGCTTCGTTCGCCTCACGTTCGAGCGTGAGTGCAACGGCCAGCATGTCGGCATAGGTCGGCATCGCAATGCCAGCTCCGTAGCCGATATCGAGCACATGAACCGTCTCTTGGCCGGCGGCGAGACAGATCGGACTGCCTGCCCGCACCGGCTCGGTCAGCAGGTTCGGGTCAAGCGAGTTGGTGATTGCAATATTGCCCTGGTCGTCCCGTGGCAACGTGTAGCGGAACATGGTCGGACCACTTCCGCATGCAGAAGTGAGCGCGACTTCTTGTGCTGCGGCCGGGAGCGGCGTGGAAACAAAGAAGCCCAGAGCAGCAATTGCTCCAAGATAGGCTGGAAAGAACAGTTTCATTGGAACCTCCAAATCCCATGATTGGGAAGGTATTTTATAAACTAGCATGAGTACGATGTCAATGTTTTGTTCAAATTGGGTTGCAAAACCCTTAATTTCTTGTACAATACGCGGGCTTCAGGGATGGTGGCGGATATGGACATATGCTACCTTCCCATACAAAAAACCTTTTAATTAACACACAACATGGCAAAGAAATTAGTAAAGAAAATCAAAGTACAGGCCAAGGGTGGTAAAGCGACTCCCGCTCCACCATTAGGTCCCGTACTCGGACAGGCTGGTATCAATATTGGTGAATTCGTTAACCAATTCAATGACCAGACCCGAGACCGTATGGGTGAAGTTGTTCCAATCGTAATTTCTGTCTTTGATGACCGAACCTTTACGTTTGTAACGAAGACCTCTCCAGCGTCACGTCTTATTCTTAAGGCAATTGGTAAAGAAAAGGGATCAGGTAAGAACCTGACTTCAAAAGCAGGTTCAATCACGAAGGCCCAAATCCGTGAAATCGCAGAAATTAAAGCTGTTGACATGACTGCTGCGTCAATTGAGACAGCTATGAAGAGTATTGAAGGAACAGCAAGGTCAATGGGCGTAAATGTTATTGAATAACTCTATCGATTCATACACAAAAAGCGGCCTCATTGGCCGCTTTTTGTGTACCTTGTAAGAATTTACTTGTACTCACGTCTAAGGGAACAGACCGCACAAATAATCAAAACCTAAACCGAAAAGGAGAAGACAGTGTCTAAAAACATCAGTTTTGAGGGCCCCATTGAGGGCGTTCTGCCGCATGTCCCGCATTTCTTCTCGACACTTATCTTCATGAATGAAGGAGGGGTTGAGAAGTACTACGAAGTCAACTATCGTTTCCACGGCACCTACAAATCCACACCGTGTTTCAATCGCTGGTGGCAGTATTTCGTGCGACCAACCCGGTCGGCTGAGAGTTCGCTTCGCTATCGAGCAGAGTGTGTGCTCAGGCGGGCAGGGGTGCGGATTGTTCGCTTCAAGTACGTCGCCAGTGTCCATTTCTTGAAACGGAATGTTGGAGACAAACGCTTCGCTCGCGCGATGCGTCACATCACCAGTGTTACGGTGAGCTACGAAGACTTCGAATTTTTGCAGTCGGGCGGCATGCTCCGCCTGTTGTATGAGGGAGGCAGAGAAGTTTCAAGGGCCGAAAAACACCAGCAAGTGATCTGTGGTATTTTGCCATTACAGACCCGTTTGCCGGCAGAGATGAAGTTGCCGATTGAGAATGATGCTGCAGCTTGAAGGAAGACACGAAGTGAGGCCCCCGGATTCTCGGGGGCCTCTTTTTATACAGCTCTCTCCGTTTTTGCTATACTACAGCATATGGAAATCAGTCGCAGAGGGGCACTCCCAGATCATAAATTGAAGACGCTGATTGAGCATGGTTTTATTCTTGGAGCTGACACTGGGCACCTCAGTCCAGCGTCGCTAGACCTAACTTTGAGTGAAGAAATTTATGTGATTAAGGGCCTCGTGCTGCCAAAAGCCGGCGAGCCGATTCGAAGCCTGCTCGAGCTTATGGAGTCAACTCTGACGACGTACGCCACTCCCTTGGCCCAGGGGGTAATGTATTTAGCCAAGCTTAATGAAACACTGTCTTTACCCACTCAGGTGTATGGATACTGTAATCCGAAGTCATCAACTGGACGCCTCGATATGCATGTCAGGGTACTGGCTGACGGAGTGCCCCGGTTTGATTCGATTACGCCGCGGGGGTATCGGGGCGAGTTATGGGTAGCAATTCATGCTCAGTCATTTGCGATTCAGTTGCACGCCGGCATCCCCTTAACCCAATTGCGTCTCTTTACCGCTGATACGAGACTCTCTGAATTAGATCTCGAGATTGCGATGCGTGACAAACTGGTCTATGACCAGGCAGGGGAACGAGCCCTATCCTATAGCGAATTAGTCACCAACGATCAAGATGGTGCCGTGGTTTTAACGGCGCTCGTTGAACCAGGTCAATGTGGGTACGAGTGCATTGCTGACAGGGAGCAAGTGATTGATGTGGCAAAAATTGCCCACTACGAGGGGAGTGATTTCTTTCGACCGATTGAGATTATTAATGGCGCCCTGCGGCTACAGCGAGATAAATTTTATATTCTCTCGGGGGCGGAGTCAGTCCGAATTCCACCGACGTTAGCGTCAGAGATGGTACCGATGGATGAGCGGAGTGGGGATTTTCGGTCACACTATGCCGGCTTTTTGGACCCAGGGTGGGGGTATGGTAAAGATGGGGAGGGGACCGGACGACCCTTTACGCTTGAGGTCCGACCATTTGAGGATCTGGTGGTACGCAAAGGGCAGCCGATTGCAAAAATTCGCTTTGAACGGATGAGTGAAGTGCCGGATATCCACTACGATATGAAAGCTTCAAATTATCTCAAGCAATCAGGACCAAAATTAGGAAAACAATTTAGATAGGAAAAGCGCGGCCCCTAAAGAGGCCGCGCTTCGTGTTGTTGTCATATCAGTCACGCCTGACGATGTCGTGTTCGCCGCGCTTGATGTTGAACCGGCCGGGGTCAGATTCCAGATGGAGGACCAATCCCAAGCTGCCGTAGGTGGTCTCCAAGAGCTTTGCCATTTCGGCTGCTCGTGTCGCCAGGGTTGGATGGACCAGGCTGGTTGCCCGCAGTTCAACGAGGTAGACCAGGGCCGGCAAATCCCCCGAGAGGTAGTTGCTGATGTTGTAGCCCATCGGGAGGTAGTACTGCAGCAGGGTCCGGTCGTCTGTGAGACCGACACTTGCTGCTTTTTGAGATTCGAGCAAGGCTTCAGCTTCAAGGCGCAATGCAGGCGTTAGTTCAGACAGATACCACTCATTGAAACCAATATCACTCGTCAAAAGCGGCATTCGTTGAGTTACTGCCCGATGACGTTGGATGTCCCGGAACGATCCAAAATCAAGGGTGAACGCAAGACTCGCCTCGCCGTAACTCCCGAGCCATTTCGGCAGCTCGGTTTTGGCTGGCCGACTCGAGAGGAGTTCTCGGTACGGTAGTAGTCCACCCACATCAATACCGTTACGCACGAGCGCAATCTCTGGCGACCGCGGATCATGATAGTAGTAATGATCCATGGTGGCTTTGATGTACGCCTCGGTCGTCTCGTACCGCTTCTTGTCCTGACTGAACGAATTGGGGTACGTTGCAATCATCGCGTCTTCAAGGGTGTTGGCAACGTCACATACTTCAGCGAGCGGGTGGTGACGGAGTTGCTGAATCCGGTCGGCAAATTGCCGTAATGTTCCGGTCCAGGCCAAGTTGGTTGAAGCACCGGCCGGCAAGAACCCGCGCGTGATATCAAATGCTCGCGCGGCAATGGCTTTCAGGTACGTCGCTTCCTTTTCACCTTCGTTTATTGGATACCGCAGCATCAGTTCGTCCTTCATCTCAGCAACCGCCTTGAGATAGAACGTGCGCCAGGCCTCAAGGACGCTGGTGCCGGCTTCAGTTCCGAGCGGATTGAGGAACGCCCGCTCGGCAAAATCGATGTACCGCGTTGATGCCTCCTGCCCGTTGTAGAGCTTGTAGTCCTGGATGGCCTTGGCAGCAAGCATCGACACGCCTTCGATGAAGACGACAGCGGTGCCGCAATCGCCAATTGATTTGTGGCCATAGCCGACGTAAAACGTCGACATGAACTTCTCGGGACCTTTATCTGCGAGCACCAGGAGGTGATCGTCGATACCCTTGACTGACCGTGAGTGCAGTGCCTGCAACATGGCAGTTGCTTCAGCGTTCAGGGTCGCACCCGGGTCGATGATAACGATTTTGCCTCCGTTTTTGAGGATGCTCCGGTGGTGGTTCAGGGAAGTGATAGCTTGCATAGTATGCATTGTAGCAGCCTTTCTTTTTTCGAGGAACGGGGACATTTCTAGTCTCTTGTCTCACAGTAACAAATACCGCATTCTTTTGATATTGCGCTTTTTAGCTTTGTATTATGTAGTTCATTATGTACACCTTTCTATGGTTAACTAGTTGGTAGTCCCTTTCACGTGTGGTACAAGGAGGTATCATGACAGCACGATTCATAGTTCTCGAAGGTGGCGATGGTGCTGGAAAAAGCACCCTGGCTCGCAATCTCGCTACCGCCCTACAAACAGAAGGTCGCACCGTTGTTCATACTCGTGAACCGGGAGGGTCGCCCAAGGCTGAAGAAATCAGGTCCTTGATTCTAAATCGGAAACCTGAAGAAAACTTCCACCCCGACACCCAGCTGTTGTTGCATTACGCGGCCCGGCTGCAGCATCTCTCTGAAACAGTGGTGCCGGCGCTCCGTGATGGAGCAATTGTAATCTGCGATCGGTTTGAAATATCATCGTTCGCATATCAGGTTCATGGTCACCGCGGCAGCCTTGATCTGTTTCTGAAGTGTCATGCGGCGGTGGTGGAGGTACTCGAACCACTCCGGGTGCCCTGCGTCTATGTTCATTGTGTGGTTGACCCGGCCATTGCGATGGAGAGGATACGAGCCAGTCGTGGCGGCCAACTCGATGTGCATGACACTCTTCCGCTTGATTTCAAAGAGCGGGTAGCGCACGGAACAGCTGCTGCGAAAGCTTATATCCACCCCATCTTTGCTCATGTGGACATTGATGCGGGAGCGACACTAGAAGCGATGGTGGCTGAAGCCCGCTTGAAACTAGGGCTCTAGGAGACGACGCGTACCCCCCAGGTACGCGTCGTTAAACTATTTGCTATACTGGTACATATGCAATTTTCTGAATACCAAAAAGAGTCACGAGTGACTGCGCTCTACCCTCGGGTGGGGAATAATTTTGTCTATCCAACCTTAGGTCTAATGGGCGAGGCCGGTGAGATTGCGGAGAAAGTAAAAAAGCTTATTCGCGACAAACACGTAGAGACTCCCGCGGAAGTAAGCGATATAGACAAGACAGAGATTACTAAAGAGCTTGGCGATGTCTTGTGGTATGTAGCACAAATCGCCTCTGAATTCGGAGTTGATCTAGAAACAATTGCGTCTGGAAATATTGAGAAACTTCGATCGAGACAGACGCGAAGTACGCTGCACGGTGATGGTGATAATCGTTAGTTAATTTTTTGATATGAATACGGCAAAGATAATTGTGATTGACGGGGGAGTAAACGTCGGAAAGGCGACCCAGGCTGATATGCTCGTGAATCGTCTGATGAATGAGGGATGGCTCGTAGGGAAGATGGATTTTCCGCGGTACAACCAAAATACTGTCGGACGGTTTATTCAAGAGCTGGATGATCAAAATGCCCTGGCTGCACTTAATCCAAAAGTACTCGCAACTCTATTTGCCGCAGATCGCTTTGAAGCAAAAGAACAAATTGTAGAGTGGGTACAGGAAGGCCGGGTGATTGTATTTGACCGGTATGTGAGCGCAAATATGCTCCACCAAGGAGCTAAGATTTCTGACGCTGATGCCCGCGAAGAATTTTTCAAATGGGTAGAACATCTCGAACATGACATTTTTGGACTGCCGCGTCCTGACCTCACTATCTACCTCGATATTCCACCGGAGGAGAGTCAGAAACTTCTTGAATATATTGAAGACTTCGGGGTATCAGTCGTTGATCCAGAAGGACAAGATAAATTACATCAGGCCAAGGTTTCCAAGTGTGCCAAATATTTAGCGCTGACACATGATAAGTGGGAAACCGTACAGTGCCTCACTGAGGGGAACTTGCGCCCGCGAGAAGATATTCATGCCGAGGTGTATGCGATAGCCGCCCGTCATTTAGGAGAGGCTCCGGCGGCCAAGAACTAGGTCTGTTGTGCTATAGTGCTGAAAATTTTATTATGATCTAATGTTTGAATAAAAGCACGAGACAGGTATTACAAACTCTAGAATTTTACTATGCAAAACTATTCCTTCATTAAAGCTCAAGATCCAGAACTCTACGCTACGTTATTAGGGGAAGAGGCGCGTGAAGCTCGGGGAATTGAATTAATTCCGAGTGAAAACTATGTCAGTCGGGCCGTCCTTGAAGCCAATGGTTCGGTGTTCACCAATAAATACTCAGAAGGGTATCCCGGCAAGCGCTACTACGGAGGTCAGGAATTTACTGACATCATGGAATCAATTACGATTGAGCGGGCGAAAAAACTCTTCAATGCCAAATTTGCGAACGTTCAACCTTTGGGTGGAGCAGCCGCAAATGTAGCGATGTATTTTGCGCTGATGGAACCGGGCGATACTGTTCTTGGTATGGACTTAAGTCATGGTGGACACCTTACTCATGGGCATCCCACCACCGCCATTAATAAAGTCTTCAATTTTGTACGGTACAAAATGAAAGATGTTGATACGGGTGAAATTGACTACGATGCTCTACGTGAGACGGCACTTCTGCATAAGCCAAAAATTATCTTGGCGGGCTTCTCTGCGTACAGTCGTGAACTCGATTACGCTAAATTTTCTGAAATAGCGCGTGAGGTTGGTGCCTACGCAGTCGCTGATGTGGCCCATATCACCGGACTCATCGCGGGAGGGGTAGCCAAGAATCCATTTGATTATGGCTTTGATGTGATGACAATGACGACGCATAAATCACTGCGCGGTCCGCGGGGGGGAATGATAGTGGTACGAGATAGTGAAGAGATAGCTAAAAAAATAAATAAAGCAGTATTCCCAGGAATGCAGGGTGGTCCACACATGCACATCATAGCTGCCAAGGGCGTGGCGTTTGGTGAAGCGCTCACTCCTCAATTCAAAATCTACGCTGCTCAGATATTAAAAAACGCAAAGGCGATGGAGGTGGTGTTCAAGTCTCATAACGTACGGCTACTCTGTGGAGGGACGGATAACCATTTGTTATTAGCTGATGTGTTTGGTTCATTAGGAATCACCGGAGTCGAGGCCGAAGTAACACTCGATAAGGTCGGGATTACCCTAAATAAAAATATGATTGCGGATGATACCCGGAGCGCCATGGATCCGTCTGGTATACGTTTTGGAACGCCGGCGATGACCACAAGGGGTATGAAAGAAGGGGAGGCTACAAAGTTGGCCGAAATTATGATTATTGCAATGCAGGCGAAAGATGATGAATTGAAGCTAATTGAACTTCAGAAGGAGGTGCAGGTGTTATGCGAAGCCTTTCCGGTACCTGAAAGTTTCGTGTAAGCACCACTCTTAAATTGAACAAATAAAATACCGGCCAAGAGGGTCGGTATTTTGCTTGAGGGGACAGTAGAGTCCCGTGTTGCATATTTAAGTTACTATGCTATAATGCGATTGAATAGCGTGGTTGTGAGGTGTCACGCATTCTTCTGCTCTTGTCCCCCTACTAATCCCTCATCCTCACTGACTGGCGCCCAACTTCTCACGAGGTTCGGGCGCCTTTTTTCTATGTGGATACTCCGCTCGCTGGTATATACTATTTAGATGGATTTTTCGCAGGTACGACCCTTCATTCGTCGGCACTGGCTGACGATTGCGTTTGTCGGTGGTTTTATTACTGACTACATTCTCCTCAATCGAGTGGATGATGTGTTTGATAACATCATGTTGTTGTTTTACGTGTCCTTGGCAACCATTTCCATGGTCAGTATGTATGCCGGAATTGCGTATCGGTTTGGGGAGCGGTGGTCGCCCCGGATTACCACGTTTTCTTCTCTCGTGATGCAATATTCATTCGGAGGACTCTTTTCTGGAATGTTAATTTTTTATGGGCATAGTGGCGATGTATGGGCGAGTTGGCCGTATCTCATTCTCATTATCGGAGCAATTGCGGGCAACGAGCTCGTAAAAAATCGTGGCCAACAACTCGTGTTTAACATCCTCGCGTACTTTGTTGGGTTATTTTCGTATTTAGTCTTAGTGATACCGGTATTTACGGGTTACCTCGGCGTCTGGACCTTTTTAGCGAGTGGAACGCTCGCCCTCATTTTTGTGTACCTCTTAATTCAGCTTTTAGCGCGGGTGATTCCTAATTATCTGTTGCTCCAAATGCGGCAGATTGTATTTCTTGTGCTGGCCCTTTTTGCATTTTTAAATACCCTCTATTTCACCAACGTGATTCCACCGATACCGCTATCACTGAAAGAAATTATTATTGCGCAATCAGCAGTTAAGTTTGAAAACCCCCGAAGCTATCAAGTGGCGTATGAATCGATTCCGTGGTGGCGACTTGATGAACATTTTTTTCTTACTGTTCATCCGGGAATGGGTAATACGCTCTCTTGTTTTACTCGAGTCTATGCTCCGACAAAAATTAGAACGGAAATTTTTCATCATTGGCAATATCGTGATGATGAGGGTAAGTGGAAGACGCATTTTAGATTCCCGTACCCGATTACTGGTGAGGCGACTGAAGGCTATCGTGGCTATACGACCGTCACGGTGTTTCGCGATGGTGTATGGCGGTGTGGGGTAGAGACGGCTCGTGGGCAGGTGTTAGGTCGACAGGAGTTCACGGTTGATTCTACGGAAAGTCCACAATCTGTAGTTACCGAAACTAAATAACGTAAAATCCCTACGGTTTCTTTTAGCTGGTGATTTGCTATAGTGTGATTATATGGAAGCTGTCATTAGAACTGCGGTAGAGGAAGCTCTCGTTACCTTAGGTATACCCGAGGTTGATTTTTGTGTTGAGCATCCAGGCGAACTTACTCATGGTGACTATGCGTGTAACGTAGCCATGGTAGCAGCCAAGGCAGCGGGTTTACCACCTCGCGTTTTGGCTGAGCAGATTGTTGCCACTCTCGTTGACCAAATTGAATATGTCGAACGGATTGAAATCGCAGGTCCAGGCTTCGTTAACTTTTATCTCGCGCGAGACTTTTTCACTCTAGAAATTACGCGGGCAGCCGCCCTTCGGGATGAGTGGGGGATGAACCTAAGCGAGGAGGGACAAAAAATTGTCGTTGAGTATACGGACCCAAATCCCTTTAAAGAATTTCATATTGGACACCTCTTCACCAATACGGTCGGGGAGAGTATTGCTCGGTTAGGAATGATGCAAGGAGCAGATATCAAGCGCGTGAATTACCAAGGCGACGTTGGACTACATGTGGCCCACGCATTGTATGGGATGAAGCAACTAGGTATCACGGTAGATAGTTCTTTTACCGCAAGTGATCTCGGGCGCGCCTACGTGATCGGGGCGGCAGCGTATCGTGATGATGAGTCGGTCAAGTCCCTTATTCGTGACATCAATGCCAAAGTCTATGACCGTAGTGACGAGGGAATTAATGCGCTCTATGATGCCGGTCGAGCAGTTTCACTCGCGTATTTTGAGACGGTGTATCAAGTTATTGGAGCCTCGTTTGATGAATACTTTTTTGAAAGTGCGATGGCGCCACTGGGTAAAGCCTTGGTATTGAGTCATCCGGAGGTATTTCCTCAAAGTGAAGGGGCTCATATATTTAGAGGGGAAGAGTATGGACTCCATACCCGGGTATTTTTAAATAAAGAAGGCTTACCGACATATGAAGCGAAAGAGCTGGCGCTCGCCAAAGCCAAAGCTGATGCCTTGGGTGGATATGATCATTCGATTGTGTCGACCGCTAAAGAAATCAATGAGTACTTTAAAGTCCTCAAGTGTGCCATGGGATTTGTCTATCCGGAGCTGGCGGCAAAGACTGAACATATTGGACACGGGATGGTGCGCTTAACTTCGGGAAAAATGTCGTCGCGAACAGGTGAAGTGGTTCGTGCGCTTGATTTCATTGCAGAAATTACCGAAGCCGCTGACGTAAAAATTAAAGGAACGGGGGTAGCAGAGTCAACTCCAGCTTTAGCAAATGCGATAGCGCTCGGTGCCATCAAGTACGCTACACTCAAGGGCGCCATTGAGCAGGATACGGTGTTTGATACAACAAAAGCTCTTTCGTTTGAAGGAGACTCAGGTCCGTACCTCCAGTATACCCATGCCCGTATTTGTAGCGTGCTCGAAAAAGCGGCGGTAGTTGGCGTCGTAGAGGGTGCGTTTACCGTGCCACCTGAACCATATCAAATAGAGAAAATTATGTACCGCTTTCCTGATGTGATAGAGATGGCGTGGAATAATCGAACCCCGCATGTGGTGGTCGGATACTTAACCGAACTGGCGGGTGCATTTAATAGTTTTTATGCGCATGAAAAAATTGCTGATGCGAGTGATGAATACGCTCCCTACAAAGTAGTGATTGCAAAGGTGGTTCGCGAAACTCTCAAGAAAGGGTTGTGGACATTAGGTATTGAGGCCCCCGACAAAATGTAAAATGAGCAAAGGAACGTAGTGACTATTGGGAATTTTCGCGAGCATATTGCCTCTTTCCCTAGGGCAATATGTCCGCGGCTCTTCAACCTGATTATGTATCGTTACTTTCATGAAGAGTGACGTCGAGTCACTCTTCATCTATTGCGAATTTTCTTTGAATTTTACTGAAATCGTTTGAGTGCGTCACCGGTCTTCGCCGTCACATTTCCTGCAGTGATTATTTTTTTAATACTGGCAAACCCCGATAGTTCGTGTAATACATCAGGTGCCACAGAAGAAAGTAATACCTGCTTATTTTTTGTTTCTAAAAAGGCTATTCCTTCCGCCAGCGCTTCGCTCCCTTCAAAATCAATGGAGAATAAATCACGAAGTCTAATAATAACGGCTGGTACTGCGTCTGACTGTGCGAGAGTTTTTAAGTTGGTGAGGTGGCGGTTCGCGTCAATGTAACCGAGATTACCTGCAATACTGTACGTTACGACCGTAAGTGGCGATTCGTTTTTTGGTATGGCAAGAGTTGTTCCGCCATGAATTTCAGTTGTTGTGTTGTTTCGGTAATTCCATACCACATCAAAATGGCCATGCGATATTTTAGAGGCAAACAAAAGGAGTGCAGTAATTGCTCCGAGAGCAACTCCTAATCCGGCGTCGTGGAAAACGGTCACCAGAGCGACGAGAATAGCGACGCCAAAACTAGTTCGTTCATGTTTCCAAAACTCTGCAAATTTATCGAACTCAAGAAGGCCCAAGGCGGTGTTTACTAAAATTGCAGCAATTACGGGCATCGGGAGATATGAGAAGAAGGGGAGGGCAATGAGCGCTATGACTGCCGTAAAAAGAGCAGCCATGATGCCGCTCGTGCGGTGGGTGGCTCCGGCTTTAATATTTGCCCCCGTTCGAATAAAGACACCGGTAGCTGGTAATCCGCCCATCAAGCCTGAACCGAGGTTGGCGAGTGAGAGTCCTAAAAGTTCGCGAGATGATGAGGATTCAGTTTTAGTCAGCTTGTCTCCGAGTTTTGCAGTAATAAGGGTTTCGAGTACCGCAATAAGTGCAATGGTGCCGGAGATACCGAGTACAAAGAGCAATGCCTCTCTATTTGAAAGGAGTTGAGGAATTGCATCCCAGGCTACGGGTAAAGCGAGGGTGGCACTGAATGTGCCGAACTTGTCTTGGAGGGAAATAATATCAAAACCGAAACGATTCGCTTCAATGGCACCAAAAATAATACCTACTATCGCTGCTGGAATGACGGCTGGGATTCGCTTCATTTTTTTCTTCCACGCCAATATTCCAAGTAAAAAAAGTACAAATACTATGAGCGAAGGAGTGTGCACGAGGTCAATGTTGGCAATAAATTTCTCAATGTCCCCCGTTAAATACCCGGTTCGTTTGAGGGCAGAGAGGCCTGTGGCATCAAAGAGTTGCGAGGCGGCAATGAGTATTGCGACACCGGCGGCAAAGCCGTACATGACACTAGAGGGGATGTAGTAGAGAAATCGGTCGAGTCGAAGCAGCCACACTAAAAATATTAATGCTCCTGTCGTCAGGGCAAGAAGAGGTAGTATGGCTGCCCCTAGTTCAAGTGGTGCGGAAAGGGTTGCTCCAAACAGTACGGTAGTGAGAGCTCCCGCTGCACCCACGATATTAAAGTTACTTCCAATAAATATACTTCCAATCAAAGTCCCCCAAATTCCCGTAATGAGTCCCGGGAGTGGTCCGGCACCTGAGGCAATTGAGAGTGCAATCGAAAGTGGTACAGAAATTAACGCCACGGTGAGGGCGGCTTGCCAATTTTGACGTACTCGATCACGTACACCACTCAGATTTGTAGAAAGATTCATAAAAAATACTTACGTTATAAATTCTAGTATAAAAAAGAGATAACCAACCAGCGCTAAGCTGGTTGGGTACCCTTTTCTTCAGTTAGGCAGCGACCGCAATGTGTGGCTCGCGCCAGTGACCGTCCCGGCAGTGTCGTTCGTGTATAATCGTCACGGGAATGTGCGGAAAATGCTCACGTATCCGTGCTGCCCATTCAAGGTGGGCAGTAGACACATCGGTTTCGGTGAGGTTCATTGCCAAGGCGGCGCCGCACGGGTCATGAGACATCAGCACAATTTCATCGGGCGACTTTAATCGTACCATCGTCTCGATACTGAAAAGCATCGCACTCAAAAGTCTGCCGACAACATCCGGATCTTCTCCGTTTTGTTGCTCGCAAAGGTTTGGGAATAGTATGCCTCCCGGTACGCGGATTTGGTGCAGTATGGTCCCGATGAGTTCGGGAGGTCTAGTAGTCAATCCGTCTGAACAACGGACAATCAAAACGTGGCGTTTTTTGGTCACTGCGACATCCCTCTTTTTGGTGGAACTATTTGTCCGGGTGCAATACTACTCTTCTTATTTATTCTGGCAAGTAGGGTGAGGGGTATATTGTCCCCAGATTTTTAACCAGATAAGAAATAGTGGCATATACTATAGGTTAGGAGGTGGTCATCTAAAAGGTGGCTACCGCTTTTTGTTAATTACTATGTTACTTATGAAATCTATCAATCACACACTGCGCGGGTATGTTACATCTGTGCTTGTCGCGCTTCTTGTGTTGGCAGTGCTCTTTACTACTATTTTACCAGCCCAAGCAGCTACTCTTGATGATGTTGCCGCTGCCCTCCGTGAGTTGCAACAAAGTTTTAACGAGTATAAACAAAGTCAGGTAGGATCCGTTTTAGGAGCGACCGTTTCTACGGTTTCTACTGCGGCCGAACTCACTGCCGCGCTGAATGCTGCGACGGGAGGGGAGACCATTCTACTTAATGCGGGTAATTATGGAGCAGTATCAATTCGGAACAAAGCCTACACTTCAACAGTGACCCTCCGATCTTCTACTGGTAACATGGCTGTTATACGAGAACTGAGTATTTATAAAACTACTAATGTAACTCTCGAAAACTTAAAGCTGGATTACGTCTTTACTGCTGGTGAACCAGAATTCGCGACACCATTTGCGGTTGAATACAGTAGTGATATTACACTTAGTAATCTCATGATAGATGGTGATATGGTTTCAGGACGTAACGCGATTGATAATGGCTATGCTAACGGCCGAGGTCTACAAATTTCTGACTCTACACGAGTAATATTGCAAAATAGCGAGATTACAAAATTTCTTCGTGGTTTGATTCTTTATACATTAACTGATATTAAAATTCTTAATAATAATATCAATTTAATTCGGTCTGACGGGATTAACGTCGTTGAGTCACAAAAGGTAGTTATTGAAGGAAATAATATTCATGACTTCAGATGTGCTCCAAATTCCGAAGACCATGCAGATATGATTCAGTTCTTTACTACGGGAACAACCAAGCCTACCACTGATGTGGTGATTCGTAATAATACATTAAATGTTGGCCAAGGTTCATGGACGCAGTCATTGTTTATGCGCAATGAAGTAGTAGATCAGGGGCAAGCAGGAACAGTCATGTACTACAAAAATTTCTTGATTGAAGGCAATACTATTTCAAATGCGCACACTCATGGTATTACATTGGGCGAAGTGGCTGGCGCAATCATTAAAAATAACACTATTACAGCAGCTACTCTTAATACTGGTGACCAGCATAACGCAAATTATATCCGTGACTATGGCGCTACCGCAGGTATTTTGGTACCAAAACTAAGTGTGAGTGCCGCTTCAACTAACGTAACGCTGAGTGGTAATACCTTCATAGGCGGCAGTTTCTACTCCGGTCCACGGATTGATCCTGCCACTCCGCCGGCCTCGTGGTCAGTTTCAACTACTCCAAATCCAACTCCTGCACCTGCTCCAGTACCCGTGCCGACTCTTACTTTTTCTGCCACACCAGGCAGTATTACTTCGGGTGCGAGTGCCAGCCTCAGTTGGAGTAGTGCTAATGCCACTGCCTGTACTGCCTCAGGCGCCTGGACTGGAGTTAAGGCAGTAGGTGGTACACAAAGTACTGGCGCACTTACCAGTTCTCAAACATATACGCTGACCTGTACGGGAACGGGAGGCTCGGTCTCTAAGTCGGCCAATATTGGTGTAGCGAGTACTCCGTTGCCAACCCCAACCCCCGTTCCACCAGTCACTTCAACTTTCAACATTGGCGACCGTGTAATAATGAAAAACACTGTTAACGTCCGTACGGTAGGACAAGTGTTGAGCACTACCTTGGTTGGGACAAATCCACAGGGAAGCGTCGGTACTCTGATAGCTGGTCCAACCGAATCAACTGAATCGTTCGGAAAAGTAATCTGGTTTGATGTCAATTTCGATAGCGGTTTTGATGGTTGGGTAGGTGCAGACAATTACACACTTGTACCAGCTCCGACCCCGACCCCAGCTCCTACCCCAACACCGATAGATGCCGACAAAGATGGTGTTGCCGACATCGCTGACAACTGCGTGTCAGTTGCCAATCGTGACCAGGCGAATTTTGATAAAGATTCGCGTGGGGATGTGTGTGATACTGATGATGACAATGATGGAATTACTGATACCGCAGAGAAGGCAGGCTGTATCTTTAATGCGAGTGCTACCTGTGGCGCTGTAGTTATCCCGACCCCGACCCCAACTCCAGTTAATAATGTTACGACCACTGATAATCTCCGGGTGCGCAGTACGGCGGGTGGAGCAATTCTCGGAACTCAACCTAAAGGCGCAACCGGCATCTCTGATAGCACCAAACAAGTTACGGTAAACGGCACCACCTGGATCTATGTGAACTTCACTACCGGACCAGACGGTTATGTCTCAAGTACGTACCTCACGGGTACTGGCGCGAGTGCTACTAATCAAGCTCTGATAAACAGTCTCTTGCAGCAGCTTATGGTTTTGCAAGCGGCGCTTAGGGCCCTCTTAGCTCAGTAATAACTGATCAAAAAAGCTATTAAAAACACTCCCTTCAGGGAGTGTTTTTAATTGTTGGTATATATGAATGACCGGATGAGCGTAGTCGTTTGTCCCTGTACTTAGTCTGTTATTACCAATCTATAGACTATACTTATAGTATCTAAGTTAGTTATATTAATACAATCAATTTTTTATGAAATCTATCAACGCTAAACTAATGGCGATTGCGACGTTGACGCTTGTAGTGCTTGTTACGAATGTCCTTCCGGTCCAAGCCGCTACTCTTGATGACGTCTCGCGCGCTTTGCGTGAACTCCAGATGAGTTTCAATCAGTACCAAGCGGCACAGGCAGGAGCTGTGTTGGCTGCTACGGTGACGACCGTGAGAACCCCTGCTGAACTCACGGCCGCACTCACTGCGGCAACCGGAGGAGAAACGATCTTACTGGCTGCAGGGAATTATGGTGCCTTTTCTGTAAGTAACAAAAATTATACTTCTTTGGTAACCGTCACTGCTGTCAGTCCTAGTAACCCACCAACCTTCGCCTCTTTTAGTATTTCAAGTGTTAAAAATTTTAAACTCGACAAAATATATGTAGCATTTGTACCTACGGCAACGACAGCTGACCACCATTCGGGCATGATGGTAACTAACGTTGAAAACTTTATTTTATCAAACTCCGTATTTAAAAGTTCTCCCAATCCGACAGGAGAACAAGTTGGCCGAGGTATCTCAGTTACGAGTGGTAATAATGTTACTATTGCTGGAAATGAAGTGACAGGTTCTCGGCGGGGTATTTTAACCGGTAATATTGATGGATTGGCTATTAAACACAATTACGTGCACGACATTCGAACGTCACAACTAAGTGGAGGTGTTGTTAGCAATGTGGTGATTGAAGGAAATCACCTCCGTACCTCGCGGGCAATAAATTTTGGTGGAGCAGGTGACCATGGTGACTTTATCCATTACTGGACACAGTCGACTCAGACCGGGCCAAGTGCTAACTTCAAAATCATCAACAACTTCATGGAGCAGGCAGGCGGTACCGCACTTCTGGGTATTTATATGGATAACAATACGAATCCTCAAGGATTTACCAACGTACATATTGAAAACAACATTCTTCATAACAGTAATGGACAAGGCATACGGCTTGAGGACGTGGTTGGAGCAGTCGTTAAAAACAATTCGCTCATCCAAAATGAAGGAGATTACAGAAAAGCGCCACGGATTCGTCTTGAAGATGGAACCAAGAATGTTGTCCTTGAAAATAACATTGTTGCCAACACAACCGCGGGTGGCGCTATGGATGACCCAGCAGGAAACAACCTTGTCGAGCGACGGACCTTCATTGCTCAAAATGAAGATTCGTCAAAAGACAACTACGCTGGAAAAATCTTTATGAAAGCACCAATCCTTGATGGTGAGATCGAAGATCATGCCGTAAAAGCGGGCAGTATCGGTGTTGGCTACGGTGCGACCCTGACTCGAAGTCAGATTCTGCAATCTCAAATTATTACTAGTCCTGGCGCTGATGGAGGTGTCATAACACCAACTCCAACTCCTGTTACACCAACGCTTACCTTAACGAGTTCAGTGAGTAGTATTGCCTCTGGCGATAGTGCAACCCTAACCTGGAGTTCAGTGAACGCCACCGCGTGTACTGCTTCAGGAGCCTGGACCGGATCAAAGGCTGTTAATGGAACACAAACAACCGGCGCTTTAAGTACCGTTGGTACCCAAACCTACACTTTAGCGTGTACTAGTACTGGAGGAACCATCACCAAGAGTGTCTCAGTTGCCGTAACGAGCGGTACGGTGATTACGCCAACGCCAGTGCCGACAGGACTTTCACGGGTGAAACTCACTGAAGATAAATCAGTTCGCTTGCGACCAGCAGGTACTGTTGCGGGTACACAACTAATAGGTAGTGAAGGAATGGCAAATTTTGCAGAGGCGGTTACTACTGGCGGTCATACGTGGGCAAATGTAAACTTTGATAGTGGTGTTGATGGTTGGTTGCCACAGCAGTACCTTCAAGTCATTGCTGTACCAGCGCCTACGGTTACCTTAACAAGCTCACCAGCAAGTGTTAGTACGGGTGGTAGCGCTATGCTCACGTGGAGTTCAACGAACGCCACCGCGTGTACAGGGAGCGGTGCCTGGACCGGATCAAAAACCACGACAGGATCTCAATCAACCGGTGTACTCAGTACTGGAGGAACTCAAACCTACACGCTTACGTGTACGGGCACAGGTGGCAGTATCTCTGCAACGGCGAACGTTGTTGTGTCAGCATCAGTAGTTGTAACTCCGACTCCAATACCAACAACAGGTATTTCAATTGGAGCGATAATTAAAACCAGTCGTGATACTAACGTGCGTGCTGCTGCGGGTGTCAACGCAACCCTATTAGGTACTGTTCCTCGCGGAGTGCAAGGTACCGTTTTGGCTGGACCAGTAGCGTTAAATGGATTTACCTGGTGGAACATTAATTTTAACCACAGTTACACAGATGGTTGGAGTTCAAATACTAATTTTACGTTAGTAGCAGCTGCACCAACATCAACACCCGCTCCTACACCGGTAGCTCCAACATTAAGTCTAACCGCCTCACCAAGTAGTCTGACTTCTGGAGCAGGCGCTACTCTCACGTGGAATAGTGCCAACGCTACAACGTGTACAGCGAGCGGAGCCTGGACCGGATCAAAGTCAGTTAATGGAACTCAATCAACCGGCGCATTAACAAGTACCAAGACGTACACGCTTACCTGTACTAATGCCGGGGGAGTTGTGACAAAGAGTGTGAGTGTGGCCGTTACAAGTAATCCCTTGCCGGCAACTTCTGCTGTAGTGGTGCCCCAAAATACTACTTGGCAATGGCAACTAACGGGCACTATTGATCAGACTGTTGATGCTAAATTGTATGATATCGATCTTTTTGATGCGAGCGAATCTGTTATCCGATCACTCAAAGCAAAAGGTAAAATAGTCATTTGTTATTTCTCTGCTGGTTCGTATGAAAACTGGCGCAGTGACGAAAATTTATTCCCTCTTTCAACACGTGGAAACTCTAATGGTTGGGCCGGGGAGAAATGGTTAGATATTCGTCAAATTGGGCTCCTTTCACCGGTTATGACTGCTCGTATGGATTTAGCAAAAGCTAAGGGGTGTGATGGTCTGGAGCCAGACAATATTGATGGCTATACAAATAGTACGGGCTTCACGTTAACTGCAGCAGATCAAATTGCCTATAATAAGTTCTTGGCTACCGAAGCCCATAAACGAGGTCTTCTCATTGGACTCAAAAATGACGTTGATCAAATAGCCGCGTTAGAGCCGTTCTTTGATTTTGCGGTTAATGAACAATGTTTCCAGTACAACGAATGTGATACTTATCAGCCATTTTTAAAGGCGGGTAAAGCAGTATTTAATGTTGAATATAGTTTAGATGTGAGTCGATTCTGTAATCAGGCTAATACCCTCGGTATCATGTCTATGAAAAAGAAGTTAGATCTTGATGCTTCACGTACGGTATGTTGGACTACTTCTCCAACCTCAACCCCGAACGTCACCACCACCGCCACCCTCAACGTACGCAGTACCGCGGGAGGCACCCTTATAGGAACTCAACCCCAAGGAGCCACTGGTATCTCAAGTCCAGCAACTCAGGTAACTATCAATGGCACCACCTGGATCTACGTCAACTTCACTACGGGATTTGAC
>JANPCG010000010.1:0-103331 GCA_031430855.1 Candidatus Kaiserbacteria bacterium
GCCGGGAAAGTAGTGACGGTAATTTGAGAAAGTTGGGGATAGACATCAACTTCGCGGATGGTTTTGACCCCATTTATTCCGGTCGCCTCAAAACTGAAACGGAGCCACACATTCTGGCTTAATTCGCCGTCTACCGGTGTGGTGACTTGACCACTGTCACCCACAAATGGTCCAGCAAAAGGATGGGAGTGATCAGAGTGATGGAGGCGAATAGTGGTAGTAATTGATGAGCTGGCAAGAGGGTTACCATTTGTATCAGTGCCAGAAGCAGTATACGAAATGATATCACCGCCGCGGTAAGTGTTGGTACCAAGGGGTGCGTTAATGGTTAAGGTTGGTGCGTTACCGACGGTAATGTTGAGGATGCTACTTTGAATAGCTGCAGTGCCGTCGCTTACGGTCAGACGAGCTTGGTATTGTCCGGTATTTGGATACACCTTGGTTGGGTTGGCGGTAGTTGAGGTCGAACCATCACCAAAATCCCACAGATAGGTTAGTGGTGTGCCTTCAGGGTCAGTACTACCGTTGCTCGAGAACGTGACCGAGAGTGGAGCGGCACCAGTCGTTGTGGCGGCATAAGCTGCAGCCACTGGTGGTAGGTTTACTGATGAAGAAGCGGTGTAGTCGAGGCGATACAGGCGCGGACTCGTAATCGTAACGAAATACAGCTTACCATTTGGGGCGACATCCATATCAATGACGGTCCCGTTACTGGTACTGAGAGTATTAAATGAAGTAGTAGCAACGGTGGGATTAATGGTGCGCAAGAAGCCCTGCACGTAGTCGGACACAAACATCTGACCTTGGTAGGTAGTCGGGTAGAGGGTGCCGCGGTAGACCGGACCCATAAGGATCGAGGCATCATTTGAATTATTCGTACCAAATTGGTGGGCGTACCAGTAGCGCGGGTTTTCAAAGCTACAGGTGCTCGTGCACGGTCCTTCCTGGAGCGCCCAGCCGTAGTTTTTACCCGCTTCAATCAAGTTAATTTCCTCCCAGGTATTAAAGCCGACATCACCAACGTAGACTGAAGTCGTGACGGGATCAAAGGTCAGGCGGAAGGGATTGCGGACACCGTAGGCGTAAATACTCGTTGGTACGCCAGCTTGGCCGACAAAAGGGTTGGCTGGTATCGAACCGTCGCGGTTAATGCGGTGGATTTTACCGTGAGAGGTAGTGAGGTCCTGACTATTCGTTGGTGTACCACTGTCGCCAATACCAAAATAGATAAAGCCATTTTGATCCATAGTGATACCACCACCTGCGTGTTGGTAGCCTGAGGCAAAAGGAGCGGTATAGAGGATGGTAAAGTTGGCGCCGACACTACTTGAGGCGGTAAAGCGCCCAATGCGGACTTTGCTATCAGTGCCGACATAATGGATGTAGACATAAGGGTTGTTCGTAAAGTCAGTATCAAAAACGGCACCTAAGAGGCCACGGTCACCGGTAGCGTCGACGGGAATGCTGCCAAACGGAGTTGGGTTAAAACCTGAGCCCTCGGTAAAGATTTTAATGCCGCCGAAGAGGTCAAAGACAAAAATACGCCCATCAGGGGCGACTTTAACTCCCGTCGGAGCAATCATGTTGTAGTCTATGAGTTGGGTCGCGGTAAAGCCAGCAGGGAGGCCCGTTGGTGCGGCAACTACAGTTTTGGTATCAAAAATGAGTCCTGCAGTGAGGCTGAGTGCAAAGAGGGTGGTAAGGACGATATTTTTCATAGAGATAACGTTATAAATAAGCTTATTAACTGCAGGTTCTACCATTTTTTACTAGCCTACGCTTCTGTTTTCATAGAAACAATAGATAAATGTGCTAAACAACTTTTTGATATAAATGTCAATAAATTTTGTGATACGACTAGAGAAAAGGACCACTCGGTGAAGAGTGGTCCTTAGCGTCTGTGTTTTGGCAAAAAGTGATCAGGTAATCACAATGGCGGCGACACTCAAGATCATTGCGGCAGCTAAATACATCCAGGTCGTATTCCGGGGCACTACGGCCGCTGTGGTTGCGTTAGTCGTACCGAGGGTAATCCAGAGACGACTGTGCTCAATCAGCAAACTTTCATGACGCAGAATTGCTTCGGCGTCACTGATATTCCCGACGGTGTCGGTAACTGTGATGCGAAAGAGTATCTCTGGTGCATGTTTAGTGTCGGATTTGACGCGTGCCAGTTCGACTGACCGTCGGCCATCGATGTAGTCGTAATCTTCACAAAA
This sequence comes from Candidatus Kaiserbacteria bacterium, assembly GCA_031430855.1. GTDB lineage: Bacteria > Patescibacteriota > Minisyncoccia > Phycocordibacterales > UBA918 > OLB19. The sequence goes on from JANPCG010000010.1 coordinate 2,220, forward strand.
GATTGTTTCTTTGTCCGCAAGGACAGACACTTCATGGTCAGCTGCAGAGGGAAAAAGGGTTTCAAAGAGGGCTTCAACTGGCAATCTGGCAGTTATCGGCCAGGTGGCAGAAAGGTCTTTTTTTATCCGACTCCACAAGAAAAACCGTCGCTGCGAAATGAAGAACTGGTAGCTGGTGACTTTTGGCATGGATAGTCTCCCCGTTATATTGTGGTCCCAGCGCATGTTGTACCCTCTTAGGAAACGCGTGTCAATAAAGTTAAAAACAGCCCCGCACCTGATATGTGGTGAGGGGCCTACGTTTTTGTGTGATAATCCAAGAGTAGATACAACTTGGCGGTCACGGCTTGGCAAAAATATGCCTGAGCCGGCAGTGGGTGGTGTCGCAACACCGGAGCGAACGTGTTCTGCAGATTCTCGGCAAAGCTTTGTCGTTTCGCAGCGGTGTTGAGCTCGGCTTTTGACCGTGCTCGTTCATCGTCCGATAGTCCATGGGCGATAGTGCGGGCCGTAATCTCGATGAGGGTCTGGTCGCACAAACGGTGCGGTGCTGGCATGGGTGGCTCCTTTACTGTTCAACGAGTATACAACCACTGATTATAAAATGAGTCAAGAAATATAAGAATATTCCCATAGGTCTTGCCTATACATAGGTAAGACCTATGTATGACTGGAAAGAACTGTAGGTGATGTGTTTTTTGAAAGGGGTTTACAAACAACCAAACCGGCGCCGTAGGCGCCGGTTTGGTTGTTTGTATAAATATAAGCGTTAAGCTGCTTGTTCTGCGTGGAGGGCAATAAGCTTTGCCAACGTATCCTCTGGATTATCAACGGGTTCCGTCTTGATGACGCCTATCACCGATTCGTCGTTCCCGCCAGGGAATAACATATCGCCAAAGTAGACACATTCGTCTTTGTTCCAACCGAGCTGCTCAATCAAGCGGGCGACGTAAAAACCTTTGTGTTTACCTTTGGCCGTGTAGTCAAAACAGGTCGTACCGCCGATTTTTACATCCAGTTCGTCTGAGACGAACGGGTAGGCGGCGAGAATCGCTGATCGCTTTTCACCGTGCGGGTCAAAGGCTTCTTTGAAGCTGACGTCTTCGTTGTGACCCAGGAGACTGTAGCTAATTTGGCAGCCGCGGTCTTGGACGAGATCATTCGGATCTTTGACTTCCCAGGTGCGGGGTATCGAATGAATATGGGTGTGAATGGTTTCTTCGTCGTGTTTACTCAAACGCTCCTCCCAGAGAATGGCATCGTCAGGCGTGAGCGCATGATTTCCGTTTTGGCCAAGTTTGTAACACGGAACACCGTCAATTTGGAATGCAATCTGACTACAAATAGCGCCAGACACAATGGTGACGGTGTGCGGAGTGGTCGAGAGCATCTCTTTTAACTCAGGCGTAATTTTAGTGCGGCTGCGGGTGACGGTATTGTCGAGGTCAAAGAAAAGGTGCATGAAAGCGGAAAAATAATTATTTACTAACGTTGTCTTGAGACGCTGGCACCGCAATGGTTTCAGGAGTTAAGCGTGCGTAGTCGTCTTCGTACCGAATAATATCATCTTCACCGGTGTAGCTTCCCGTTTGTACCTCAATTAACACGAGGGGACTCGTTCCGTGGTTTGCGAGTCGGTGAACATGGCCTTGGGGAATGTAGCAGCTCTGGTTCGGGTAGAGAATCTGGTGGCCAATGTGATCAGGATGCTCAACTTTACGGATTTGGAGAGTGGCTTCTCCTTCAACGACGACCCAGTGTTCACTTCGGTGGAGGTGACTCTGGAGACTCAAGCGAGCTCCTTCTTTGACGATAATTTTCTTTACCTTAAAGTTTGGCTTGTCTTCAAGTACGTAATAGACACCCCATGGTCGGTAGCCGACTTCGATGTAGTCTTGTTCCTGCATCTCTTTTGGAATATTCGCTAGTTCAGCTTCAAGTTTGGCGGTATCGGCAGTGTTTGCTACGCGATTTACATATGATGAGCTACTGTGGGTCTTGGCACCAAGGTTATCAACGATAGCCACGCCGTGTTTTGCGAGTACGCCTGCTTCAGGGATTTCGTTTGCGAAGCGATCACCACCTTTGGTGAAAATGACTTCGGTAACCTCAGGACGCGTAGCAATTTCTGCTAACGCAGCTTCTAAGGTGGCACAAACGGTTTTGTCCGTATCAATCGAGAGAATGACCCGATCGACTGCCTTGAGTGATTTCACGACATTCATCCGGAATTGTTCGTCCTGGAATGATTCGGTGCCTCGTTTCATCTTGGCTTGGGCGTCGTTATTCACGATTACCCATAATTCATCCGCGAGTTCTTTTGATAAATCAAAACACTCAATATGGCCTGGGTGCAGGGGATTGGCGTAGACAGAGGTCAAAGCGATTTTCATAAGGTTGTAATTAAAAAGTTGATTAAGCTAAAGACTTTTACTAACAGCCGTAATACCACAGTTTTTGTTACAATGCAAGCGCTGATATTGCAGTGGAAGGCTATTTTAGTGCTTTAATCAGGGAAAGAGCCGTTATTCCAAGTGATGCTTCTGGTATACTATTGAGGTTATATGTTGCACCGTTTTTTGCATACCTTTATTACTCATTTCATTCCCCATGATGGTAATGATTATGCGCCACATTTCTTACGTCGGGCAGCGACATTAGGGATGTTTGGGTTGGTATTGCTCTCATTCACGATGGCTAATATCCAGGCCTTGCTGTGGCAACAGTCGGACTGGTTGGTAGGGGCAATTCTGCCGGCGGTCGTGGTTGATCTTACAAACCAAGAACGAGCGTTAAATGCCGCTCCACAAGTGGTACGTAGTAGTGTCCTTGATGCTGCTGCGACTCTTAAAGCGCAGGACATGGCTAAAAATAGCTATTTCTCGCATGATAGTCCGACGGGGGTGACACCGTGGTTTTGGTTTGAAGCGGTTAATTACCCCTTTGTGCATGCGGGCGAGAATCTGGCCGTGTATTTCACCGATTCGCGCGAAGTGGTCGAAGCTTGGATGAATTCACCGAGTCATCGGGCGAACATTGTCGATAGTGATTATCGTGAGATTGGCATTGGTACCGCCCGGGGGACGTATAAAGGGTACGATACTATTTTTGTCGTGCAGCTCTTTGGTACTCCGGCAGCCGCTATTCAACCAGCCCCGGTCGTAGTGGCCGCTCCAACGCCTGTCCCTGTATTTGCGGTAGCTGAAGAAGCCTTAGCTACGATCGGTTCGACGAGCGAAGCTGTGGCGGCAATAGAGTCAGGTGAGGTTGAAATTATTGATCTCTTGGCTCTCAATCAAACACCAGAAGTAGCAGGAGAAACGATAACCGAAGAAGCGGTGATTACCGAACCAGCTGTTGGTACCCCTGAAATGGCTGTGACAGCAGATGCAGAGCCTGCTCTTGTTCCGCCAGATACACTCGCCGTACCGCAGCGGAAAATTAACCCGCAGGTCTTTGATAGTTATGATGTTCTCTATTCAGACTTGGCCGCATCATCAACCAAGCTCTTTCCGGCGGTACTCTCGGTACCCGATAATAATGGTGGTACTACGGCACCGATGGTGGCTCGTTTAGCGACCGAACCAAATCATCTCTTACAAAATATTTATATCGTGATTGGCTTTATGGTGGTGTTGGCCCTTTTGACTTCGGTTCTCTTGGAGTGGCGGCATCATCGCCCAATCCAAACGGCTCACGGATTATTACTGCTCCTTATTATGTGTGCCCTTTTTACGATTCATTCAATGGTTACCGGTGGTGCGGTAATTCTATAAGTTAAAACTGTGACTATGACTGAACTTAAAATTACCTCAATATCGACCGTTGCACCGGCTATTCGTCATGAGGCGCCTTTATATGCATCAAGTCCCGCGGCTGGATTCCCAGCACCAGGTGACGATATGGTGGAGAAAGCACTCGATATCAGTGATCTCTTGGTAAAGCATCCGGCCAGTACGTTTTTTGTGCGGGTCCAAGGAGATTCGATGGAAGGAGCGGGGATTTTTTCGGGTGATATTTTAGTGGTTGATCGGAGTGTCGAGGCGCGGAGTGGCAAAATTGTCGTCGCCGCCGTCAATGGAGAATTGGTGGTGAAGCGTCTATCTATACTCGACGGAAAATTACAGTTACTTTCAGAAAATGAGGCGTATGCGCCGATAGTCGTAGGGGAGTCGGAGGAGTGTTATGTGTGGGGGACTGTAACCGGCAGCGCTAGAATTTTCAATTAACTCGAACGCCAGAATTGGCGAATTTCTTCGTTGCTCTGTATAAAATAACTTTCAACGTACGAAAAGTACGTCTCAATTCATTTTACTTGGCTTTCTTACAGAAACTGTCCACTCATTGGTTAGTTTGTATCGCTGCACTCACAAACTACCGCAATGAGTCTTGCGGAAGCTAAGCGCTTCCTCACTTGAACTTCATCCAATTCTGACATTCTTCTGTACACGATCATTCAAATAAGTTCTATTTATTTAAAAAATTAATCTAATTGTAGAATTTTCAATTAACTCAGCATAAAAAGAAAAGGGCGCCAGCGTAATCGGGCTGGCGGCCAAAGGCAAAGGTGGGTTGGTGGTCGCCGTCTATGCGGGACCAAAATCTGTTGTGGGGTGGGGATCAAGCGACCCCTCGGTTGCAGTGGTTGGTGGTGATCCGAAAACCGGATCAGTTGCGGCGATTTGTGCGAGTCGAGCGGCTTCAGTTGCTGCTGCGCCTTCTTTTGCTTGGAGTCCCATGTGGTGGTCCAAGACATCGTCTGCTGCGTCTATGTTTAGTCCCATGACCTCTAATTCCTCTCACTGACAAAGTCCTGTACTATAAACTACACTCCGTGGACAAAAGTTACCTGCTATTTTCTGATGAGCGTACAAGAGTAAGAATTAGTTATTTAAATCGTCCTTAACATTATGACATCACGTACACACACCATGGCGCGTCCCGCTTTTGCGACTCGTGCCATTTATGCAGTATTACTCGCTTCTTTACTCATCCCTCTTTTTCCACAGCCTGCCGCAGCGAGTTACGAAGGGGAAGTCGCTGGCTGGATTCCGTGGTGGAGTGATACTGAAGGGATTAAAAGTGCCACCAAAAATATTGAAAAACTTGATACTGTCTACCCGTTTGTATATGAAGTAGAGGGGATCGATGCCAAAATCACAGATAAAGCGAAACTATCAGAGAAACAATGGCGAGATTTTATCAAACTAGCAAAGAAAAATAAGGTCGAAGTCATCCCCACTATTGCCTGGTTTGATGGAATACAGATTGACTACATTTTGAGTGATAAAAAGCGCCGTGATGCACACATTAAAGAGATTGTGAAAATCGTGAAGAAAGGGAAATTTGATGGTATTAATATTGATTATGAGCAAAAAGAAGCCAAGACTATTAATCATTTCTCGACATTCCTCAAGGACCTGAATAAGGCACTTGGCAGTAAATTGGTAACCTGTGCGATTGAAGCTCGAACTCCGGCAAAAGACCTCTATAAAGTAGTACCTAATCCGCTTACGTACGCTAATGATTATGAGAAGATTGGTGAGTATTGTGACCGGATTGAACTCATGACGTATGACCAGCAGCGTGCTGATTTGACCCTAAACGAGAAGCGGTCCGGCATGCCGTACGCTCCTGTGAGCGATAAAGAGTGGGTCGAGAAGGTGGTTGACCTTGCCATCAAGGATTTCCCTAAGGATAAGGTCCTTGTCGGTATTCCTACTTACGGACGAGCGTGGGACGTGACTATTGCGCCAAAGTGGTACCGAGACTATACCCGGGTAGCGTCATTGAATCATCCGCGTATTCAGGAACTCTCTAAAGACATCTACAAGACTCCGATTGGTCGCAGTGTGGGCGGTGAGGCGGTTATGACGTATTTCCCTGATGATTCACCGTTTAGGGTTCTGACTGCCCTCCCGGTGCCCGAAGGAACTCCAAAGGGGTATGAGAATGCTGCTCGGGCGATGCAGTTCGCAAGTATGGCAAACACCGAAGTAAAGGTTCGGTTCATTACCTACGGCGACGCTGTAACCGCAGCTGGTTTGATGGAGTTAGCCGCTGATCGCGATCTTCGTGGAGTGACCTTCTTTAAGATTGATGGGGAGGAGGATCAAGGAATTTGGAAGTTATTTTAGTTGCATCGTAGGAACAAAAACCCTTTATCTAAGGGGTTTTTTGTACAGTTTTGATTTTAGAATCTATCAGCGACGTGATAATCTATTCGTAGGGTTATTTGTAAAAGACATGTTTGTAAATAACCGCGTATTTAATAAGTTCTAATAAATCATGACTACAAAAGAAGCTACAATATATTTTGAAAATGACAGTAGTCCACTGCCTGTAGAGTTCAACTGGATAGACCCCATTGACGATCTTGCAGAAAACTTTATTGAGAGGTTCTCTCTTAAAGAAACAAAAGAAAATATAACCCTCGTCACCAAGAGGGGTGAGACCGATTTAGAAAGCTTCATTGCATACATTGGTAGCGATATTACAGATGCGAGGGCTAAACATCCGCAACTCAACACTCTTTTTTTAACAGCAGAAACAACTGATAGTCCAAACGGTTACGGAATTAATACGTCTTACGGTATTGGAGCATTGCAGGTATTTTTTACCCGAATTGCACAAGGGGATGTTGTTACAAAAATCGAATTAGCTGCGGCAGAACAAGCATAATGCTCCTGTTAAAGTTCCTCCATCAATGAGATAAACTCCCCCGAAGATTCTAGTTCGCCTAGGAGAGTCCTAGGCGAAGAAGAAAACTTTTCTAAACGAGTCATACACAAAAAACGGGACTAGGGGCAACCCCGGTCCCGTTTTTTGTTGATGGTATACTGGGGTTGTTATGCAGTACATTGGTGTGCTCGATGGGAATAACTTCTTTGTCTCGTGTGAACGGTAGTTCGCCTAGGAGAGTCCTAGGCGAAGAATAGAAATTGATCTTTCGCACTTACGAAAGCATTTTTTTCGGTGGTATAATGGGAGATATGCAGTACATTGGCGTCCTCGATGGAAATAATTTCTTTGTCTCGTGCGAACGGTTGTTCCGGCCTGATTTGGCGGGGAAGCCGGTGGTGGTCCTCTCGAGTAATGATGGGTGTGTAGTTGCGCGGTCCCAGGAGATAAAGGACATGGGTATTACCATGGGTGTCCCTTACTTTCAGGTAAAGGACATATTGCAAAAAGCCCGTGCTACATGCTTTTCTTCGCATTTTGCTCTGTATCGAGATATCTCGAGTCGAGTCTTTCGGGTAGTGAAAGCGAACGTTCCTTTGATGGAGCAATACTCTATTGATGAGGCTTTTTTTACGCTTGAGGTAGCCACAAAAGAAGAAGCCGAAGCCATGATGCGAACACTTAAAAAAACGGTTGAACGTGAGGTCGGGATTCCGGTTTCGATTGGGCTCGCTGCGACCAAAACGCAAGCCAAATATGCAAACAAGTGGGCCAAAAAAGCGGGTGGAGTTATTGTGTTTGATCCCTCTGATTGGATTATAGAAACCGAATCAATTCAACTCTCGGACATTTGGGGGGTGGGGGGACGGTTATCGAGACGCTATCGTGAGGCGGGAGTGACGACGGTTGGAGAGCTACTCCTTACGCCAAAGGCGCGGATCGAAACCCTCTTTGGGATTGGTGGCGTACGACTCCAGGCTGAATTAGCCGGATTGGTACAATTCCCCGTATCAAATCAAACGAGCGTACAGAAGAGTATTCTCAGTTCAAGGTCTTTTAAAGATGCTACGAATAGTGAGGCGTTGATTAAAGATTCGGTGGCGTATCACGTCCGCCATGCAGTGAGTAATTTACGGACGTTAGGGCTCAAAACCTCATACCTTTCGGTATCAATCTCGGCCAGTCGGCATGGTGATTTTGTGTTGCGTGGTGGGACACGGGAGGTGCTTTTAACTGAACCTACGAGCGATGTCAGTCTGATTCTCAAAGCTGCGCTTCAGCTGGTTGATAGGCTCTTTGAGGTTGGTGTTCCGTATAAAAAAGCGGGGATAATGCTCGGTAACTTTACTCCAATGGCAGCGGTGCAGCCGTCACTATTTGGTGGTGTGGTTGAACAAAAATTTAGTGAACGGATACTCACTACCATTGATACCTTGAATAGCCAGTTTGGGCGCCATACTATATCGCTCGGTCGTCACAGCAAAGAAGCATTGTGGGTGTCACGTCGTGAAAAAATATCTCCCGCCTATACGACCAATTGGTCAGAGCTCCCAACGGTAACGGCCGCGTAGTGTCTCCGTACATTAAAGACGGCTGTACTTTATGTCCGGCAGTTGGTGATTAAGAGATGTCGCAGTAGTAGCGCGTAAATACACCATTCTCTATGAGTACAAACGCTCACTCATAAAGGTTATCAACATCGCAAACAGCGACAGGTGTCCATAACATTTATATACTGTACATAGAGCGATTGAAGTGGTGTTACGACATTTGGCTGATTTTTTCACAAAGTGTCCGTGCACCGCTCCACAAAACTTCAATCGCGTTGTACCGCTGCATACTTGTATGCGCGACTACAGAAAAAAGTTATTTAATAAAATAAAAATTTATAACATGTTCAAACAATCAACTCATGTTGATTCTTTGCACCGAGTGGTCGCGATGCTCGTTGCAACGGCTGTGTTGGCATTGTCAGTAGGCGTCTTCAACAACGCTCAAGCTGCAAACCTCGCAGTTATCAGCAACACTTTATCAGACTCTGACGTGAGTTCACTCTCGAACCATACAATCTTGTTTACGGTTCCGACGAGTTCACCAGGAGTAATAGCTGGAGGTGGTGCATCTGGACGTATCACCGTAACATTTCCAATTGGATTTACTATGGGATCAGTCGCAGTCGGTGATATCGACTTTGCAATTAACGGAACAGAACAAGCTCTCGCTGCTGCACCAGCTGCAGCCACCTGGGGAGCAACTGTTTCAGGACAGAACTTGATTCTTGAATCAGGAACTGGAGTAGTTACAGCAAATCAAACAGTTCGTATCCGAGTAGGGACTAACGCAGTCACCGGAGGAGCGGGTACTAATCGAGTAACCAATCCTGGTACAACTAACTCGTACGAGTTTGTGGTTACCGCGGGGGCAGCTGACTCAGGTCGGACACGAGTCGCAATACTTGATAATGTCGATGTAACAGCAATCGTAAACACTAGTTTCGTTTTCACTGTTAATGGACTTGCCACATCTACTGCCGTAAACGGAACCTCTACTACAGGTTCAACAACTGCAACTGCTATTCCATTCGGAGTACTTACTGCAGGACAAATTAAAACTCTTGCCCAACGTCTTAACGTCACCACTAACGCTCGTAACGGATTCGTGGTAACGGTTGAGCAAGATCAAAACTTACTTTCATCTACCGGTGCTGACATTGACGGCTTCCGAGATGGTGCCTACACCAACACGCCGCAAGCCTGGGGTTTAGCGCCAACGAATAACATTGCTGATGAAAACACCTGGGGTCACTGGGGTCTCACCTCAACTGACGACTTGAATTCAAACGAGTTTGGTGCAGGTACACCACTATTCGTAGCAGCTTCAACGACACCACGTCAAATATTTAGTCACAATGGACCTTCTGACGGAGTGACAAACAATATTGGTTCATCCACCATTGGATATCAGATTCAAATTACACCATTGCAGGAAGCGGGAGATGACTACATCACGACCCTTACCTACATTGCAACTCCTACGTTCTAATTAACGTAAAGAGTGTAGAAAAAACCCTCTTCGGAGGGTTTTTTCTGTGTGTGTAAGTATCAAGCTGTTTATGTACAGTATAAAAACTCGAGACTGAGACCGCGGTGATATACTGGAGGGATTAATTCATAAGAAGTTTGTTCATGATACGACTCATCTCGTCACTTTGTTTGTTGGTACTGGTAGTACTTTTTGCGCCTCATAGTAGTCAGGCACAGGAAACGGGGGCGGGAATTGGTCTTAAGCCAGCGTTGCTAGAGGAGAATATGAATCCTGGTGAATCAAAGCAATTTACGGTATTAATTCAAAATGTGAGCGAAGCGGATCAAACCTACTACCTCAATAAGCGGGATATCACCAGTGTGCGTGATGGCGGTGTACCGGTCTTTGCCGAAGGGAACAGTCCTAAATCAGGATTTGAACTAAGTGAATGGATTACTCTTGAGACTGATACGCTCGCCGTAGCTCGCGGAGAAGAGAAGGCTCTCTCCTTTGTGATAGCTGTCCCCGATAATGCTTCGCCTTGTAACCACTTTGGTGGAATCTTTGTTTCAGCCGAACCACCAAAGTTGCGTGAAAGTGGAGCTGCGATTGGATACGAGGTAGGGAATATTGTAAATATTCGGGTGGCAGGAGAATGTGTAGAAAGTGCTCAGATTCGGCAATTCTCTACCGATAACTATATTTATGGAAAGTCTGAAGTAGAATTTAATGTCAAGATTCAAAATGAAGGTAATACTCTGGTGCAACCAACGGGACCACTTCAAATTACCAATATGTTTGGAAAACAAGTGGCCACCCTCGTTTTTAATGAAGAAGCTGCCGGGGTATTCCCGGGGAGCACACGAGAGTTTGTAATGACGTGGACAGGAGATGGTCCAGGTTTTGGACGCTACGAAGCGATGGTGAGTCCGGTCTATGGTGAAGAAGGGGCGAAACAGACGATGTCGAGTAGCGTTTCATTCTGGATCTTGCCAATGAATATTATTTTGCCAGCCTTGGGGGTGCTCGGAACGATATTACTGATTACGTTTGTCACTGTCCGTATGTATGTACATAAAAAGTTGGCCTACTATGGTGCAGTTGGTGGAACCCGTAAACTCGTGCGCAGGCGAAAAGAAAGCAATTCATCAGCTTTGCTGTTGGTATTCACGGTGATGCTTACGGTAACTGCAGTGTTCTTGATAATCCTGGTGTTACTCTTTGCGTAGGGAGGTTTTCATAAGGTACAATACAACTATGTTAGAAACAACGGTGTATCACAAAATACTTCGTATCAGTAGTGTTGTAATGGCATTAGTATTGCTGTTTCAAGCGGGACTACTGAGTGAGACGACTGCTCGGATGGCATATGGCACGCAGGTCTACATGGCCAATTCCGTTGGTGTGTTTGTAGGTGTAGCACCAACCGAACTCAATCAGTTGACGGCAGAAATTACGGCGCAAAAATTAGCGCTTGATGCACGCGAGCAAGCTTTGGCTGAGCGTGAAATTGAAGTTGGGCTCGAGGGTGGGGGTTCGATGAATCAACTCACTACCACGTATATATTAAGTGGCGTACTCTTTATTTTGATTGTACTTATTCTGATCAATTATGTGCTCGATTTTATCCGGGCCCGTGATATGGTGCGTATTGAAGAGGTGGTCCTGTCAGCCTAAACCGTATGTTTCGAGTTTCGACACTGCGCCTTGGTATACAATTTCTCTTGGTGACAGTTGGTATCATCACGCTTACGAGTTTTTCGATTGACGCTACGGATACACTCCGTGGGTCGCAAACGGCACTCGGTATTTTAGTGGGTAAAGTCGGGGCCCCTGTGTGTCCGTCTGGTATGGTGCGGGTAGAAGGTGATTTCCCGTTTTGTATTGATCAATACGAAAACGGAGTTGGCAATGAATGTTTAGTCCGTGCGCCAGAATCACCAAGCGAAACTGCCTTAAATGCGGTAGATGCGAACTGTATGGCAGAGAGTATAGAAGGAAGTGTGCCGTGGCGCTACGTCACCCGCTCCCAAGCTGAACAGCTGTGTGCCCGTAACGGTAAACGACTCCCGACGAGAGAGGAGTGGTATGCGAGTGCGCTCGGTACGATTGATTCTACTGTTTGTAATCAGAGTGGTCAGTTACGAAGCGCGGGCAGTTTCTCAGACTGTCGATCAGGTGTAGAAGCGTATGACATGGTGGGGAATGTGTGGGAATTTGTCCAAGGTGAAGTTGAGGGTGGGATACTTGACCGCGAGCCGTTACCCCAATCTGGCTACATTGCTGCTATTGGAGCTGCCGGTATACCATCACAAACGACATCGACTCCACAGACCATCTATAACAATGACTATTTTTGGTCAAGTGCGACAGGTACCTTTGCTTTGATGCGTGGCGGATACTATGGAAGTAACGGAGACGGAGGCTTGTATAGTGCGCATGCCATGATTGGGTTAAATTTCAGTAGTGGAGCGATTGGATTTCGGTGTGCAAAGAGTTTATAGAGGCGGCTTTATTATTTGTGTGTAGTATAGAATAGAGATAATGAAGAAGAGGTATACAATTCCGGTTATTATTGGTGGAGCGCTCGTTATTACAGCACTCGGTATTGATGCGGCTGATACCGTAAATGGTTCCCGCGCTACATTGTTGGCGAGTATATTTACTTCGTCCGCTCCTGCTCTGGTATGCGCGGCCGGTATGGTACCTGTGTGGCTAGAGGTTGGGATGGTGTGCGTTGATACTTATGAAGCGAGTGTCGGTGATACGTGTGTCCATCGTCAACCAACGAGTGTGGAGTATACGCAGGATAATATTAGTGATATTGACTGTGTACCGGTAAGTACTGAAGCTGAGCTACCGTGGCGATTTATCACCCGAACCCAGGCTGAACAACTGTGTGCTCGAGCCGGAAAACAATTAATTACATCAGCAGTATGGTATCAGGCAGCGCTCGGGACAAATGAATCTGGGTGTAACACGGAAGGTGTACTAGCGCCAGGTGGAGTATTTCCGCAGTGTCATTCTGGGGTCGGCACGCGCGATATGGTTGGGAATGTATGGGAATGGGTACAGGGTGATATTAATTCGGGTCAATTTGAAGGAAATAAATTGCCCCAATCCGGTTATGTGACTTTGGTAAATAGCGCAGGGGTTGCGATAGAGACGATGCCTGTAGGAACGACAACGTATGGTTTTGATTATAGTTGGGGAGCGGCAACGGGTACAATGGCCATGATGCGAGGCGGTTTTTACGGAGGAAAATCAGATACCGGGCTCTACAGTACGCACACCGGAATACGATCAGATTTTGCGAGTGCGGCGGTTGGGTTCAGGTGTATGCAGTCACAACTTTAGGATATGAAAATAATCCCGATTCTTATGACGGTAGCTGTCTCTGTGGTTGTGACCACGCTTGGGATTAGTGCTTCAGATGTGCTGGAGGGTAAAGGGGGTAGTCTTTTGGGGCAACTTATTGGTACAGACGTGAGTATTTGCCCGCCAGGGATGACGCACGTAGAATCCGCACTTACATTCACGTGTGTTGATACGTTTGAAGCGAGTCCTACCCCAGCGTGTGTCTATTCTAATCCGGCGAGTGGGGTAGAAACAGCTGCTAATCGCGAGGATATTGATTGTATGAGCGTTTCGCAAACAGGTGCGACTCCCTGGCGGTTTGTGACCCGAGATGATGCTCAATTGTTTTGTACGCGGTCCGGAAAACGTTTACCTACGGCTTTTGAGTGGTACCAAGCGGCCATTGGTACGCCGAGTTCCAGGTGTAACATTTCGAGTAATGTTCTATTTCCTGCCGGTAAGCAGTCGAGCTGTCTCTCGGCTACTGGAATCTTTGATGCGGCGGGGAATGTGTGGGAGTGGACCAGTGATGATGTGATTGAAGGGGTGTATAAAGAGCGGAAATTACCCAATTCAGGGTATGTGACTCAAGTAGATGCCGGTGGGGTAGCGACGGAATCAATTCAAGAAGTGTCTGAGACCTCATTTGATAATGATTATATTTGGAGCAATCAAATCGGTTCCTTTGGTATCATTCGGGGTGGATTTTATGCTAGTGGAAATGATGGGGGAGTGTATGCGGTGCAGGCGACAACGAAGTCGAGTTTTTTCTCATCTGCCCTGGGATTCCGCTGCGTCCGCTAAATATCGCACCCAAAATCATTAATTACTTTGTCATCTGCGTCGTTTGTAAAGTCAACGTACAATTAAGTACGTCTCCTCTACTCACTCCTTGATCTTCTTACAGAAGCTGTACACTCATTGGTTAGTTTGTTTTCGCTTCGCTTACAAACTTCCACAATGAGTCTTGCAGAAGCTACACGCTTCTTCACTCGTACTTGAAAGATTTTTGCGCACGATTTAAACTTTTTGTTTCAGTAAGTCTAGAATAAATGAAGATTTATGTTATAATGCAATTCTTGAAAAAGTATGAAAAACGTTGATGTAATAAACACTCCAAGTTTAGAAACTATCCCCGCTACACCGGGGGCTTATTTTTGGCATGTTAGTAAGCCACATAAATGGTGGATGTTCTCGGCCGCCTTTTTAGCCATGCTGGCTGCTGCATTAGACCAATCAATCAGTTATTTGTTTAAGTTGATTGTTGATGCGGTCGAGAGTGGTAATACTGCAAATGTGTTTTGGTATGGATTATGTTTCCCGGTGATTATATTTACTATTCAGGCGCTTTTTCGTATCAGTGGGTACTTAGGAATGCGTTGGTCAATACAGGCTCAAGAAACCGGCACCAATTTTTTATTTGGCTACATTTCAAATCATAGTCATGGCTACTTCAGTAATCGTTTTGCTGGTGGTATTCAAAATAAAATTCGTAACATAATTGGGGGAATGGATAGTTTAATTCCAGAACTATTATGGTCATATTTGTATTCCCTGACTTCGTTAGTAGTAACTTTTGGATTTATTATTTCCATTGATGTCACAGCCGCCATCATATTTTTGGTACTTGTTTTTGCTTTGCTAATTTTAAATACTAAACTTTCTCCAAAAAAGCAAGAATATTCAAAATTACAAGCCAAGGCGAGTACAGCGCTGGTTGCTAGTATGGTTGATGCTATTTCAAATATTAGTGCAGTAAGACTGTATTCTGCTGGTGGACGAGAGAATGAATATATTGCCAAAGGGGCAGAGAAATTTAAATTGGCACGCCAGAAAAGCTGGACACGCACCGAATACATGTTGATTGTGAATAGTTTTGTGTTATTTGTGTTTGCTCTCGGTATGTTTTGGCTCCTTATTACACGATGGCAAGATGGCTTGGTGACGACCGGAGAGTTCGTATTGATAGCATCACTGATTTCTCAGTTATCAGGAACACTTTTGTTTATTGGAAAGGCATTCAATAGTACTGCCAGAACGTTAGGTGAAATGAAAGAAGGTCTCGAAGAGTTAATGGTTCCCTATGAAATTACAGATACTAAACTAGCTCACGAGCTACAAATAAGTAATGGAGGAGCGATAGTATGGAATAATGTTAGCTTTAATTTTGAGAGTAACCCAACTCTGGTATTTTCTGATTTTAATATCAGGATTGAACCCAGTCAACGAGTCGGATTGGTTGGAGCGTCAGGCGCAGGGAAATCGACGTTTGTTTCGCTCCTCCTTCGTCAGCACGATGTTACGGCTGGTGCCATTTTGATTGATGGGCAAAACATCGCCGAGGTGACTCAGAACTCGTTGCGCCAGGCAATTGCTGTGGTGCCCCAAGAGCCGGCGTTATTTCATCGTTCGATTCAGGAGAATATAGCCTACGGCAAGCCAGATGCTACCCAAGCGGAAATCGAAGAAGTTGCGAAAAAGGCTCAAGCGCATGACTTTGTTATGGCATTGCCTGAAAAATACGAGACCTTGGTGGGTGAGCGGGGAGTGAAGCTTTCTGGAGGTCAGAAACAGCGCGTGGCAATTGCCCGCGCCATGCTTAAGGATGCCCCGATTCTGATTCTGGACGAAGCGACATCGGCGCTTGATAGTGAAAGTGAAGCAGAGATACAAAAAGCGCTTCATGCGTTGATGGTAGGAAAAACTGTCATAGCGGTAGCACATCGCCTCTCAACCCTGCGTGAAATGGATAGAATAATTGTGCTTGAAGGTGGGCAAGTTGTTGAGGATGGGACTCACGAGACCTTAAAAGACGCCGGTGGGACGTATGCCAAACTTTGGAGTCATCAAGCGGGTGGATTTATTGTTGAATAGATTAGGTGCGTAGGTTTTACGTTACACATATATATGTATGTTGTGTGTAAGCGGCCAGGACTGAGAGCGAGTGCAGGGTACAATAGTAGTAATGAGTAACGCGTTGTCGACGTGGGTGACTGCCCTGTGTGTCGGTCTGGTAACCGGAATTTTGGCGTTTTTGATTGTGCCTGAACTAATGCAGGCTCGAAATATTACCAGTTACCGAGATACCGTTTCAACTTCTGCTCCCGGCAAAGCTGCAAATCATACTTTCTCGTTTATTCTTAATACCAGTGTAGCTCCCGGTGGTACGTTTGAAATTGTGCCGCCAGCAGAGTTTGAGATTCTTGCCACGAGCACCTTTTCTCCGTTACGAAATGTAGAACTAAAAATTAATGGTTTGTCTCGTTCGGTGGGTGCTGTTGTGAGTGCCGCTGAAGACTTTGTTGAAATTACTCCTGGGGTGCCAGGAATGATTCGTTATACGTTAAATTCATCTGACGGAATTAACCCTGGCTCAATGATTGAGTTCAAAGTAGGTAACCACACAAGTATGGCGCAACAGGCGGCGCTTGTATTCAGTACAACAACTGGTACGACGACGGTTCCTGGTGATACTCGTCCGATTATTAACAGTACAACTACTGGAGCGCACTCAGTAGATTTTCGTGTGTACTCAGGTGGCGAAGTAGCGAATGCTGGTTTTGTTGTTTTTATTATTGATCAAGTAACAGTAGCTCCTGTTGATACAACTGAGGAGATACCTCCCTTCCGGTTTTCTGGAGCTCCGACCGGAACGCTTTCTGGTACAACGTTAGGAGTAGAGCTTTCCCTTGAGACTGATGAGTTTGCCATATGTCGGTACAGTACTGTTCCCGGAGAGTCGTATTCGAGTATGGGAGGGGTATTTACCAGTACTGGTTTGGTATTTCATACCGTAGTAGTGACGGTAACGCCGAATTCACTGAATAGGTTTTATATTCGTTGTATTGATGATGAAGGAAACTTTAACACTGACGATTTTCCGATCAGCTTTTCAGTTAATGCGCAACCAACGGGAACCGCTAATACGACCGGTAGTACAACGGGGGACGGAACGGGAAGTGGTAATGATGGAACAGGGACCGGTGGAGGTTCGGGTGGAACATCAGGAGCTTCAGATGGTGTTGCTCCATCTACAGGCGGAGCATCTGGTGGTGGTGGTTCAGGTGGCGGGAGTGGGGGTGGAGGGGGAGGAGGAAGGGGAAGTGACGGAGGGGGAGGATTTGAATCGAGTGACGGGCCATACCGAAGTGGTGACGGACAGGTAACCATAAATGGATATACTGCACCGCGAAGTCAAGTGACGGCACTCGTTGATGGTAAGGTTGCTAAAACAAGTACTGCCGGGTCTGATGGTTCGTACAGTATTGTGCTTGACCTGATTGCTCGTGGTGTATATACCTTCGGAGTCTATTCGACTGATGCAGCAAAGGTGAAAACCTCAACCTTCAGTACATCATTTACGGTAACCGGTGCTCGCGCTTCTACTCTCTCAAATATTATCTTGGCCCCGTCCTTGTCAGTGACACCAGACCCAGTTAATCCTGGTGCGCCATTAACCTTGTCTGGATATGCAATCCCTAACTCAACCGTCACGGTTGAGAATGAAAAAGATGGCACGGTTGCTTCGCGTAAGCAATTCACGGCAGTTGCAAACGCCGGTGGACTCTGGACAATTCCTATTGATACTACAGCTTTTTTACAAGGTACCTATAAAGCTAGAGTGAAGGCTGTACAAACTGGAGGTCTCGCCACAAACTTTTCTAACTATACGCTGTATGGGGTGGGTCAAGCCGCTAACCGACCATTGAATACCGATCTCAATCGTGATGGAAAAGTAAACCTGGTCGACTTCTCGATTCTTTTGTTCTGGTGGAATACTGCGGGCGGTGATTCAGACCCCGCGGCTGACATTAATGGAGATACGCGCGTTAATCTAACAGACTTCTCCATCCTTCTATTCAACTGGACAGGTTAGAACTCTTCAAAAATGAGTTATGACTTTGTTATGCTGCAGCCTAATAATTTCATCGTATATCAAATACGCTTCAATCATTCTCCCTTGCATGCCTCGTCAAAACTCATCTTGAAAAGTTCTTTCGAAAAATACTCGAACTTAGAAAAAATTAAAACAACAATCAGAATTACTGGTTGTTGTTTTAATTTATATGCCTGTGTAAAACATTATAAATTGATGAGTTGCAACCTATATAATGTATACAAATAGTATGTCATTTTTACAACGTCTCAAAGGTCGTGGAGTACGATCAGATCAGACACTCCAATCGAGTGAAGAAGAAACCGCGGTCGACAAGGTGGCGCAACTAGATGTCGATGTATTTCAAACTGAACGCACGATTGTTATTTATGCCCAAGCAGCAGGAGCTGACATGAATGATGTTCATGTATCGATTGAGGGCGATGCAGATATAGTTTTGATTGAAGGTCGTCGCATTCGTCCTGAATTTATTGTTTTCCCAAAAAGTAAACCACATGGTGCTTTTTTTACCGAAGAGTGTGTCTGGGGTGATTTTTATCGACGAATTATTTTACCTGAGAGTGTGGAGATTGAAAAAGCCGAAGCAAAAATTAAAAATGGTGTTTTGATTCTGATATTACCCCTATTAAAACCAGAGGAGAAAGAAAAAGTAAAGTTGAAGATTACTCCTGACCGCACCCGACCGCGTGTGTCATAATAGAAGCTATCAGTCGCAGTAAAATTGTTCTTATGTTCTCAATAAAAATATTCACTCACCAAACAATTCTCGGAGTCCTCTTTGCGGGTGTCTTATTTTTATCCTCAGTGTCCTATACGCTCGCGGCCAATATCCTCGTCTCACCAGCTACTGGTAGCTACACTCCAGGGCAGACGTTTACGGTTGCGATTCGTGTGGCACCAGCTGGCGCGAGCGTGAACGCAGTTGAAGCCTCACTTAAATATGACCCCGCTGTTCTCTCGGTTGTAAGTGTGAGTAAGGATGGCTCAGTGTTTTCTCTTTGGACGACTGAGCCAGCTTATTCAAATGCTGCTGGTACTATTACCTTTGGAGGAGGGAGTCCTTCACCATTTACCGCACAATCAAACTTGATTAACGTTACGTTCCGAGCGGTGGCCGCTGGATCGGGAGGTCTCTCGGTAACAAAGGGTTCAGTCCTGGCTGCTGATGGTCGTGGTACTGATGTGTATCAGACTGGATCGGGAGGTACCTACACAGTTGCCTCGGGAGTAACACCACCACCCACTCCAACCCCGACACCAACGACTCCAACACCAGCGACACCTAAACCAACTACTCCAGCAGCGGAAGAGGAAGATGATAAAGCAATTATATTCGGTGATCCACCTCGAGCACCAGAGATCGGTTCGCCAGCATTCCTTGATCCAGAGCTATGGTACAAAAATACTGAGGGGGTATTTTCATGGACAATTCCATTTGACGTCAATGTCGTAGCGGTAGAACTATCAACCAGTTCTGAAAACCAACCTGATGAAAATAAAGATGCAGTTAAAGACCCGCCAACTGATGAGTTTATTGTTTCAAGAGACAACTTAGTAGACGGAATACAATACTTGAGTATTAAGTTCAAAAACCAAGTTGGGTGGGGAGCGGTATTAAATCGAAAAATTCAAATTGACACAACAGCACCAGAACCATTTGAAATTGATGTTCGGGCTGCAAACTCTACGACGGGATTCCCACTCTTGAATTTTGCCGCAAAAGACGTTACTTCAGGAATTGATTTTTACGAAGTCACCATTGCTGACAAGGAACCGTTCAAAGTTACGCCGGACGAAGCTGCACTCGGGTACTTACTCAAAGAATTAGAAGATGGCACCTACACGGTACGAATCATCGCTCATGACCGAGCAGGAAATATTAGGGAAAGTACTGTCGCTGTCCTCATTACTGCAGGATGGATAAAGCCTGCAGAAGTAGTTGAAGAAGTCACCCTTTGGGACTTCCTTACGGCTACCAATCTGTTCATTGCGTTCTTAATCTCAATCATTGGAATGCTCCTGGCCTACCTCTGGTATGATCGCAAGCAAAATCATCTCCGAGAAGAAAAGCTTCGTCGCGAGACGCGAGAAATCCAAGACCAAATGGAAAAAATATTCTCTGCCCTCCGTGATGAAATCTATGATCAAATCAACTTAATTTCCAAGCGTCCAAGACTATCAAAGAAGGAAAAAGAAGCCGTCGAAGGACTTAATCAGGCCTTGGAGGTATCTGAGACCTTGATAGAAAAAGAAATCAATGATGTAAAGACAATATTGAAGTAAAAATTCACTTCAATCCACATAAAAAATGTATAACGCGCGTCCCTTCAGAGGGGCGCGCGTTATACTATAATGAGCCCCGTTTTCTATGTGCGTGGGCAGTTTAGGAGTCTGTGAAATCAACGTTAAACGTACTCAGAAAATCATCAGTGATGATACTGGTAACCCTCGTGGTTGTTAGTAGTTTTGTTGTGTACGCAACGTATGTTGATCGCACGGTGTACACAACAGAATCATTAGTAATTATTCCTGAATCCGTCACGTCTGATAGTTGGCTTGGTTTAGAATCTGTTCTTGTTCAGGATATTTCTGAATATTCTTTATATCAAGATTTTGATAAAGATAACTCAGCGTTTGTGTCTGAACTGGGTTTATTCTCAGCCAGCACGAGTGAAAATGCTCCTACTCCTCAAAATCCTAATCAAGCTGGAACAACAACTGATGTCGGACCAGTTCCTGAACAAAGTAACGAAGAAAATGTCACAGCACCCAGTGGTACTGATTTGCCAGTCGCAGAACAAGCTCCACAAACAAGTGAACAGCAGGTAGAAACATCTGTACCTCCTGAACTAGAACCAGTAGTTCCTCAGCCCGAACCGGAGATTCCGTCTGAGTCTGAAACTCAGACAGATGTTCCTGTGGAAAGTACATCTGAACCGACAACTCGCAATAATAGAGTGTCGCCTCTCGTGTGGGGAGTGTTTGAAAGTGATGTTCGAGCGTATCCATTGGCGCAAGGTGTTATCGATGAACCCGTTACTGCAAATGAGGTTACGGAGCCTGAGCCAGTAGTAGAGTCGACACAAGAATCTTCTACAGACGTCCTTCCTGATGAACCGATAACTGAGTTACCTGCAGATGGAGTAACTGGAGCTGATGAGAATGTTCAAGATGGATTAACTTCTGAATCAGTTTCTGAGAGTCCTGTCGAAGTGCCAGGAACACCCTTCCCAGAAGAGTCGGTATTGATAGAGGAGAGTGCTACTGGTACAAGTGAAGGTGAAGTAATTTCGGTGAGCGAAACTGAGGTCGAGCCTGACGTCCCGGTCTTTACTCTCGAGCCGTGTGAGAGTGCTCTCGGCTGTTCAACCAACAGTATGATTTTCACGGGATTTGCCATGCCAGATTTTGAAGATGGTTCTGTTCTTGATTCAGCACAATTACGACTTTCGCTTGCTGCCCAAACCAAAGAGAATCGTGGTGATGGACCACAACGTTTCTTGGTAGAGTACTCATATGATGTGGGTACCGGAACGAAACAATGGGCTACTGCTCAAGTGATAGACATAGATGATGAAATCTCAAATAGTATTAATGGGGGATATTTCTTGATTTCACTTGATACGCCACCTTCTGCCGCAGAACTTTCAAATCTTTCAATTAAGCTCTCGTACCAGGGTAATGTTACCGATTTAAAAACAGCCTATGTAGAGGCAATTTGGCTTGAAGTGACGTCGGGTGAGTTTTTTGAAGAAGGTGTCGGTGATGTATTTACCGATACGATTGACTACAATCGAAATCTTTTACAACCAGAAATTAACATCTTAAATCGGCCTGATCTTGATCCAGCCTTGAGTCGACTGCCTTCGTTTACTTTGTCATACGACCCACAAGGAGGTTTCTTTGGTCGACTATTTAGAACACTCTTTTCAGAGAATACATTTGCCGTCGATCGGATTACCCTCACTGATAAGGATGGGCTCGAAATCCCCGTGCCATTTAAAATTACCTACAATGATCGGTTGACGTGGACCATGGACGCAATTGAAATGCCACAAAAATTGCAGCCGGGTAAATATACGGTCTCGGTTTCTATGCTTGAAAATGGTGATGTGTATACTGACGCGTTTGAATTCTATTGGGGTCTCTTGGCGGTGAATACAAAAAAGAGTATGTATGCCCCAAATGAGTCAGTCGAATTTAACCTCGCTGCCCTTACTGATCAAGGTGATACTATTTGTGATGCGAAGCTTGAGCTAAAAATCATTAATCCTAAAAATGAAATCTTTGAAGTGCCGGTAGAACAGTCTGGTGCCTGTGGAGATAATAACGTGACTGACATCCCTGACTATATTGCAAAGTTCACTAATACGGGTGAGTGGGGACTCTACAAGATTCAGTTGCAGCACCTCAATCAGGCTGGAGAAGTCGTCCATAAAATCGAAGATAGTTTTGAAGTTCGTGACTACATTCCTTTTGATATTACCCGTACTGCTCCAACGCGTATCTACCCGCCGTCTCCGTATGCAGTAAAACTCGACATCAAGGCAAATCGTGATTTTACGGGAGACATTACTGAACGAGTTCCTCGCGGTTTTCTTTTGAGCGATTTCGGTGATGCTGAAATAAGTTCGTTGCCTGAGTACACACTTTTGACATGGAAAAACATTTCTTTAGTTGAGGGAGATTCACTTAATTTGAGTTATACCTTTGACGCACCTGACGTGAGTCCATATATGTACTTACTTGGTCCCCTCGATATGGATGGGTTTACCGAGTTGCGTCAGTGGCAAATTGCGTCTGATGCTTTAACAAACGTTGCCTGGCTGACGGGTACACAAACTTTAACTGGCGCTAATTTAAATGGCGTTGCAAGTCCACTTCTGTGGAGTACCTCAAGTGTTGACACTTACTACTTTACTCATTCCACCTCGAGTAATTCACAACGAATGACCTTTAGACGGGCGGGGGATTATATGATTGCTGTCACTCTTCCACAGCAACGTACTGATGCTAATAATAGTCGGACTCGGGTTGGGGTTGAGGTGCGCGTTAATGGAGTTGCGGTACCACAAGGTCTCGGACGTAGTGGCCTGATTGAAAACCAGGGTAACCAAAGCGAATCATCCTCGCATACGAACTTTTTACTTACCGGAATCGCTGCTAATGATTATGTTGAAGTATTTGCACAAGGCATTGCCACAGTAGATGTTGGCGATATCGTGAATGTGTCTGGACGAGCAGCTATGTACGTCGAGTATGTTTCTCCAACCAAGACCGTGTTTGCTGCGACAACAACACGGACGGCTAGTTCTACTAACTTAAACCAAACTGCAGCGTCAGCGCTGGAATGGATAGAAACACGACAAAATTCAGGTTTTGTCCACTCTAACGTGGTTAATCCCCAAAATATTACGATTAGTAATCCCGGAACCTACCAGGTCCAGATTAGTGTTCCCCTCAATGCGGTTACCGGAATCGCGCAAACCAATGTGATGGGAAGAGTACGTCTTAATGGCGTGCAGGTACCGGGTGGAATTATTGCCCAAGGATATTTAGCTGGTGAAGCAAATGAGTCTGATGCTGATTCGTCTATGCATTGGTCGGGTATTATTGTGGCAACGACGAGTAATCAGGTGCTCACGATTACTACCGAAGCGGAAGCAAGTGCGGGTACAACCACTGTGCCAACCGGGTTTGTCGGATCTGTCTACATTGAACCAATTCCGGCCACTGAAACTATTGTCTTACGCGGCCGCAATCTTACGGGCGGTACTGACTGGAGTAATAGTCCGGCTGAAGCAATTTTGTGGGATACGCAGGTGGCCTATAGTTCGACAACATTCACTCACTCGACAACAACCAATAACAGTCAGATTACGGTTAATACACCGGGTGATTATTTGCTTACCTATACTGACTCCATGCGTTCGACGACACAGCGGGCGAACAACCGTATTACCGTTACGGTGAACGGGGTAACCGTCTCTGGTGCAGAAACAAAATCACACTTCATGCGTAATACCGGTGGGCATGGTACGTCCTCGGGCGCGATGACGTATTTGCTTGAAGGGGTTACTGCTGGTCAAATAGTGCGTGTATTCTCTGAACAAGAAGCCGGTAATGCGGTCATTGATGATACTGATGACGCGGTGTTGATGCTGACCAAAAAAGCTGACATAAATTTTGAACCTCTCCCACCAACGACATTTAATGTACCGTTCAATAATATTCGCTTTGCTTCAACTTCACCGTATTTTGAATTTCAAGCAAATGATCCCGATGGTACATCAGACATTGCGTATGAATTTGCCATCTCGACAAGCTCAGATTTTAGTAGTGGCAGTTCGTTTATCTCGTCTTCAAGCCCAGGCTTTGTCAATACTATTACCGCTACTGATACGTCACCGTTTTTTGAAAATCAAAAAATCCGCTACCAGCTGCAAGCGAGTAGTACGCTTACCGACCTCACTACATACTACTGGCGGGTTCGAGCAGCAGACGCTACCGGTTCAGGAAATTTTGGTGATTGGACAACGACCCAGAACCTCACGGTTGACCTTGCTGCCTCTGCGCCAAATTGGTACCAGACCTTCAGTGGACAATTTTTAAGTAATACGTTAGTAGGTGCAGTATCAACTGGTGTCGATAGTATTCAGGTAGATGCTACAAAAAGTACGGAATTACTCCTCGCGTATGGTGAGGGAGTTGTGAGTACTCCACGGTACCGACTCTGGAATGGTACGACATGGGGTGCCGAATTAAATGCCTTAGCAGTCGGAGGTACGATTAACTGGGTCAAGACAGCAGCGGGAGTGACACGAAATGAGTACGCACTCGCTACTCTTGATCAGGCTGCGAATACGTATGTGCAAATTTACACCGCCTCAACTTCATCGTGGAGTAACCAAACGCAGCTTGCAGGTGGTGTCGCGGATGTAACGCGAAGAGGGATTGCACTAAGTTACGAAAGTCTCTCCGGTGATTTGATTGCTGTTTCGTGTGCGTCAAGTTCACGACCGGTATTCCGGGTATGGAATGGAGTCACGTGGTCGGCGACGTCTACTATCACCGTAAGTTCGGTTAATAATTGTAACTATTTGGATATTGCTTCAGACCCATCGTCTGATGAGATGATATTGGTTGTTCGAGATACCGGAGTGCAGTATGAAGCTTTGGTATGGGATGGGAGTACATGGACAAATAGCAAAGTGTTAGGATCGGCAGCATTGGCAGCTCGGGAGGGAATCGCTATTCAATACGAAGCATCCGGTAATCAGGCTGTTGTGATTGTGTCAAACGGAGCAAATAATAATATCCTTTACACCACGTGGGACGGTGTCGGCTGGAGTTCAAATGCGACGCAGCCTATTGGAAACGACTTTGCGTTTGGTAAATTAACTAGTGATCCAAGTTCCGATAAACTCAGTCTCTGTTACGTTGATGCCGACTCAGATATTGGGGTCTTACGTTGGGATGGGGGAGTCTGGAGTACGTTCTTTGAATTAGAGACAGCGGCCAATTCCGCTACGGCTCGACCCTTTGATTGTCCATTTGAAACTGCTGCAGGTAGAAGCGGATACATCATGGTGCCGTATAGTGATACCACTGATTCTCGATTCCGTGTGTTTGCCACCTCCACGTGGACGACCGAGGCTACGATTACCGGAGTTTCTGACTCGTTCTGGATTAATAGTGAGCGAAGTGATGATGGGGTAATTGTATCCATCAACCTCGATGATGCAACTGATGTGCTAGAGTCGTCATTCTGGAATGGTACCACCTGGTCCTCAAAGCAAACCATTGAAGCTAGTCCATCGTCAATCATTGCTGCGCCGTATGAAATGTTTGATATTACAGCTAAGCGTTTTCAATTTACTTCGGGAGTGGTTCTCACTCCAGCGATTAGTTTCTCTTTTGTACCGAATCAACCAACTTGGGGTGATGTTAGTTTTAGTACCACTGAGCCATTCGGAACAGACGTAAAAGTTAAATTTAAATTTACCAGTACGACTACCTGTGATAGTTATATCCCGAACGGAGCTTTGACGGGTAACTCAGCCGGGTTTGATGTGACAAATTCTCCAATCAGTTTAGTTGGTCTCTCAACAACAACTTATAATCAAATCTGTATGGAGGCTACGCTTACCACCCTTGGTTCGGCGAGCGCAAACTTAAACAATTGGACACTCTCGTGGGTACGTGAGCCAAAACTCATTCAAAATAATTACCGCTGGTTCACCAATGGAAGCTTTTTGACGCCAACTGATCCGTGGCCAGCGGGAGTAAGTGATGTACCTGAAAATACTGCGATTACTTCAAATCTGGCTATAAATAGCAGCAGCAGTATTCGGTTGCGCATGTCATTACTTGGATCAAATGTGGTCCAACCTACCTCCACAAAAGCCTTTAAACTGCAATACGCGGAGGGTCTCTCATGCAGTCCAACTATGAGTTGGCAAGATGTTGGTGCGGTTGGTAGTACAACTGCTACCTGGCGTGGGTTTGCCAACACAATAATTGGAAGCGATTGGTACAGTGCGAGTTGGTTGCGCCGCACAAAAATCTCGATTCCAAACGCACTAGTGTCTTCTACTTCTTCTGATTTTCCAGTCTATGTAAACTTAAATGATCTCTCCGCTACGTTTTTTGATTATGTGAAGAGTAACGGAGCAGATATTAGAGTCACTCGAGGTGATGGAATTACAGAGGTGCCGTTTGAATTGGTTTCGATTAATACCACAACTGATACTGGAGAGCTTCATTTTAAAGGGTACGTTTCCGCAACTTCAAGCACCGACTACTATATTTACTATGCGAATCCAGCAGCTAGTGCCTATGCTGCTAATGCCACTTTTGGTTCACAGAATGTATGGACGAACAGCTATCTTGGTGTTTATCACATGAACCAGGATCCGTCTGGCTCAGCACCTCAGATATTAGATAGTACAGCTGCCGCTCGTCATGCAACTCGTACTGGTACAGCGACGAGTGGACGTTTGGTATCAACTCAAATTGGTAACGGTCTCGACTTTTTGGGTTCTGGAGATTATTCAGTAGATTTCCCATCCTTTAGTTTAGGTTCTGCTAGTAGTTATACTTATAGTGGCTGGTTTAGGTCTGGTGCGTTTACTAATGGTGCCGGAAATGACGGTGCAGGTACGTATTTTGTCGATCGAACCATTGGTGGAAATCCTCTTGTTTCACTAAAGGCGAGTGGTGGTAACTACATGCATCAATATCGAAACGATAGCGGGTCAGTATTAACTGGTCTTACCAGTTCAGCAATCGCGACTACTACCTGGCAATATGTTTCGTGGGGACGTGATAATGGTGCAAATATCTTTTTAAGTGTAAACAATGCCTTTGCTACTACTAGTGATGCTGCCCTTGGCGCCCTTACTCCGGCAACTTTGGTAAAACTTGGTGGTCACAATGGTAACACTGACTACAATGGGCGGGCTGATGAGATGCGCTTTTCTTCCGTGGCGCGAAGTCAAGCGTGGCGATTAACCGAGTTTAATAACCAATCGAATCCAAATGGCTTTACCTTGGACTCTGCAGAAGAAATTATTGGAGATGGACGGACACTTACGGCAACTGTTTTGACAGGATCTGATTATGCTGAGACTTATGAAGAATTTAATCCAACGAATTCAAATCGGAATGCTATAGCGACCGGTACTGATGCGGAATGGGACTTTAGTCTTCAAAATAATGGCGCTACTTCGAGTACTAATTATTGTTTCCGAATGGCATACGCTGATGGTTCGTCTTTGAGTTCATATGTTAATTATCCAAAACTCATTACAAATGCACCACCACTTCAGCCAAGCTTGAGTGCGCCATTTGATAATCGACAACTCGCTTCATCGTCACCATGGTTCGAGTTTACGGCAGAGGATGAACTGAGTGATGATGTGTCATACGAGATTGAAGTTGATGATGATATTAACTTTGGCTCCCCGTCATTTAACCGAAATTCGGGGTCAAACTTCTCACTCTTTACGAATCTTGCGAACCCTTCACAACGTAATCAATATACGAGTGGACAAACGATGCGATTTATCCCAAACGTAAGTTTAAGTAATGGTACCTACTGGTGGCGAGTGCGGGCAAAAGATGATTTTGGTTCAAATACTAACAGTGCGTGGTCAACTCCCTATAGCTTTACTATCGCCAGTACGAGTATAACGACCTGGTTCCAAACAACCGGCGATCAGTTTATAACCAACAATCAGTTTGATACGACAGTCAGTACCACCACAAATGATACCGGAATTGACGGAGTGTTTATAAACGGTACTACCACGAGTACGGTGATTGACTACGATAATCGGGAAACGGGGAATGCGTGGGGTATATTTAGTTTTAATAACAACATAACGTCTGGTTCAATTCGCTACTATATTGAATATCGAGTGGGAGGTGATACGTTTGCCTTGATTCCTGACAGCGCTCTACCTGGAAACAGTAGCGGCTTTACCTCTTCGCCCGTATCGCTCATTACCCTTAGTACAACTATCTATAATGAAATTCGTATGGTGGCTGCCTTCTCGGGCAATAGTACACTTCCACGTTTGCTTGATTGGACAGTGACCTGGGGGCTCACGATTGAAGCGCCGACACAGTCACAACCGTTTGATAATGCGAAATCAGGAACGACAACACCAAGCTTTACCTTTGTTACAACAGATCCGCAAAATGACGATTTGCAATATGAGCTCCAATTGTCAACTACGTACGATTTCGCAGCCTCATCAACCTTTACTTCTGGAGTAAGTGCTGGATTTTCAAATAGTGCCTCCAGTTCTGACGTCTCGCCGTTTACTTCAGGTAACGCTATTCGCTATGTTGCCCAATCGGCTCTTATAAATGGTACTACGTACTGGTGGCGAACTCGAGCTCGTGATCCGGGTGGCTCTAACTCCTGGTCTACCTATTCAGAGCAAAAAAGCTTTACAATAGATACAGCTATTACTACATCGGTCTGGCACCAAACTACTGGTGAGCAATTTGCCACGAATGATTTAGTTGATATTGAAACGACTGCCGGTACAGCAAAAATTACCTCGGTGGTGAGCGAAGTTTTGATGGCATATGGGGAAGGAACAGGGCAATCGCCGCGCTATCGAGTTTGGAATGGTTCTTCATGGAGTGCTACAGGGACGGCCGGAAGTGTTGGAGCTCAAATTAGGTGGCTTGATCTCGAGGCATCCCCAACGCGCCCTGAATATGCTCTGGCCTCGTTGGGAACTGACCTTGACGTAAATATTCAAATTTTTAATACCAATACCGAAATTTGGGGTAATACGCGTGAGATTCAACAAAATATAACTGACGGGTTACAGCGTGGGTTTGATGTTGCCTACGAAAAAACTTCTGGGGATTTGATTGCAGTATCCTGTGATGGAGTTGATGCGGTGTATAGCGTATGGAATGGAACCACTTGGAGTGCAACTACTTCAATTAACTTGGCGAATGCTAATAATTGTATTGCGGTTGATATGGCGCCAGATACGACGTCAGATGAAATTATTGCGGTGTTTAAACATACTAATACGAGCACTCCCGACTATGAAGCGTTAGTATGGAATGGTTCGAGTTGGGGGAATTCACTCGCTTTGGCTGACATGAACGAAAATGCGAATCATGGTGTTGCGATTGAGTACGAAGAGTCGGGGAATCAAGCGGTGGTGGCCTTAACGAATAACCTCGCGACAACGCTCTTGTACGCTACCTGGAGTGGAAGCGCGTGGGCGACCAGTACCGCTGTTTTGGGTGACCATATTGAATGGGCGTCGTTAAAACGTGATGTTGGGACTGATAACATGGCTCTTTGTTACATTGATAACGATGCCAATATTGGTGTGCTGTTTTGGAATGGTTCAGCCTGGGGGACCTTTACTGAAATTGAGCAGCTAGGTAATAGTAAGGCTGGGCAGGCAGTTGATTGTGAATATGAAACGAAAGTAGGTCGTGATGGGTACCTCAATGTGCAGTATGCTGATACGATTATCGGGGCGTATCAGTTCTATGCCACTTCGTCATTCTCAGTTGAAAGTCAAATTTCAACAATGGGAGACTCGTGGCGAGTATTAAGTGCCCGGGCAGGAGATGGGACAATTCATACCGTCTATTTTGAGGATGTACTTGATCGTTATGAACTCAGTCGGTTTGATGGTTCAACCTGGTCAACGACTGAACCAATTGCTTCACCATCAATTGTTGGTACGCCATTTGATGGTTCACTTGCCCTCGCCGCTCAGATTTATCCTAACTTCACTTCGGGGTCAGTTATTTCAACCCCAGTTAATTTTAGTGATGGAGCTGGACCGCGGTGGGAACGGGTGACGTTTAGTGATACAAAACCGGGTGCAAGTACTATTAAGTATCGACTCTATTATGAGAGTACGCCTGGAGTCTATAGTATTATTCCTGATTCAGCCCTGACGGGGAACGCGGCCGGATTTACCACGAGTCCGATAAATATTGCTGGGCTCGATCGAACCATTTACGCAAAATTAAAATTGGACGCTGAGTTCATTTGTAACCTTGGAAATTGTCCAACCCTGAATGACTGGAGTGTTGAATGGTCTCAAGGTATTTCAGTTTCAGGTCGCGCCTATGAATACGATGGGGTAAGTACGACTACGAGTGGGACGGTGGCAGTAGCAGTGAACGGTGCCTTGCAGGTGGGTAAAACAGGGACTATAGCCGTCGACGGCACCTGGTCAATTTCAAACGTAACCGCCTTTGAGGGAGATACCATTGTGGTGTATGTAGATGGGGCAGTAGATTCTAACGAGTCAATTGGTATCACTACGTACGATGGGGTGGGCGATGTGACAAATGTAGAGCTAACGAAGCGTCACGTTACCGTGGGGTCAAATGATACGGCGACGACAACAAACAGTCGACTGTTTGGATTTGATGGTAGTGACGATGAAGATCTCTTTATCGATATCACGGCGGGTGGAGTGCTCGACCTTTGTTTTGAAGGTTGTAGTGATGGTCGTCTCAAAATTAAAAGCGGTACCGTCTATCAGCCACAAGGCAATGTGCTTACTCACGATCTTTTTAACTTTGGAACCTTTAGACCAGGTACGAGTACGATACGGGTACGTGGTTCTTGGAATTCAGTCGGAACGCTTGTACCAGAAACTTCAACCGTTCTTTTTGTTGCGACTACGAGTACAGAAACAGTAACGGCAAGTGGTACCGCTATTAGCTTCAATAATGTGACGTTTGGAGAGACCTCAAGCGCTGCTTCTTGGACACTATTAAAAGCCCTTGATATAACTGGTAGTTTGACTGCAAACCATGGAACCCTCGCTCGCGGTACTACGACAATTAATCTTGAACAAAATCTCAGTGTTGGTGCCAGCGGTACGTTCTCTGGTGTTGGAACAACAACATTTGATGGGAGTGGTAGCCATATTTGGACCGATAACACAGCTTCAACCACTAATGTCGGTGATGTGGTTATTGATGGTACTGGAAAAACAGTAACGCTCGGAAGTAATGTGGCAGCTCAATCAGTTACTATTGGTGCCGACGATACTCTTAATGCATCAGGATCTGGCTTTAATATTAATGTTCTCCGTAATTGGACGAACGCCAACTCATTCATTCCACAGTCAGGAACGGTCACGTTTATGGGAACTACGAGTGGCACGATTGCTCGTGGTACGTCGGTCTTTAACAATCTTACGTTTAGTGGCGTGGGTGGTGTGTGGTCATTCTCAACTTCGACGCTTGCCATCAGTAGCAACCTCACGATTGCGACCGGAACCGTAACGCTGCCAACTGGTACGACAACCATAGCTGGTTCTTTCTTGAATACTGGTGGAACGTTTGCGCACAATAATGGGGAAGTGCGTATGACGAGTACTGTCGCTGGTCGTTCTATTACCCAGCGGGCCAGTGCATTCCTAAACGCCTTCTATGATTTAGTGTTTACCGGCTCCGGGGCATGGAGCTATACCGAAAGTGCCGCTACAACCACGCGTAATATGTATATCCAAACTGGGACAGTTACGTTAGCCAGTAGTACCCTAACAGTTGGTGGAGACTTTAGTGTTACCGGTAGTGGCGCCTTTGCGCACAATAGTGGTGAACTAGTACTCCTGGTACAAGGCAGTAACGTCTTGCGGACAAATGGTTCATCGATTAATAGTTTGAGAACTCGTGGCAATGGTGGCTCATGGTACAACAGTAGTTGGAATACTCGAAAACCAGTTGTAGTTAGTGCAGTTCAGGTGAGTGAAAATGTGACAAATTTCCCGGTGTTTGTAAACCTAAATAACCTTGGAAGTGATTTCTTTAGTACTGTAAAATCTGACGGCGGTGATATTCGTGTAACGACAAGTGATGGGGTAACAGAGGTCCCGATTGAATTGGTGGCAATAAATACAGGAGCACAAACCGGAGAGTTACATTTTAAAGCCCCAACACTCAGCACTTCGTCAAATAGTACTTTCTACGTTTACTATGGAAATAGTGGTGCTGCGCTTTATGCATCGTCATCAACTTTCGGTGCGCAAAATGTCTGGACCAACGGCTATGCTGCAGTGTACCACTTGAATCAGGATCCAACTGGAGCCGGAGCAATAATGCTTGATAGTACGGTCAATGCGCGAAATGGTACGCGTTCTGGTACTGCTGCTGCCGGACGCCTCATCAGTGCAAAAGTAGGTTTTGGTCTCAATATGGTTGGTACAGCGGGAGATTATGCGATTGATTTTCCAGCTCCAGGAATCGTAGGTACAAGTAGCTTTACCTTTAGTGGGTGGTTCTTAAATGGTACGATAACAAGCGGCTTAAACACCGATGCTAATGGAACCTATATGGTAGATCGAACCGGGGTTACTAATGAACTGGCTGGTCTTAAAGTAATTGGTGGAAATTATGCTCACCAATTTAGATATGGTGATGCTTCTGGTATTGGCTCAGTTAATGGTACTGCAGCCACCAGTACGGGCTGGCAAAATGTGGTATGGGGACGTACGTATAATTCGAATCGATTTGTATATGTAGATAAAACTGGAGCTACTACTACTGACAATGCCTCAGCATTAATTCCTCCCGGACCTCGTCTCGGCGGACACCAGAGTAATACGATTTATGACGGTGTGGCTGATGAATTCAGAATCTCGAACGTGGCTCGGAGTGCTGGCTGGATTAGTACTGAATATAACAATCAAGCCAGTACAACAAACTTCTATGCAGTGAGTGCAGCTGAGTCACGTCAATCACGT
Organism: Candidatus Kaiserbacteria bacterium; assembly: GCA_031430855.1. Classification (GTDB taxonomy): domain Bacteria; phylum Patescibacteriota; class Minisyncoccia; order Phycocordibacterales; family UBA918; genus OLB19. The sequence continues at coordinate 35,439 of JANPCG010000010.1, forward strand.
GTATTTACTGATACAAACGCTACCATCCTTAGTAACTTTATTCTTGATACTGGTGGTGAGTCAACCTTCCCAACGGGTGTTCTTTCTATTGCCGGTTCATTTGATAATAACGCTACCTTTGGTTCAAATAGTGGAACGGTTCGCTTTAATTCAACGGGTGGAGCAGAAACAATTGCGGCGGGCAGCTCAACATTTGCAACGGTTGACTTTAATTCTAGTGCCGGTGACTTTACGGTAACGGAAAATGCAACTGCAACCGTTGCCTTTAATCTCACGAACATACAACAGTTTACGCTCCAGAGTGGACGAGTATTTGAAACGACAGGCACCTTTACCCATGCCGCCAGTGGGACAGCTACTACCTGGACTGGTTCAACCTTGCGGCTATCTGGTAGTGATTCGGCCATTAATCTAAAGACTCATGGCGGAGATGTGTACGGTACTATTCAAACGAGTGGTGATACTGACGCGATTGTATGGAATAGTAGTGCGACCAGTATTGTAAACGCGAGTACCTCGTCATTATATTCAGCTGATCATGCGGGGATTGATGGTGACCTTACTATTTACGGTGATTACGTACGAACGACAGGAACTGAGTTCTGGAGTTTAGCGACTGACTTTGATGGTGTGGCCCTGACTGGTTCAACCAGTCGTCAAGTTGATGTACGAATTGCTACTGGTTCACGAGTCGGCTTTGTTTCTTCGTCGCTTAATCTCGTCGGCGGTAGTGGTGCGACAACTACAATTGACGCAGTATCTGGTGCGTATAGTCTCAGTGCGACAAATACGACGATTACCGCGCAGGCTTTTAGTTTGGCAGGAACAGACACTCAAGGTCTCGTTTTGCAAGCGTCTACTTCCTTGGCTAGTTTCCAAGACGGATTGTTTACTGTTATTCCTGGTCGGAGTGGTATCACTATCAGTAGTACAACCGTCGCACAAAATCCTTCGGCGCAGTACCAGCGGATTAGTTTTGCGACGACCTCAGCTGGGGTTGGAACGAACGTTACCTTGGTTGGTACCACAAGTTCGTTTATCTGGTTCCGTACCGGTGGAGGCAATCTTTATGGTGAAGCGTATGACGGGGGAGATGCAAATCCTGGATCAATTCGATGGGATGATAGTTCAAACTCGATTACGGTGTCCGGTGTCGTCTATTCAAACGATGGAACAACGATTCTGGGAGCACCGACGTGTAACGGAACCACGCCGAATGTACGGATTGTCGTAAATAATGGTACGTATACCGCTTCAACTACCTGTGCAGTCGGAACCGGTGCCTACTCATTTGCGGGGGTAGCCTACGTTGGTGACCCAAAAATTACGGTCTATCTCGACACTAATGGTGGAGTGCGAGGAACTGCTATTACAAAAACTCCAACTGCAAACATTACGAATATGCATATTTATGCTGATCGTATTATTACTCGTCATCAAGACGTTGTGCCACTGACGATTTCTGACATGACTACCTTTGACTTTGATGATGATACAGATATACGATTTATTGCGACCACAACTGGTTCGACTACGCTCACGGTGCTCCCGAACACTAGTCTGTTTGTGTTTGCCACAACAACTTTCGCGCCAGGTGGAAATATTACACTCACCGGTAACGCGAGCTCGTCCGCAGTCGAAGGAACGCTTCAGTTAGCTAATGCGGCGACGTTTACGGCAACCGGAACAGAAATGCACTCACTTTCAGGCCGGTTAGTGTTAGCTACAACTTCAGTCTTTACTGCGGCATCATCAACCTTTGTCTTTAACGCGACCACTTCTGGCAAGAGTATTACGAGTCCAAATACCGTCACGTTTAATCAGCTCCAATTTACTGGAGCTGGTGGTGGTTGGAATATAACTGCGCCACTTATCGTGCAGGCAAATATGGATATTGCGACCGGAACTGTTACAGGAACAAATAACATCACGCTCACAGGTGGTTCACTCTCCGGTAATGGAACACTCTCGCTTGGTTCTGGCACCACAACCATTAACCAAACGAATACCCTTGGCGGTACGAGGGCTTGGACATTTGCAAACTTGGTCTTAGGTAATGGTTCGAGTGTAGGCACGTCAACTCCTAATACGAGCGCTACTACGACCGTCAGTGGACGTCTTACTATTAGTAATGTTCACGTCCTCAAGGCTAACGCGACCTTGTGGGATCTCTCCGGTACGGGTACCGTCTTTACCGAAACCGGTACGCTCGTTGAAGACACAAGCACCTTTAGATACAGTGGAACTGCTTCAAATGTACTTTCAACTGGGTACTATAATCTTGATCTTAATAGTGGAGCAGGGTCAGCTACGTATACCGCAGTTGGACTGGGTATCAGTGTGGCTAATAACCTCACTATTGGAGGTACTGCGACAACAAACTTTAACCTCACCATCAACGACCCACTCTTAGTGGTTGGTAATGACATTTTGATTCGAAGTAACGGTACACTTACGGCCAGTGATATTGCGACGACAACAGTGGCTCGTGATTGGATGAACACTGGTGCATTTATAAGTAACGGCGGTACAGTCACCTTTGTTGGTACCGGTTCTTCTACGATTATCGCCAGCTCATCATCCTTTGGTAATCTCACAATAAATGGTGCGGGTAGCTTTACGGTAGCTTCGAGCGCTACGACAACTGGTGCCTTCATGCTTACAAATCATGCCAACTTTACTCTCTCAAGTGGTCGAACGCTCGCGATTGGTGGCAATTTCACTAACGGACTTGGAGGCGGAGCTACCACGTGGACTGGTAGTACACTGCATCTCTTTGGTGGCAACACGAAAGTAATTAATGCGTCTACGACCAGCGATGTGTACGAAACGCTTTCGGTCGCAGCTAGTACTAATGTTCGTATATGGAATAGCTCAGCTACAACGTACAATGCAACGGGCGGAATTTACTCACAAGACCATGCAGGTAGTAACGGAGCTCTAAATGTTTACGGTGCCTTCACTTCAAATACGCTGACTGATCACTGGAGCTACGCTACTGACTTTGATGGTACGTCACTTGCCGGGTCAGAACGAGCGGTAACGGTCTCGTTTGCAAGTAGTAGTAGTGCAACGTATACCGGAGGTAATCTCTTTGTAGTTGGAACCACTACAGCCTCAACCACTGTTCAAAATCAAGGTGTTGGTCGCTACACGGTGACCATTGGTACGGGAGCGACAACGCAATGGGATATGGTGCGAGTTCGTAATACTAATACCACCGGAATTGTCTTCACTGGTACTCCTCTCGTAACTGATTTCTCTCGTACTGACCACATCATTGATATCAATAGTGGTACCGCTTTTACTGTCGGCGGTACCGTCATTGATGTGAATCAAGCCAAGAACTTTACGAACAATGTTTTTGCGACTTCCTCTGGTATCACGAGTGCAAGTAACGTGACAGCCACTGGTACAACCGTTAGTTCGTGGCGCTTTACAAATCATACTGGTGCGCTCTCAGGCGAGTTATATGACTCCGACCCGGCTGGTGATCCAGGGTACTTGGTATGGGACAACTCAGCCGCACTCATCACAGTTTCCGGTAATGTGTACAGTGACGAAGGGTCAACAGTCTCAACTGTCTGTGATGGCACGACCCAAAATGTTGTCCTTCGAGTAGCTGGACTGACGACCTACACTTCATCATGTAATGCCGGAACCGGAGCGTATAGTATGAGTGGTGTGGCATTTAGTCCTTCTGACACGCTCACGGTGTATATAGACGGGAATACTCGCAAGGCGGCGACAGTCAGTTCTGATCCAATTTCTTCAATTGGTAACATGAACCTCTATGAAAACCGGGTCATTGTGCGGCACGAAAATACCAGCCCACTTTCGATTGCTGATATGGCAGTGTGGGATAGTTCTGACGATGCAGACATTCAATTTACGGCGATTGATGCGGGGACAGATACACTCACGCTTCCGGCTGATCAAAAGTTATTAATTTGGAATGGTAAAACATTTGAACCGAATGGAAATGTGACCGTCTCGGGTGGTGGTGCAGGTGGTGCTCAAGATGGAACTCTCGAAGCGCAAACGAACGCGGTCTTTAGAGCGCAGGGAACAGAACAACATACGGTCGGTGGCAGCTTTATCTTTGGTACCGGAGCAACTTTTGTGGCAGCGCAGTCATCAACGACTTTCACCACGACCGGTTCGGGACGCACTGTTGATGTCAATGCGGCGAGTTTCGGTAATGTTGCCTTTACTGGTTCAGGTAGCTGGACGGTTACTGATGCAACCTTTGCGACGAGTCGTTCATTTACGCAAACGAATGGTACTGTAACCTTTGGTGCAGGCACGACAACAGTTGGTCGTTCGTTTAACGCGACTGCTGGTACGTTTATAATGTCTGGTTCGGCTCTTGTGTTTGTGAGTACGACAACCGGTAATGTTGTGCGCTTTGATGATTCATCGGTACCTGGTCTCCAATTCGTTGGTACTGGTGGAGCGTGGGCTATGACTGATACTGATGCGACAACTACCGGTTCGTTTGCGGTGGCATCTGGTACGGTGACCTTGCCGTCTGGAAACCTAACCGTCAGTCGAAACTTCACTAACACTGGTGGAACGATCACTAACAATACGTCGGATATTATAATGGTGGCTTCGTCCACAGCGACACTTACCGCCAGTGGCTCGAGTCTGTTTGCAGTGCGCTTCACCGGCGTTGGTCCGTTTACTATTGGTGATGTGAATTTAACTCTCTTGGATTCTCTGACGCTCGCAACGGGAACGCTTACTCTCGCGACGGGGACGTTATCTGTCGGTGGTGATTTCCTTATCGCTTCAGGAACGCTTAACAATGCAAGTGGTACGGTACTCTTTAATGCAACTACCGTAGGCAAGACTATAACGTTTGGAGCAAATGCACTCTATAACGTGGTGTTTGGAAGTGGTACGGGTGGTTGGAATTTTACCGGGAACGCAACCACTACCAATAATTTCTCGATTACCGGAGCCACTTCGTTTACAAAAGAAGCCGACACAACCCTTAATGTTGGTGGGGTGTTTACAAACTTGGTTGGTGGTGCTAACACGACGTGGGCAACTTCAACCCTTCGTCTCTACGGTACTGCCGGGTATACCCTTAATACCAAAACGGTTGGGGGTGATGTATACGGCACGCTATTTATTGGTACAAACCTACCAGTCAGAAGTTGGAATAGTAGTGCTGCTACTACGACCGTTAGTGCTGGTTCATCATGGTATTCACAAGATCATGCGGTGGTCGATGGTAATCTCAATATTTACGGTTCACTTACGATTGCGACGACTACAGAATACTGGAATTATTCGACGGACTTTGATGGTGCTGCCCTTACGGGAGTTAATCAGCGAGCGGTTGCGGTTCGGTTTGCTCAAAATGCTACCACTACCGTCGCCTCTGGCGCTCTCCAAATTGTCGGAACTACAACGGCATCGACTACGATTGGTAATCAGGCGACTGGTACCTATGCCCTCAGTATTCATGGTGGAACGTTTACCGCCCAGTACTACGCGTTCTCAAATCTTAATGCGTCTGGTTTGCAATTTGTTAATACTCCAACTATCTCAAATCTTTCAAATGGCTACTTTAATCTCGCCGTAAACAGTGGGTCATTAATTTCACTAGCAACCACCTCTCTTGATGCAAATGCCTCAAAGATTTGGACAGCGGTTGCGTTTAATGCCACTTCCGGTCTCTCTGGTACTAACGTCAACCTCTCAGGATCATCGAGTAACGCGTGGCGTTTCAGTGGCAGTTACGGAAACCTGGGTGGTGAGGACTACGATAACGATGGCGCCACTGCCTGTGGATCAATTCGGTGGGATAATAGTGGATGTTTACTGACACAACAAAGTTATATCCGCTGGCGTAATGATGATGGTGGGGAAGGTGCGCCACAAAGTGAGTGGTTTAATACCTCCTTTGATTACCGTAAGCGAGTTCGGGTAGTTAATAGTGATGCAAGTAACTATGCGAGTACGGCGGTTAAGATAAATGTGACCTACGATAGTAATATGCAGTCCGACTTTGATGATTTACGCTTCACTGCAAATGATGGTACTACTACCATTCCCTATTGGATTGAACGCTATACCGCGAGTACTGACGCGGTGGTGTGGGTCCGCGTTCCAAATATTGCCGCGAGCAGTATTGCCACTGTCTTTATGTACTATGGAAGTAGTACCGCGCCAAACAGTAGCTCGGGGTCTACTACGTTTGCTGCCTTTGATGATTTTGAAGACAATAACATTACCGAGTACGCTGGCGATACCGGTATATTCCAAACGGATACCACTCCGGTGTATGGTGGCACCTACGCGCTTGAAGCGTTAAATAAATCGGCTCGCGCGACTGACGGTATTTTCCGCACTGCACTCACGGTCAGTCAGGGTCAAATCATCCGCTGGATGCAATACATTGATACCGTTGCCGGCTCGGGAGATGAAGCGTGTACCCTCTTTGGGGTCCAGTCACCAGGTACGAACAATAATAATTACGCTGTATGTCTTGAACAGTTTGGTACTGATCGGATTGCCATCTCTGAGAATGTTTCAGATAACGATGTGTCTGGTACTGTACTTTCGTCAACGACAGTAAGCTACACCACCGGGTGGTATGAAGTAGAGGTTGATTGGCAGACTAATAATACGATGAAAGCGTATCTCCGTACTGCAGCAGGCGCCTTGGTTGCATCAACTACTGCGACTGATGCCTCGTACACCACTGGTGGTATGGGCTTTACCTTCTGGTTCCAAAATGGTTCATGGGATAGCTTTACGGCGCGTGCGCGAGCTATGATCGCGCCAACAGTGTACTTTGGTGACGAGCAAACAGATGGTGGAGCAACCTGGGCAGCCGCTCAAAATGCACTCGGGTCGGGAATTCCTGGTACGGTACGTCGTCTCCGGGTCGGAATCGAAAATTCAGGTCTTAATGTAACTGGACAAACCTATCGACTTGAATACGCAGGGAAAGGTGTAGCGCCAAGTTGTGAGGCGGTGAGTTCTGGTAGTTATACCGCTGTGCCAAATCAAGCGAGTTGTGGTAGTTCTCCCGTCTGTATGCAAACCTCTACTAATATTACTGATGGTGATGCTACAACCGACTTGCTTTCGAGTACTACTGGTGCGTTTACGGCTGGTCGAATTGTTGAGAGTCCATCTAATATCACGAGCGCTCTTAATATTAACCAAAACTTCTACACAGAGCTTGAGTATGCGATTACTCCAACAGTTAATGCCTCCGACGCCTATTGTTTCCGGGTCACTAATGGAGGGACACCGCTCGATTTCTACAATAAAATAGCTGAGCTTGGTCTGCAGTTCGATCCAGTATTTGGACCAGTGAGTGTCAATAATGGTAATCCGATTATTTTGAATCCTGGTACGACAACGGCTATCTTTGCAACAGGTACCGTAACAGATTTTAATGGGCCGGGTGATTTGCAGCGAGCAACGTCAACCCTCTATCGAAGTAGTGCTGGTCCAAGTTGTGTTCGCAATAACAATAATTGTTATATTAGTAACACAGCGAGTTCTACTTGTACGTTCACCAACTGTTCTGGTAATACTTGTACGTTGTCATGTCGAGCAGATATTTTCTTCCACGCTGATGCGACTGACGTAGTGCCGTATGAAGGGGAAGAGTGGACGGCGTTCCTGGAGGTGTCTGATACTGGTGGAGGCTATGATTTTGCATCACCAGTCACAGGGGTAGAACTGCAGACATTACGTTATATGACGGTAGATACTGGCATTAACTACGGATCCCTTGCCGTAACTGAAAACACTGGCGCATATAACCCAACTACTACAATATCTAATCTCGGAAATGTTGCATTCAACCTAGAAGTGTCAGGCAGTAACCTGACTGATGGCGGATCTTCAGTCATCCCAGCTAATAAACAGAAATTTGCCAGTACTACTTTTATCTATAACTCATGTATCAGTTGTTCACTCGTTTCAACCAGTACCCCTGTAGTATTGGCGCTTGGTATCACTAAACCGACGGTTGCTACTCCACCAGTCTCAGCACCTATCTACTGGGGAATTGAAGTACCGCTAGGAGTAGCAAGTGTACCGCATCAGGGTATCAACTACTTCACGCCAGTTTCGCCGTAGGTAATGATATGATTACACCAATGGTACAACGATGGCTTGTTTTAGGTGGCATTTTGCTTGCAATGCCTTTTGGTGTGATTGCTCAAACTAACGATTTGGTGGCACCTGAAATCACTAATGTAAAAGTAGCGAGCTCTACCGCTACGAGCATTACCGTAACGTGGGTGACAGATGAAAAAGCTGATTCATCAGTTAACTATAGTTTACAACCCGACCTCGGCGTTGTTCGTAAACCACTCGCTGATCGAACCAATCACTCGATTACAATTGATAATCTTGAAGCGGGGAAAACCTATTATTTCAGGGTAATTTCTGCAGACGTCGATGGTAATCAGGGTATTTCAGCTGACTATAAGATTGAGAGTCCAGAGTCATCGTCCAAAACAACAGAATCAACCACGAAAAATACCGTTCAGGTAGAATCACAAACGACCCAAGAAATCGTTGAGCAAATTAATCAAATTACTAACCCGCAACAATTGCAGGAAATCCTTAATGAAACCATTAAGGCAATTAAAGGAATTACCGAAGACCTCACCATTGTTGGTCCTCCTACCGTTGAGCCAGAGACAACCTTTGCTGTCGTGAAGTGGATCACTGACCGGCCGGCAAGTGGTGAGGTAGTTTTCTCACCTACAAGTGGGTTTAATGGTTCAAATTTTGCGTTCTCGCAGTCATCAACCGGAGATCGGACTACTGATCATGAAATTCGTTTAATCGGCCTTGAGCCTTTTACTGAATATAGTTTCCAGGTTCGTTCAACTGATGAGTATGGTATTACCGGAGAAAGTCGTAATTACACGTTTCGTACCAAAGCGTCTTTACCTGATATTCGTAACTTGCGTATCGTAAAGGTTGAAGAAAATGCAGCTACGCTTGCGTGGGATACAACCGTACCAGCAAAAGCCTTGATTGAATATCAGGATTTGACCACCGGGGTACAGAATTCAGTCGGTCGACCGACCTTGGCGACCACACACCAGATGCGCTTGGCTGACTTGACCTTGGGAACTCGCTACGTAGCCTTCGTGATAGCAGAAAATTCTGGTGGTGACCGTGTTCGTAGTCAACCGATTCAGTTTATTACCGTGCGTGATATCGCTCCACCAATCATTACCAATGTAACGAACGAATCAACTATTTTTCCCGGTGGAGAATCTCGAATTCAAACGATTGTTGAATGGAATACGGACGAAGCTGCATCATGTTTGATGACCTATCGAGAAGGAGTTGCCGGGGGAGTTGATCCGGTTACGATTGAACAAGAGAATGTGCAGTATTCAACCAGTCACGTAGAAGTAATTGTTGATTTCGCGCCAGCGACAGTGTATCAGTTCTGGCTTAACTGTACGGATGAAGCGAAAAATACCATTCAGTCTGAAAACTTTGTCCTCTTTACCCCAATTCAAGAGAAAAATATTATTGATTTGATCTTGGAGAACTTTGAGTCGACTTTTGGCTGGGTTAAGAATATAACTAATTAAAATTATTTATTTCTTAATCCGCCAAAAGGTTCCAGGACTTTCATTAGGGATAGAAAGTCGGAACAAAGTAAAATCATACAACCTTACGGTTGTTGTTTTACTTTTCGGTTGGGTTAAGAACATCACCAACTAGAGCCTAAAAACAGCGAACTTCTTTGTCAGGCTGCAGTAAAAATTTTCTCACTGTACAAGGAGTACGGCTCATAAATTTTTCCTTGCCCTCCTCGAATTTCATCTGTTTTATAGACTCTAGTAAAAAAATCTTTCTCTATGGCGTTTTATCTTCCGTCGTATTTTTTCCCATTTTGCAGAAGCTATTCACTCATTAGAAATTTTTTTCTTTACCTTACAAAATTGCTCAAAGAGTCTTGCGAAGTGACTTTATGTCACTTCTCACCTCTCATTGCATCCAATTCTTAAAGTTTTTTAGAAATAAAATTTAATAAGACTAAAGATACATTTATTAACTGTGAGTTGTCTCGATATATATACAGTGAGCGTGTCATAATACATAAATGGCAAAGCCGCTTATCACGTGTCGTGATCTTTCTATTATTTACAACAAAGGAAAGTCTAACGAATTCCGTGCACTCCAAAATGTAAACACTGACATCTATGAAGGTGAGTATATTATTCTGTTCGGTGCGTCTGGCTCAGGGAAATCTACCCTGATGTATTCAATTCAGGGCTCACTCCCACCGGGAGATGGGACGCTGCTTATTCGAGGTGATGATATTTACTCCTATCCGCCATCAGAGCGAGTTTATTTTCAACGGTACGTGATGGGTATTATCTTCCAGTCATTTAACCTGATTGGGTCGCTGTCAGTGCTCGACAATGTTGCTTTGCCACAAATTTTTTGTGATGTTGATAAAACTACGCGCGATAGACGCGCCCAGTCACTTTTAGACCGCTTTGGGGTAGGTCATGTATCACACAAATTGCCCTCGATGCTCTCTGGAGGTCAGCAGCAACGTGTCTCGGTAGCTCGTTCGATGGTGAATGACCCAAAGATTTTGCTGGCGGACGAGCCGACGGGTAACCTTGACTCGGTTTCCACGCAGCAAGTAATGGACAAAATTGATGAAATTAACACGTTTGATAGACGGACCATTATTATGGTGTCGCACAACGCTGCCCACTTAAGCTACGCCCACCGCGTGTATTACCTCAAAGACGGCTTTGTCGTGCGTGAAGTGGTAAATCCACAACGAAAACAAATTAAACCAGTGCGAGAAGGGGAGACAATTGTAACCGAACTCGAACAATTAGCGCGGTTATTTCCCTACGATTCAGTTGAGACGCTTCGGGTCAAGAGTTTGGTGAATTATTTAACTCAGGATTACACCTTTAATCAACTAAATCGTTTAGAACGGGCTGTTGCTTACTTTATAAATGGAAAGATTGACCGTGACTCTTTTGTAAAAGCCCTGATTCTCCCGGCTGAACAGGGTGGAGTCGAAATGCCTGAGTTTAAAGCGAAGCAGATGGCCAAACAAAGTGAAATTTTAATCCATCAATCAGACGATATTCGTCGTTTCCGGGCCAAAAAAGACAATCCAGGAGTATTTTTTGATCAACATAAACTTGCCGAGCGATTAAAAGATCATGTATTACATATATATCGAATAAAGATGAGTAAAGAAATGGATGATAATCTGACTGAATTAATTGCTGACCGTGTTACCGGAGTAATTGAGGAAAGTGAATTCAATGCCAAGTTAATGGTAGGAGTGCGACAACATGGGCTGGCACTATCAGAAAAGGAAGCCGACGAAGTAACTCGTTATTTTGAAAAATTAATTGCGCAAGGGGTGGATGTGAGTTACAAGAGCTAAAGAGAAGATGGAATATTGAATAGGGAAGAAAGAAAATAAAATAATCAAAAGTGAATAATGAGTCTTTTACTATTTTGTAAATGGTATTATTTAATTATGTAAATTGGAGGTATACACCCGAAAGTATTTTTGTGTGTGTCACCCTCAATATTAATTATGCGAATTCAAGATCTTGCACAACTTTCCACTCGAATGTTCAAAACGAATCCACTGCGTACGTGGTTAACTATTTTAGGTATGGGTGTAGGAACCGGGGCAGTAGTAATTTTGGTGGGTCTGGGGTTTGGTTTGCAGCAAATTATTTTGGAACAAATTGTGTTCGGAGAAACCCTACTTTCACTTGGTGTATCCGCTACCGGGGCGCAAAACCTTAAATTAACAGCTGAAACGGTTACCCAATTTGAAACTAAGCCGGAAGTTCTTGATGCTGCTCCCTTAGCTCGGTTCCCAGCGCTCGTTACTTACAAAGGACTCACCGGTAATGTGTTTATTCAAGGTGTAGAACCACCATATCTACGGTACGCTGGAGTCACCGCTACTGCGGGTACTGTTTTTACCGATGCTGATGCAGCAGACACTAACTCGGTCATGCTCTCACCCGCGGTACTCAAATTATTCGGGATTGAAGATCCAAAAAGTTTCGTGGGGCAAAAAGTCGCCTTTCGAATTTTAATTCCCGCTGAAGATGGGACTGATACTAATACTGAAATTCTGATCGAAAAAGAATATACCGTCCGCGGCATTACCAAAGAAGAAGGAGTCTTGAATGCCATGATGATGTTACCTGAGTTACGGAACTATGTCGGTATTGAGGAGTATGAGCGTATTCAAGTTCGGGTTGATACCAATGAAAATTTACCCTTAGTAGAAAAACAACTGATTGAAGAAGGGTATCGCGTAACCGCGCTCTCAAAGACTGTTGAGCAAGCCTCAAAAATTTTCCAGGGTGTACAGGCAGTGCTGGCTACCTTCGGAGGGATTGCGCTCCTAGTATCTGCAATTGGAATGTTTAATACGATGACGGTGACTCTCCTCGAGCGTACCAAAGAGATTGGAATTATGCGCACTATTGGTGCCTCTCCAAACGATGTAAAGTATCTCTTCGTATCAGAATCTGTGGTGGTGGGCTTTATGGGTGGGGTTACTGGAGTAGCTATGGGAGTAGCGTTAGGATTGGCAGTTAATTTGTTTTTAAATATTGTAGCTGGTCAATTTGGTGGACAGTCAGTGAGACTATTCTCATTTCCCTTAGGCTTCCTGACATTCATTATTGTTTTTTCGGCAGGTGTGGGGTATCTCACTGGAATTTTCCCGGCACGGCGGGCATCGTCACTTAATCCGCTTGACGCGATTCGGTATGAATAGTGTGTATAACTTAGGGTATAAGTGTGTGAGTATCAGCTAAAATATAGTAGTAAATTATTATGACGTACAACAATCAAAACCTACCGCAGTATGTAGAGACTGCCGGAAAAATCACCGTTTTAACAGCTTTATCAGGAGTATTAATCTTTGCGTTTGTTTTTATACTAAACGTCGGAAAAACAGAACTTAATCGAGTTGAAGCGCAAGGTCTTGCGACGACGACACTTACCGTATTGAACACGCCACCAACGTGGACGACTGGTCAGGAAGGACGTGAGGAGTTTGAGTCATCAACCTCAACACCAACCAATTCAGGTAGTCAGATTTCATGGGTGGCAAATGCAACTGATGCAAATAACGCTCCATACTACCTACTTATCTGTAGTGGCAGTGCTTCACCAACCGCAAACGCTTCGGCGCCACCATCATGCGTTGGTGGTACTCAGTGGGCCGTTTCAACATCAACAGTGAGTGGGCAAAATGCCCGAGCTGCAACTACTACTACCGAAATTGCTCCGTTTGGTGAACAAAACGCTTGGTATGCTTGGATTTGTGACTTCGATACTAACTCACGCTGTAACAATGTCTCTTTCCAGGGAATTAATGCCACTAACTCTTCACCATTTGCGGTCAACAAGCGACCTACCTTTACCGCATTTGGTAACAGTGGAGCGACACCACCAGGTGGCACCATTACGTTCTTCTCTACTTCATCTGATGCTGACATTGCTGATGACGACCGTATTTACTTGATTGTTTGTGGAACTGCGTCATACAGTACAACGACAAATACCTGTGGTGTTGGAGACACCCTAGCATCTTCTTCAGTATCCTTTGCGCTTAATAATGCGACAACATCTCGAATTCTTGCGAGTATACTGCAAGATACGAACTACAATGCCTTTCCCTATGTCTTCGATCAACACGGTCACAGTGCTTCGGGTGGTGCACAAGGTGTAAACGTAGCATTCACCGTTTTGAACGTAGCGCCAACCGTGGCTGGGGGAACCATCTCACTAAATCAAGGGAGCAACATGACGTTAACGAACCCTGGCGGTCAAACGACTGGATTTAGACTCGACTTCGTAGTGGCTGACGCTAACAGTTGTGACGCCTTTGGAGGAGCTGCCGCTGATGAAGTTACTGGCTACGTTGCCTCAGTTTTCAGAAGTTCAGTTGGTACTACTACTTGTAATGGTGCAGCTGGGTCCTACAATGCAAACAATTGTTATCCAAGTGGAATCGGATCTACAACCTGGAATCTCTCATGTACTGCTTCAACCACCAGTTGCGCCGGAAGTAGTGATGATACAATCAACTACAGTTGTACGTTCCCACTCTGGTTTATTGCTGACCCGACGGACGGAACTCCGTTTGCCGCCTCAAGTACTCCTTTCTCAGCCCAAAACTGGTCAGCAGGAGTAGCTGGTATCGATGATGACTTTGCAACTGGCAGTATGGCCACTAATACCTCACCCGTTGAAGTGAATAGCTTGGTCGCTATAAACATGCTATCTAACCTCATTACGTATCCAAACCTTGAATCGGGTAGTAACATGCCATTCCTAACTTCAACCAGCAGTCTCTCAAACTTTGGTAACACAGGACTCAATCAAATCTTATTTGGAGACTCAATGTGTGGTACGTATTCTATAAGTAATCCATGTCCCGTTTCTGCTAGTTCAACTATCCCGGTAACTGAGCAGCGATATGGAGCCACAAGTACTGCTGTGTATGGAGCAGGGACATCTCTTGGAGCTTCAACGTCACCGGCCACATTTACCATTCAAATTCCTAAATCAACGGCAACGAGTACACCAACATCAGGGACTACCTATTGGGGTATTCGGGTACCGGTAGCAATTACACTTTCGGGTGCGTATACCGGTCGAAACACCTTCATTGGAGCGGTGTCAGCCAGTACGACCTGGTAGAATCTACGAATTATAAAAGCAACCTGCCACTGTTATCCAACAGTGGCAGGTTGCTTTTTATTCAAATATTTTTGATAATAGAAGAACTTGCATGCAGATAACTATTTCCACAGCGTTTATTCGTGTTGTTACCATTGCTGTAATTCTCTACGTTACCTTTGGAGCCGTCGCTGCGCACGCCGGATTTGGGATTACACCACCCTATGTACGTAACACGAGCTTGACGCGAAATTCTACCTATGAACAACAAATCCTTCTGGTACGTGGTGATCCAAATGAACCATTAAATGCAGTCATTACTGTTGATGCGCCTGAGATTCAAGACTGGATCGAGATCGTAGAGGGTACCACAATTTTGATGCCTCGGGGTGAACAAAAAGTTACCATGACCGTGCGTATTAAAGTTCCTGAAGATGCAAACTTTCAAGAGTATGCGGGAAAAATTCGTATCAAAACTGAACCAACCGACGATCAGGTAGCGCAAGGAGTAGTGAGTATTTCTTTAGGTGCCCAGGTTGATATTAACGTAAACGTAATTGACAGAGTAATCGAGGACTTTAGGGTTCGACGTATCTCTGTACTTGATTTAAATGAAGGCCATAAAGTTGGCTGGCTATATTTCCCGGGTAAAATTCAATTTTCAATGTCGATAGAGAATACTGGTAATATAGAAATTGCTCCGTCAAAAGTCCAGTTTAGAATATTTGATAGAACGGGAGCAGTATTACTTGAGGAAACGACCCATAAAGGAAAACTCAATAAAATTGCACCATATCTTACTGGTGATATAACTTCAGAATTGCCAACCAGGCTTCCTCCAGGTAGTTATATGGCTCGGTACAGTATATTTAATGGAGATGAGATAAAACAAGAAGGTGAGCTTAACCTCAGTATTCTACCGTACGGTACCCTTCAGACGTCTGGATTTGGCTTTAGCGGGCTTTCTGTCCCACACAAGCTATCATTACTCCTTCCAATCTTTGCTCTCCTAATCTTCATTCTCTACACAATTTACAATCGACGACTTCGGCGCAAAATGAGAGTGAAATAAATAATGCCTATGTATGAAAAGCTTACAGCACTCATACTGGGCATACTGATACTCGAGACATTTACGAGTACCAGAGTGTATGCAGTAGAAATCTTTACCGCTACGACGACGATTAACCTCAGTATTTGCGGAAATTCACTTGTTGATATTGGTGAACAATGTGACATTCCTGGCGAACTTGGGGTTTACAGTACTACTATTGTTGGAAGACAGTGTTCTCCTGCGTGTCGTTTTGGTGCCTATTGTGGTGACGGTATTTTGCAAACGCAATTTTCTGAAGAATGTGACGATGCCAATAATGATAGTGGCGACTTTTGTTCTGCTACCTGTACGATTGAACCGGCCGGGTCAGGAGGAGGAGGTTCCTCGGGAGGTGGTGGGTCACGCGGTGGAGGGACGCGAGATGTTGGAGGAACTCAAATTAGTATTACCGGTTTAGGCTATCCGAACCAGACGATTAACTTCTTACTCGATACTCGTTCAATTGGTTCAGTGCGAGCCAATACAGCGGGTCGCTTTGAATTTACTGCAGAAGCTTCACCCGGCACCGCCACCCTAGGAGTCTGGGCACAGGACAGTAGTGGTCGGAGATCTATTACCTTAAACAATACGTTTGATGTAACACAGGGGGCGGTAACAAATGTATCAGGTTTAATTTTACCTCCAACAATTTCTGTTCCAAGTCCTAATATTATTCCCGGCAGTTCACTTGTCATCTCTGGACAAGCGATTCCGTCTGCAAAAGTTGATATCCACTTTAATAATAACGAAATTGTAGAATCAACGAATAGTGCTGTTGATGGTCGATACACACTTACATTTAACACCACGCGACTGCGTAATGCTGAGTATGCAATTAAGGCCCGCTCAGTCACCGGAACGGCACCACTTTTAACTCAGAGTGGATTTAGTAGTTTGCTCCAACTGTTTGTTGGTGTAGATGGTAAACCAACCACCTCATCAGATCTTAACCGTGACGGTAGTGTGAATCTGATCGACTTTTCGATTTTAATTTTCTGGTGGCAAACTCCTGGTGGTGACTCTGAACCTCCGGCTGACATAAACAGTAATGGACGGGTTAGTCTGGAGGATTTCTCAATCCTACTCTTTAACTGGACCGGCTAGTATCTTGTTAATGTTTCTTCATTTAAACTGGACAGGCTAGAACTCTTGAAAATAAGTTATGACTTTGTTGTGCTACACTCGAATATTTTTATCGTATATTAAATACGCCTCAATTATTCTCACTAGCACGCCTCGTCAAAACTCATTTTGAAGCGTTCTAGAAAAAATTTGTGTATAAGTTTAGCGAAAAAAAATTCCGACACGTTACAATGATTTTGTACTGATGTTGGAGGTATCAATTTATCGATACTGCAAGTGCCACGTAAGTGGTATTTGGGCGCTTCAGCCAAGCGTTACAGCATGAGTATGTTTACATTCTTCTATAGGTAGTCGGTGTGGAGACTGACTGCTGGTATTGGCACATTTATGTACCAATAGCACGACAAATGACTCTTTGTACAGCATTTGGAAGTGCAGTGTAAGCTAATACAACGTAGAGCCATATGAGTAGAACGAATACCACGTTCGGACTACTCCAAGCCGCAGCTTTGACATTAGGACTGGCGATCATTTTATGGTCACTCGGACTGCCGTCGTTCCGCTTTGCGGAAGCTGCAAATGTCACGTCGTTAAGCGACACACTCTCTGATTCCGCTCCTTCGGTTGGAGCAAATCATACAATCTCTTTTGTTACGCCAACTGGTGTAGCAAATGGACAAACCGTCGTTGTGGACTTTTCTAACGGCCCGTTTGTAGTAGGTACTGTCGATTTTACAGATATTGATGTCATTGATGGCACCACTAATCTCTCGGTCGCAACCAACTGCTCTGGCGCACAAGAAACCAGTGCTGCGTTTTCAGGAACAACTCTCACGGTTACATTTTGTAGCGGTGATGGAGCAGAAATCCTTCCTAATGGTACAACTACCATCTTGATTGGAACAAATGCCACCTTTGGAGTTGCGGGAAATGCACAGCTCACAAATCCGACTGTTGGATCGTATGAAATCAATCTAACTGCTGGCGCAAGTGATTCGGGTTCTACTCGAGTTGCAATTATTGCACCAGTTATCGTTACTGCAGCCGTTGATACCAGCTTTACGTTTACCGTAGCTGGACTTCCTGGCGCAGGAACAGTAAATCAAGAGCCAATCACCGGTAGTTCGACGGCAACAACAATTCCATTTGGAACGCTGGTTGCAAACTCTGCTTCAACGGCAGCGCAGCAATTAACCGTTCAAACCAATGCTAGTTATGGCTATGCTGTAACAGTACAGGTGGATCAGCAGTTAACGTCATCGACCGGAGCAGACATTGACGGATTTGCTAATGGAACGTATACCTCAAATCCGATTGCATGGTCACAGCCATCAGAAAGTATTAGTAACGAAGATACCTGGGGACACTGGGGTCTTACGTCAGACGATGCAACTTTTGGTCTCAGTGATCCATTTGACGCAGCAGGAACAGGCCAATTATTCGTATCTGCTTCAACCACACCGGTAGAAGTAATGCGTCATAATGGTCCAGCTGATGGGGTAACGCAAAACATTGGTCTCGCCAAAGTAGGCTACACCGTAGAGATTTCTCCGCTACAAGAAGCAGGGAATGACTACACCGCTACGCTGACATACGTAGCAACCCCAGTGTTCTAAAGAATATTGGTCCAAGCTTGGAGTAATACAGCAAAAAACCCTATCTCCCACCACGAGTAGGGTTTTTGCTTTGTGTACAAAGTGAGTCTTTTTGTATCGCTAATACGATATACTATCGGAATGAAGAGTATTCTCTGTGGAGTTATTGGTATGTGGTTTTTTATGTCGGGAACAACCTTTGCGGCAACGTTATATATAGATCCAAATAATGCCGAACTAAACCGAGGGGACTCAATTACAGTTGCCGTGAGACTTGATACTGATGAAGCGGCGGGGGAATGTATTAATGCAGTAGATGGAGTAATTACGTACAGTGAGTCTATTGTCGCAGATGATATTTCAATTGGCGAGTCAATTTTCCCGGTCTGGGTTGAGATGCCAACAATCAATAAAGAAAATCGGACGATCACGTTTGCTGGTGGTATTCCTAATGGCTATTGTGGTCGCGTACAAGGAGATCCTAATTTAACTAATACGGTGGTTGAATTAGTATTTCGTTCACCAGGAATGCAGGTGGGTGGTGGATCAGAACGGACGGCCGCTTTAATACAATTTACTGATCAAACCACTGCGTATTTAAATGATGGACTTGGTACCAAAGCGCGTTTAGAAAAATATGGAACAACCGTGTCGCTTTC
The DNA here is from genome assembly GCA_031430855.1 of Candidatus Kaiserbacteria bacterium. Classification (GTDB taxonomy): domain Bacteria; phylum Patescibacteriota; class Minisyncoccia; order Phycocordibacterales; family UBA918; genus OLB19. The sequence continues at coordinate 54,584 of JANPCG010000010.1, forward strand.
TCCAGATGTCGGAACTGAGATTATAGATACGTGGCGAGAAGAGGTTCAGGCAGATACGTTCCTACCAGAAGCGTTTAGTATTTCCCTCGAGCAAGATGAAAATACCTTTGATGGTAACGCCTATATTGTTTTTAATACGACAGACAAGCAAACCGGTATCAGTCATTATGAAGTGATCGAAGAAAATAGTAGGGAATCAAAACTCTTTAGTTTTGGTGCCGCAAATACTCCTTGGGAAAAGACGAGAAGCCCCTATGTACTCAAAGACCAATCTCTCAATAGTTTGATTCGGGTACGAGCAATAGACAAAGCCGGTAATGAATACATCGCAACTTTTATGCCTGATGAATCAATGCGAAAAGCAGCACCAATAAATTTTATAGTGATAGGAATTCTCACTGTTGTGACGTTGCTCATTTTTGCCATCATGGTGAGCCTTGGTATGCGTAAGCGTAGAAAGAAGCGTGTCATTCATGAAACAGTACCAAGCACAAAATAAATATTTATGATTTCATTTCAGCTACAACAAAAAATTCAATTAATTAAAGTGCTCTATCTCACACTCACGCTTGTCACTGTTGTTCTAATTTTACCAACGGTCACTCTCGCTGCGACATTATCAGTTACCCCGGCGTCGGGTGTGTATTCAACCGGCGCCACATTTACGGTAAATGTGGTTGTTAATACAGCAGGGAAACCAATTAACGCAGCTGATGGAACGTTATCATTTAACCCTCGGGAATTGTCTGTAGTTTCGGCGTCTCGCGGCGCTTCAATTTTTAATCTCTGGACAGCAGAACCGACATTTTCAAATTCTGCCGGAACGGTCACCTTTGGTGGAGGTTTACCAAGTGGGTATACGGGCGCTGGAGGAAATGTAATGACGGTTACGTTTAAATCACTCACGTCAGGTGCTGCTCGGGTGTCACTTACGGGCGCTTCAGTCTTGGCCGCTGATGGACGCGGGACGAATGTTTTAACCTCGATGAGTGGCGGCACGTATACTCTCAGTGCGCCAACGTCCCAACCAGCACAAGAGGTGATTGTAGAGTTTGTTGCTCCTGCGAACACTCCGGCAGCTCCAGTCGTTACGTCAAAGACTCATCCAAGCCCAAATCAATGGTCTCAGGCAAAAGTAGCGGAACTTACCTGGATCCTTCCAGCAGGAGTTACCGGTGTGCGAACACTTTTAAATGAATCTCCCGTTTCAGTACCAACTAAAGTATATGACGAACCTTTGCGCTCTATCACGCTCCCTGATTTAGATGAGGGGATTTCATATTTCCATGTGCAATTTAGAAACGCTGATGGTTGGGGTAAGGTAGCTCACTTTAGGTTAGCAGTTGATAGTGCAAAGCCTTCATCTTTTGAACTAAAGCTTGAAGAAGGAGCTGATGTAACAAAATCAAAGCAAGCTCTGATTGCACTGGTTGCAGACAAAACATCAAACGTTCTACGATTTAAGGTTCAGATTAATGGGGCCGAGCCATACGAATACATTCGGCCATATGCGACCGCTACCATTCCACTTCATGACCTGAAACCAGGCAACCAGACGATTGTCGTTGAAGCCTTTGACGAAGCAGGGAATTCAATTGTGAGTACGTACTCATTTGTTATTAGTTCGTTTGAAAAACCTATTTTTACAGAGTTTCCTAGTGAATTATCCGCCGGAGTGACACCTGTAATTCGAGGTACTACTCGTCCTGAATCAACCCTTTCGATTACCATTACGCCAACTAATGGTGAGGCTCGTACAGAAAGTACTCGTAGTGATAGTAGTGGGGCCTTTACCTTTGTCTCTTCAGCTCCATTTTCAACCGGAGTCTATCAAGTGGCCGCTACAGCGATTGATAATGAAGGTTCACAAAGTAAACCTTCAGATACTCTCACCATCACCGTAAGAGAGCCGGGGTATGTCATCGTAGGCACATTTTTGATTAATGTTCTTTCTGTTATTATTCCGTTAATTGCCCTTTGTGTTCTTACGTGGATTGTACTGGTATATTCACTTAATCGACTCAGAACGCTGCGACGAAAGGTTCTTATTGAGTCGGATGAAGCTGTTCTTGTGTTGCGAAAACAATTTATCCATGTCTATGAAGTATTAGACGAAGAAGAACGCAAACTTGTCGGTTCGCGCAAGACACAAAAATTAACAGAGGCGGAAGCACATTTGATTGAATCGATGCGAATAGCTCTTCATGAGGCTGAGAGCAAGGTGGCGAAAGAAGTTGAAGATGTCACAAAAATAATTACAAAATAACTATACTGTATGAAATTATCATTCCCCAATTACCTCATTGTTAGTATAATTTTGATAGCCGTTATCGGATACATACTAGTGGATAGATACATTGATACAAAAACCCAAACAGCCCGAGTGTCTATCGAAGAAACTATTGCTGAACAACAAAAACGGTTGGTTAACACAGCAGATATGACGAAGCAAATCAAATCCGATGAACGTATTAAAACCTACTTGTCAGATTGTGAGCCAGCAAAACGAGATCGTTTTGATGTGCTTCTTGATAAACTTTCCGTTACAATAACCGGAGCAGAGCTTGATGAACTCAGCGTGCTCTTCTATCAGTGTGGCAGTTATTTTTCTGATGTGAAATCAACTATGGCCGGAAAACTTTCCCGCGAAGTTGAAATTCTTGTCGATTACGTGTCTCTTCAGGGAAAAATTACAGCAACCGATGAATCACAGTCGCGGCGCGTCGAAATGTGGAGAAAAGTTGCAGATGCTGAACAAAAAAATGCCGCCTTTTTTGCTGACTTGGTGACGTACCAAGAACAAATTATCGAAGCCTTACGGAATGGTAAATTGGCGTCCTCGCCTGAGGTGGTCGAGATTGCAAAAAAAGCCCAAACAACTCGTGAACAAATGTTAGTATTGAATCAACAAATTGATTCCTATCGCAAGGAAGCAATCTAAACTATGAACCCACTTAGGCATATACTCCGATACGTTTTTCCGACCGCCACATTACGTAACTCGGTTACTGTCCGTTATGCCTTTTCTTTTCTTTTTCTCTTTGCTGCCCTGGTTGGAATGGCTACGGTGGTTGGAAAAGATGGAACCTACATAAAAATCATTACCCCTAATACGACCGTTGAGTCAGGGACAGTCTTCCCAGTTGATGTATACGTGTATGCGGCAACGCCAGTAAATGCCGTTGATATTTCTGTTTCATTTACCGCTAGTCAAATTGAAATATTGGGAATTGATAAAGGTGAGTCAGTAATTACATTATGGACCGAAGAGCCATCGGTTAAAGGAGGTAGTGTCATTCTGCGCGGAGGAACGTACAAACGTGGTTTTGTGGGCGAACATAAAATTGCCACGATAAACGCGAAGGCTCTTACAACTGGTAACGCAGAGTTTATAATTAATAATGTTAAAATCTTAGCCGGAGACGGAAAGGGGACAGAAATTGCTACCGACCTCACCCGGGGAAAAATTATAACTACTATTACTAAACCAGGAGAAAGCAGTGGTATTACGCTCCAAGGTGATGGTGCAATTGTTGTTATTACTGATATTGATGGTGATGGTACTGTTTCGCTTCGTGACATTAGTTCATTTATGGCTAGTTGGGCAAATAAAGATACCGTGTATGACTTTAACGGAGATGGAAATATGACCTTTAAAGATTTTTCAATAATTTTGGCTGATTTTTTCCTTAAATAAGGTTCTGGTGTGTTGATAAAAGGTTTTTTTGATTGCAAAATAACTGGTATTCTATACTAGATGGGGAAAGTATAGCTCACCGTGAATGGGCTATTAATTTAGGCTGTAAAAGCCAATGAATGTAAGAAATCAAACCACAAAAGAAAAAACTATCTACCGCGGGTACATCTACCGTCAGGTATTTCAGACCAACTTCTCGCAACTGGTAGTTTTGTTGTTGCTTGTTTCAATTTTTTTACAACCAATAGAACGTACTCACGCCAGCGAAGTAGTCGACCCGTCCGGAGAAGTGGTTCCCGTAGTAACCATATTAGAAGAAGAGTCTCTTGCAGAATCGACAAATATATTAACTGAGGAAGCGGCTTTAGTTTCACCAGAAGTAACCGGAGAATCAGAAGAAGAGGTAATAGAAGTTGCTACTGAAAATTCATCTGCCGTAATGACTGTTGAAGAGGGAACTACAACCGAAAAAACTCAGGCTGTGGTGATAGATACACCCGAAACACCAACTGAAGAAGTGGCTCTCCCTCCGACTGCAATCGAAGAAACGATTGCAGAGTACACCGCTCCTCTTGGTGAGTTACCGCCCGACGTGCCTGCAGTAGATGCGGCCGGTAATGTTACTGATAGTGAAGCATCTATAAACCTTGTAGAAGAGTCTGTATTAGAGCCGACTGCAACAACAACTATCTTGGCCGAATCTGCCATTGCGGTTTCTACGGTATCAAGCGATGGAATGATTCAATTTGATAAAAGTGATTGTATTACGGTCGCTGATGGATCTTTTTACTGTCAGCCGCAGAAGTCATCAACTGAGCTTGCTGAAGATGGACTATTTGCTTTACCAGACCGCGATGGTGATTTAGAAATTTATATACAAAAGGCTGGTGAATTAAGTCAAATTTCCTTTAATGAAGTTGATGACGCTGCTCCGTACTTTGATTCGCTTTCAAATACTCTTGTGTGGCATCGGCTGGTTAATGACCGGTATCAAATTGTAGCGTTTGATATTGCTACTGGTGAAGAATCGTTACTCACTTCAGATACTGTCAATAATATGGAACCTACGCGAGCTGGTAAATATACCGTCTGGCAACGTTGGAGTGGAGATAATTGGGATATTGTATTGTATGATGGCAAAAATTCTACCATTCTCACAACCGCACTTGAACATGATATTGCACCAAAAGTGCGTGGCAATCTTGTAGTCTGGAACCGATTAAGTTTTGATAGATCACAGACCATTGAACTGTATGATATTGAAACGGGAGAATATACTACTATTAATGATAAAGAAGGTGGAAAAATCTCAAACCCCCGTATGGTGTTAGTATATGAATCCACTTTTGACAATGGAGATATTGTTACTAAAGGCTACGATATAGAAACCAGAGAAATTACACCACTTAATGCTACTCCAATTGAAATTCCTGAAGAAATTCCTACTCCAGATTCAACCGGAGAAACGAGAGCATTTATCCAAGGTAAAACAACTACAAAAGAAGAAGCAGAAAGTATTGATTTTGCATCATCGACACCAACTATAAATGGTCCAGATCCAGAAGCCGTTCAAGCTACGAGTACCATTACGGTAGAACTCTCATCTAGCACCGCTCCTGTGTACGCAAGCACTACCGGGGCAGCGGTCGAGCTGACACTTGATTTGCGACCCGCAGACATAGAAAGTACAACAGAAATCATTGATATTGTTGTACCACCATTTACTGCTGTTGGTACTGCTACTCTAGGAGAAGTAAATCAATAAATCACTCTCTACAGTCCCCCTGTTTCCGTGACGCTTAAACCATGCGAGAATAAAGGAATGCGGAATTTTCCTGCGTTTTTTGGTCGTAAAAACAATTATAGTCGAGGTGTTACACTAACGCTTCTCTTGACTATTTTAGTGAGTCAAATCTCCTTCGTTTCTTTTTTGCTTCCAACCGTGGTTGAAGCAGCGGTTGTTACTATTGATGGTGACGCTAACCAAAACTCAACTTCGCATTTGTTCTCAGGCGGTCAGACCGTTTTTATTTCTGATCAGGTGGGTTACAAGTTTTTTCGCGATAATCCATCAGCCGGTCCATGCGTCTATCGTAAAACGACAAATGGCGGAACGAGCTGGGGGGCCGCGGTGACAGTCGACGCTCAAACCGACTGTGCGGGGATAGTTGTGTGGTACGACCAATGGACACCAGGAGACTTTGGTAATTCAATTCATATAGCCACAATGGATACTGCGGCCGCGATTGACAATTTGTTTTATAACCGACTGGATACTAATACTGATACTCTTTTGATGGGTACCGCACCAGCAAATGCTACCGCGAGTTCATCCCAGGGCGGTACCTACGCAGTGGGTACTAATGCTCACACGATCACGAAAGGAACTGACGGAACTCTCTATCTAGCTTCTCAAGATGCTTCTGATTCTTTTGTGGTTCGGTGTTCAGCGAGCTGTAACGCGGCTGGATCATGGACAGAGGCAGGTACAGCGCCAATTGGACTTACGAACGATTGGAATATTCTCATGCCTCTTTCTGGAGGTAATATCCTCCTGCTAAATCGAGCTAACACGTTAGATGATATTCAGTCAAAAATATGGAATGGATCAAGTTGGAGTGGCAGTTGGACGACGATTGACTCAAATGCGATTGAGAATACTACGTACGACGTCGGGATGGCTGCGACTATTGATCATAGTACGGGTGATATTTATCTAGCCTATGCTGCTGATAATGACACTTTTACGGTAGCTGACCACGATCTTCGTACCGCAAAGTATACAAGCGGGTCATGGACAAGTGGCACTGCTGTGTTTACCAATCGTGCCGGAATTGGTTTATTACAGACTGCTATTTCAGTTGATTCAAACACGAGTACAATATATCTTGGATATACCATGCGTACCACTCCCGGTACGGCAGCGAGCGCTAACGTCTACTATGCAACCGGTACAGCTGCTCTCAGTAGTTGGGGAGCTGAACAAGGTCCCGTTAATACTACGTCTGCCAATCTCTACGGAGTTGATTTCAATATTATGAGTGATGAACGTATTTATGCTTCGTGGTTCGATGCTACCCTCTTTGATATTTTAGGTAATACGGTAGCTGATATTTCACCCGTCGTTAAGGTAAGTACGCGCGGAATACCGACAGCTTCTGTTACTGCAAGTACGAGTAATGTGTATCTTGGAGGAACTTTCGTCATTAAAGAAGGTCAGACCACTCGCAATGTTACTGATATAGTTATCTCTGAATCAGGTACGATTGATGCGGAGAATGCTATAAAAAACGTTTCTTTGTATTATGACCTTGATACTACAGCACCATATGACTGCGCGAGTGAAAGCTACGTGGGCAGTGAATCAAAGTATGGGAGTACAGATACTAATGGATTTTCAAGCGCAAATGGCGTTTCGTCATTTGTTGACGTTGTTTCAATATCAGCCACACAAGCATTGTGCGTGTACGTTGCGGCAGATGTTACTGACGCTGCTCTAGATGGTTCAACAGTTCGACTATCAGTGTCGAATCCACCGAGTGATGTATTAGTTTCGGGCGGAGCGATTGCAACACCGCTCATTCCGGTTGGTTTCGTTGCTGGTACAAATGTTTTTAATGACCAACTTTCTCAGGGTCATTATCAGTTTAGAAATGATAATGGTAATGAAGCAGGTGCGACGTCAGCAACAGGTGGAACGCAAGATACTCCGCTTGGTGCAATTCAACCTAATTCTCCGAAACGATTGCGAATTGCCGTATCTAATGAAGGCTCAATTTCAACACCAGTCACACAATTTCGTCTTGAATATGCGGTTGCTGCCCCTACTTGTGATGTTGCTTCAAGCTGGACTGATGTCGGAGCAACAAATGATGCATGGAATATGTTTGATTCTACCTTCGTAACAGATGGCAGTAATACAACTGATATCGCCACCAGTACCGGTGGAACCACAAACGAAAATACTACCTTTTTGACTCCAAACGGGGGAGTGCGCGACACAACTTCACAAACTGGTTCATTAACACTTACTAACGCTAATTTTGTTGAGCTTGAGTACTCGATAGTTGCTTCTACAACTGCCATAGAAGGTGCTACCTATTGTTTTCGAGTTACCAATGCCGGGGCTCCACTCCCGCAGTATTTAGTCTACCCCAGTGCGACCATATCTGCCGACGCCACTCTCAGTGCAGCCGGGTCTCAAGTTACTAGTGCGGTAATTCCAGAACTAAATCTCTACGTTGGAGGTAAATTTGGCATTCGTGAAAATCTCAGTAGTAGAACTGTAACCAATATAACAATCACAGAGACGGGTTCTGTTGATGGACAGCTTAATCTTGATAACATACGAATTGCGTATGATCTTGATACAAGTGCACCTTATGATTGTGCAAGTGAGTCGTATGTAGGAGGGGAGGCACAGTTTGGAGCCATTGATACAAATGGATTTTCTTCAGCAAATGGAAGTTCTACGTTTGCCGGTAGTGTGAGTATTACAACCACTCAATCAATCTGCGCCTATGTCGTTCTTGATGTTGTCAGTTCAGCATTAAATGACGACACCGTTAAAATTGGTATTGCATCTGGAGGGAATGATATTACTGTATCAAGTGGATCGGTCTCGCCCTCGACACCTGTCTCACTTACGGGAACTACGACTCTTTCAGGATCAGTAGTTGCCCAAACTGCCTATCACTTTCGTAATGACAACGGAAGTGAAACTGGTGCAACTTCAGCAAGTGGGGGTATTGAAAATACACAAGTTACTAATCACTCGCAAAATACTCAAATACGCCTTCGTCTTGGAGTCAGTAACGAAGGGGTGGCAACATCTACTAATGCCTTCTATCGACTAGAGTTTGGACCTAAAATTACTACGTGTAGTTCTGTAGCGATATGGACGAGTGTTGGAGCCGCTGCTGATGACTGGAATATGTTTAATTCACCTAATATTACTGAAGGAAACAACACCACAAATATTGCTACCTCAAGCGGCGGAGTAACAGACGGAAACACTTCTTTTTTGGTCGTAAATGGTGGTCTTCGTGACACGTCTGCGACCACATCAGCTATAACGTTAAGTAGTACTCAATTTACAGAACTTGAGTATAGTATTACTTCCTCAGCTTTGACAGCGTTTAATACAACTTATTGTTTCCGCGTTTCTAACGCTGGGAATCCGCTCCCGCAATATGATACGTATGCAGAAATTACAACTGCACCGGCTCGCGACTTTAAAGTACAACGCGGCGATGTAGTAATTACAAGTACCAGCTCTACGTTAGTTGCTGGTGTAGATTACGTCGCCCCAACAGCTTCCTCTACTGCATTTATACGTATCACAAACGCGCATCATACGGGAGCTGGTCGAATCACTCTTGGTGCAGCACAAAATGCACGAGACGTGACAGCCTATATCGTAAACCCAACCAACATTCAAACGAGTGTTACGATTGCTCGTCCCGCCTTTACCCTTAATAACACTCGAGTCTCATGGGAAATTGTTGAATTTATTGCCGCCACCGGTACTGATAATGAAATGATTGTCCGGTCTGCCGGTTCATTACAAATGCCGACCGCATCAACGTCTGCTACAGGTACGGCGATATCATCAGTTGTTGATGATAGTAAAGTGGTTGTTTTTATCACGGGGCTCTATAACCGCGATGCCGGACGAAATGTGTATTATGCCGGACAAATAACAACCTCATGGGACGCGACAAATAACCGGCCAATTTTTACGCGTGGTGCCGGAGGAGCGATTATTGATGTCAGTTATGCAGTTGTTGAATATACAGGCATCAATTGGCAAATTCAAAGAATTGAACATACGTATAGTGCTACCAATACGATTGAAACTAAAGCGATCGCTCCCGTTAATAGTTTGGCGCGTACTTTTATCCATTCTCAAAAGCGTGTTGGCGCACTTGGTAACGTTGACAATTTTGGACATGAAGTATGGCTGTCGAGTATTGGGGCAGTGTCGTTTCGTCTTGAAGCAGGAGCGTCAACTCCAACGAGTCATGTTTCAGTGGCATGGGTAATAGAAAACCAACAAACGAGTGCCGGGGCTATGAAAGTGCAGCGCAGTAATGGAAACACTACTGATGGAACTGAGCCGGTAGTTTTAGCAGTAGATATATTTACCCCTATTGCGGCACTTAATAATTCTTCTATATTTTTGAACACGAGGGTAGTAGGAGCAAACTCAAACTTTCCTCTGCCGATGGCCGGCGCCAGTATTGTTTCTACCTCTTCGTACAATATATGGCGAAGCGAGGCAACTGGTGGGTTATTAACCTATCGAACTGAAATTGTTGAGTGGCCAACTAATGGACTGGCGGTCCGACAAAATTATTACCGTTTCTATTCTGATAATAACGCTCTTATTCCAACTGATGCTTGGCCACCAGGACCAACAAATTTGGGTGAAAATACATCCATAACAGCGCTAGATGAACCGCTAGGAGATGGTGATCGGGTGCGATTACGCATGACTGCTCGGGTGGCAAACGCGAACCTTCCCGCCGGACTCTATGACTTTAAATTGCAATACGGTCAGAGAATATCGTCATGTTCTGCGATTGCAAGTTGGTCTGATGTTGGATCAACCACGAGCGGCACAATTTGGCGTGGCTATAATGCTCCCGGGGTAACAAATGGAGTCGTGCTATCAACTGACCCTCCTACTGGCGGTGACTTATTACTGTCGGTTAGCGATGTGGCTGGAAACTACGTAGAGCTAAATCCATCTCCGACAAATCCTTATATTGTTGAACCAGGAGAAGATGTAGAGTTTGATTGGCACCTCGAAGATAATGGTGCACTGGAACGAACTAGCTACTGTTTTCGCATGATAAAGAGTGATGGTGCTACTTTAGATGGGTACTTTAATTACCCTCAAATCAGAACTGCGAGTTTTACACCGGCGGGAAAAAAATGGCGTTGGTATGATGACACCGAGAACGAAACGCCAAGCACTCCTTTATCTGCTGAAGAAGTCGCTCCAATTGAAATCGGAGCCAATAACCCGATAGCACTACGTATTACAGTTGATGAAATCAAAAATGTACAAGGTCTTAATATAAAATTCAAATTACAATTTGATGAGAGTAGTTTGTTTACTAATCCACGTGATGTTGTTGCTACGAGTTCATGTGTTGCTACTTCGACCTGGTGTTACAGTACAGGCGGGGGTGTAAATAACACTAAAGTTACCTCCCGCGTTCTTTCCGATTCTGATCCATGCATCGCAAGTGTTGGTATTGGATGTGGTACACACAATAATTCGCCCACCTATACAACAGGCGATACACATCCGTCTGGTGCTCTCCGTGAATATTCATTTTATCTTGAACAACGTTCTGCCCGTGTTGGTGCAGTGTACTATTTTAGACTCTACGAAACGTTAAACAGTCTCCCCGTTGCGCCCGCTTCAACCAGCACCTATCCGAGTCTGGTTGCAGAAAGTGCAACGCTGTTTCTTACGGTATCGGGGTTGCCTGCCGGAACAACGACAGCGGGCGTAGTCACGGCTGCCTCATCAACACCTAACACAATTGCTTTTGGCTCACTCCCACTCAATACTGACGTAAATGCAGCTCATCGCGTGACACTTGATACGAATGCTACACAAGGGTACCGCGTACTCACGTATGCACGACAACAACTCATAAACTCATATAACACTGCAATTCCATCAATTATTGGTTCAAATGCGACACCTACCAGTTGGGCCATTGGTTGTCTCTCGAGCACTACTGGATGTGTAGGGTATCACAGTACTGACGCTACACTTAGCGGTGGTTCTACTCGATTTGCACCACTCGATAGCTATGCACCACTTGATAGTACTCCAAGAGAAATTATGTTTGGCTCTTTTCCAACGACCGATGTCCATGATATTGTATATAGAGTCAGGGTTCGATCGAGTCAACCAGCCGGTGACTACGAAACTGAAATCATCTATCTTGCTATTCCAGTCTACTAACTTTCGTTTATGAAAAATTATTTTCCTCTCCTTATCGCGACTATAGTAATACTGTCTCCGTTTAGTCATCTGCAGGCTGCTGATTACGGTATTTCTCCACTTATTATTGATCGAAATATTGAAGCGCGCGAAAGTTTTGAAGAAACCGTTAAAATTACCAATTCAAGTGATCGAAAGTTACGTCTCTTTCCTACGGTGAATGAAATTACAGTTGGTTCAGATGGGGAAATTCTTGATTTTGTACCGGCTTCAATGAGTAATAACGCTACTAGTGTCACCAGTTGGATCGCAGTAACTCGTGGACGGGTAGAAATAAATCCCGGAGAAACCATTAAAGTGCCGGTTACCGTATCAGTTAGTCCGACTGCCGTGCCTGGTGAATACCACGCTTTTATCGGATTTGCTGAGGGGTCAAAACGAGACGAAGCAGAGTTAAAAGTTCAAAATGGAAGTGCTCCAGGAGTTGTCGTGCGTTTGTCCTTGAGTGAAAAGAGAAGTGAATACCTCCGTCTCCAAAAATTTTCGGTGGCCCGGTTTGTCACAAAACCCGAAGATACAGAGCTTACGTATGTGATAGAAAACGTTGGTGAAAAACCCTTGACGCCAAAAGGTGAAATTATATTTTATGATGTCCGTGGGTCTGAAAAAGCTACTCTCCCGGTAAATCCTGAACAGTTTGAAATACGAGCTCAGTCTTCTAAAGAATTCGTTGCGACAATTCCCGCAATTGGAGCCATTGGAAAACATAAAGCCTTTATTAACATTGAATACGGATCAACACAAAGGGCTAATTTGTATGATACTACTTATTTTAATATTGTCCCTTTAAAGATTTTGATTAGTTTGTTCATTTCTTTTTTGGTAGTTTCAATACTGCTCGCACTTTACTATCACCGTCGTACCACGAAACATTCAGTTCGAGATGAGGAAGAAGGAGTAAGTGTCTACGTACGCAGTGGAGTGTCATCAAGTGATAAAGATCATGATATCAATCTCAAACAATAGTCGCCTGTTCATTTTGTTAGCGCTTGCTTTTATTATCAGTTTAACACTGACTAATTTTGCATTGGCTGAGACTCCAACTACACAAACATTAAGTGTTTCTCCGACGTTGTTTCAGATGAGTGTTAATCCCAGTCAAGCTTGGGTGAGTGAACTACGTGTCACAAATGTTAATGATTTCGATATTACCATTTACCCGCAAGTGGTTAATTTCGCTCCTTTGGGTGAGAGCGGGAGGGGAGATTTGATTCCTGTTTTTACCTCAGAAACCAAAGGATCTACGCTTGCTGAATGGATAAAGCTTGATCCTGTTGGTGTTCTGGTTCCGAAACAAGAAACCAAGACGCTCTCTTTTTCTGTCAACGTTCCTCCAACCGCAGCGCCCGGAGGTCATTATGCAGCAATATTGATTGGCACAAAACCGCCAACCGCTGTTACCGGTAAATCACAAGTCCAAACAGCTCAGTTTGTAACCTCATTGTTTTTTGTCCGGGTAGCGGGTGATGTTACCGAAAAGGGAATGATCCGAGAATTCAGAACCACCGAAAAACTACTCGATACCCCTCACGTTACGTTTGAATTACGATTTGAAAATGAAGGAAATGTTCACCTTCAACCACAGGGTGACATCGTTATCAGTAATATGTGGGGTGAGGAGCGGGGAATTATCCCAATTAATCAACAAACTCATTTCGGTAATGTCCTCCCACAAAGTGTCCGTAAATTCGAGTTTACTTGGTCTGGTGTCGCTTCAGTATTTGATATTGGGCGGTATAAGGCGATTGCTACATTGGGCTACGGTGAAGAATCAAAGAATTTTGTAACCAGTACTACCTATTTTTGGATTGTACCGATTCAGCAAATACTTATCACCCTGATTGTGATGGGGTTCCTCATATGGTTGTTTACCTTTGCGGTGAGAATGTACGTGCGTCGGATGCTTACTCTCGCTGGTATCGAACCGCGTACTATGTATACAGAGAAAACGGGAGCTATTACTGCCGTTAGGGCAGACAAGACCGTGATTATTAAGCGTTATCGCACTGTAGCCGCTCCGGTAATAATTGGACTTAGAGAACTTAAAAAACAGTTATTTTCTGAAACCAATATGCGTGCCCGCATGAAGGTGATTCTTCAGTCATTCTACCGGTATAGACTCTTAGTAGGTACTGTTCTGGGATTTTTTGTTGTTGTGTTCTTTGTAATTCTTTTTATTCAAAGTGTTACCAAACCAGATGCACCTTATAGTGTTACGATTACGAATCCGGATTCAAGCGTTACTCTTTCTTCCGAACAAATAATTTATAATGATCTTGAAAAAACAAAAACTGACACGAAGGGGGCTACTACTTCCGAACAAAACTTTGCAATCAAAGTCATAAATGTAAGTGGCATAACTGGTCAAGCAGCAAGGGCTCGGCTTAGTCTTGAGTCCGCAGGCTATGCAGTGAGTGAAATTGGGACTGACCCAACCCGTATCGAAGAAAAGTCAGCTATTGTATACAACGGCGTACCTCCAAAAACAGTACTTGAGATTAGTAAACTCCTTAATAACGCACTCCCTTCAGCGAGTGCTGAAATTGATATTGATACGGTCGTTATATACGTCGGGACAGACATCGCAGAAGACTAGGTGTATACTTATGGTGATGATTACCCATTTGTCTAACTAAAATTATTATGTCAACGAAAGCAATAGTATTGTCGCTTGTACTTTTTGTCATTATTGTCAGTGGCATGTTTGGGTTTGCTTATCTTAAAAAATCTGAAATTAAAAATCTTCCAGAAGAACAGCCAACAAATGCTGCTACAGGCACTCTTAATCGTTATGGAATTGCTCGTATTGAGGCAACGCACTTTTACATAGACGGAACACATACTATTGTCGGTGAATTATCGTTTCCAACTCCGTGTGATCTCCTAACTACCGATGTTCAGATTGCAGAATCAATGCCAGAACAAATCACTTTTTTGTTTGATGTCATTAATAATTCTGAAATGTGTGCACAGGTTGTCACTACGCAACGATTCAAGATAGAAGCAACAGCGAGCGATGCAGCCTCACTGAGCGCTACGTTTATGGGGCAAAGAGTAGAGCTAAACCTTAAAGAAGCAACACCAGGAGAGACTCCCGATGATTTTGAAGTTTTTATTAAAGGCTAAATAATTAATTAATGTACCGCGCGTAGTATGAGAAAAAGTTATATCGTAACGTTACTTGTATTGAGTGTACTCATCGCATTCGCAGTAGGAGTAGCTTACTATATACATGACAAGGCAGTCCGTGAAGAAGCCAACCAAGCCGATGAAACACTATTCTCAGACGCTGGTGAGTCACCTTACGTTGATAAAAACGGTAACGGAGTATCGCTAGAAGGCAATCTTGGAAAAGTTATTGTGGTTAATTCATGGGCTAGTTGGAGTCCGTTTTCAGTCGAGGAACTACAGTCATTGAATCAGTTTGCTTCAGAATATAAAGATAAAAATGTGGTAGTGATAGCTGTAAATCGAAAAGAAACTAAAGAGCAAGCAGAGCGTTTCCTCGCCACCTTGCCACCGCTCGAAAACCTTCAGATAGTAATTGATACGAAAGATTTTTTTTACGGAGCGGTGGGCGGGTACGCCATGCCTGAAACGGTATTTTATGATTCACGCGGAACTATAATTGAACATAGACAAGGAGCGGTGTCTCTTGAAGACACAAAACGTATCGTTGATTCCATTATTAACACAACCGAAGAGTAGGTTCTCCCACTTACGCAGCTAGTCCTTTTGTACTCAGGTTGATATAGTATAGATACCATGAAGCACGCACGTTTTATTGAATTTACGTTCTTTTATATAGCACTTGCTCTAGTGGGTTATATTGTGTGGCAAATTTTTGCTCCATTTGTTTCTGCTTTGGCACTTTCGGCAATTATTGTCGTAGTTTGTTTTCCTCTCTTTGAATTTCTGCTTCGTTTTGTAGCTCGAAATAATCGTTCTTTTGCTGCGTTCCTTACCACCATTTTTGTGTTTTGCGTTATTGTTACGCCGATCTTCTTTGCTTCAACACTGCTCGTGAACGAATTTGTTTCTTTTTATCGAAGTATGGACACGACGTCCCAACTTCCAATTGACCAAGCTCTCTCTGGAGTCGAAACTAGATTACAGCAGTACATACCAGGCTTTGATATTAATCTGTCCGGTCAAGTTAAAGAAAGTATTTCTTGGTTTACGAGCAATATCGGTAATATTTTCGCAGGAACTGTTTCAGTCATATTTACGTTTTTAATTGGGATGTTGGGTTCATTCTATTTGTTTCGTGATGGTAAACGACTGGTATTGTGGTTCATAAGTGTGAGTCCACTGAAAGATGGAGAGGATGCGGAAATACTCAATCGCGTAGCTCGTTCAGTTCGCTCAGTCGTGATGGGTACAGTTCTTGTAGCAATTATTCAGGGTATCACCGCATCAATTGGTTTTAGTATCTTTGGCATTGACCGTCCAATATTATGGGGTTCAATTGCAGCACTTGGAGCCTTACTACCAGGAATTGGTACTGCCGGCATCATGGTTCCGGCAATCGCGTACCTGTTTTATGTTGGATATATCCCTGGCGCCGTTGGCCTTATTATTTGGGCGGTTGCGACCATCGTTATTGTCGACAATTTTGTTGGACCGTACCTCATGAGTCGGGGCAATAACCTCCATCCGTTTGTTGTTTTAATTTCTGTGCTTGGAGGAATATCTTTGTTTGGACCAATTGGATTTATCCTCGGACCTGTATTTATTAGTTTATTCATGGTATTACTTGAACTCTACGGTGTGTACATGAACGACGACCCAAAAGATAACCCCCGGCTGATAAAAAAACGAAAATAACATGATTGAAAAACGAAACATTGAAACGTTTATGCGCATTAATGGCATAGAGCCGTCTGCTAAAGATGAGGAGATTCGTTCAGTACTCATTAGTGCGCGATGGAATGAAAATGAAGTTGATACGGCGTTAATGGTCTTAAAAGAAAATACCACCACCAAGCTAACACATGTAGATACGCTTCATAAAGTTTTTAATACCAATGGAAGACTTACTTCTGCTGAAATTAGTACACTTTTGGGGATTGATGTTGAGCTTACAAACGAAGATGTGGGCGACATAAATTTAAAGCGTGCTCGGATTGAGCGTGCTCAAGGACTGCTTTCGTTTGGTCTTTCAATTGTTATCGCGTTAACCAGTATAGGCTATTTGATGTATCAGGAAAAAGCGGGAATTTTTAACGAAAACCCAGTATTATCTGATAATGTCCCGCTTTAATTTACTCCTTTTTTTACTTATATGCAGTACGACTTTAGTATTTAGTTCGTACTCTTTTGCTCAATTACAAGAACTGGCGGTAACCATAGACAATATTGGGGCAGAATCTATTGTATTTGATGTGCCTGAACTTCGTAGTCAGAATAATGAAGTACATCCTATTCCAAAGCCCATACTTTTCACTGGTGATATTCTTTTAGCCCGTCATGTTGAATATTTAATGAACCAAAATGGAGCAACCTATCCCTTCAGACAATTGACGACATTGTTTGCCAGTAGTTCGTATGTTATTGCAAATTTTGAAGCCGCCATCCCTCTCGTGCATCAAAAAACTCCAAATGGAAAAATGGTTTTTTCGGTGCCTTCCTCTTCAGCTGCAGTGTTATATGATGCGGGGGTCACACATGTTTCTTTAGCAAACAACCATGCAATCGATCAAGGTACTACTGGATACCTAAACACGAGAGCTATTTTAACTGACGCAAACATAACACCCTTTGGTCATCCAGTGACACTTTCCTCTTCTTCAATTACTTTTATAAACTATGGTGAGGTAAAAATTAGTATCATTGGTATTCATACATTATTCAAAACTCCTGATATCACTACTCTCACTTCGCTACTAGGTTACATGGCTTCAAATAGCGATATACAAATAGCCTATATGCACTGGGGTAATGAATATCAACCTAAACACAGTCTTAAGGAGCGAGTACTGGCTGAAACGGTAATTGAGAAGGGAATAGACGCGATCATTGGTCACCATCCACACGTAACACAGGACATTGAAGTTATTAACAATGTCCCCATATTCTATTCATTAGGAAATCTAATTTTTGATCAGTATTTTTCACTCGAAGTACAACAAGGATACATGCTACAGCTTTCTGTTAACGAAAAAAATTTCCAATTTGATCTTCTTCCGGTAACAAGCGTAGGAACAAAAGCTCAGCCACGGGTAATGAATCAGCAAGAAAAGGACGTTTTTTTGACTGACCTAGCAACTCGTAGTCAGCCGGAATTAGCAGAAAATATCAAGCGAGGTAGGGTTATTATTGATCGAACGCTTGCAACATCGACCAAAAACAGTATTATTTCATTATAATTTTCTATTATGTTTAACAAATTCGAACTTATTGGGATTGGTGCGAGTATTATGTCTATGGCGTTTGCTTTGTATTTAGTTAACCTTGAAACGTCGTCTCTCGCTCAGGTTACAGGTAGTAGTAATGCGGCCCAAAGTGCGCTGATTGTCGTTGGAAGCGAAGACGATAATAAGAATGCACTTCGAGACGCTCTCTTAGAAGGAACGACTGCAAATGGTACCGTTAATAAGCTCATTATCGATGATGTGGTAATTGGTGCTGGAGACGAAGTGGTAATCGGAAATACTGTTATCGTTCACTATATTGGCACTCTTCAAAATGGTCAGGAATTTGATAACTCTAATAAACGAGGTACTCCATTTGAATTTACGGTTGGTGCAGGAAAGGTTATTCCAGGCTGGGAAGAAGGTATTATCGGTATGAAAGTAGGTGGAAAACGTATCATTGTCATTCCTGCTGAAAAAGGCTACGGAAAAGAAGGATTCGGTCCGATTCCTGGTGGGGCTACTCTCGTCTTTTCTCTCGAACTCTTGGAGATAAAGTAGGTAAAATTACTGCATCTACTTTGTCGCACTTCAAGTAATATTTTCATCGTACAAGTAAGTACGTTTCAAATATTATTTATCATGCTCCGCGTATCTACAGCAATTTAGCAAACTTTGTTCATATTTTCTTAAAGCATTTTTCAATTCACCTTTGCCTATTTAATTTATGAGTAAACCTGTCAGTTTTAAAATCGAAGCCAAAGGTAAAGGTAACCTCGCGCGAGCCGGGGTAATTTCGACGCCTCATGGCGACATACAAACTCCAGCGTATGTTGTTGTCGGTACCAAAGCGAGCGTAAAAAGTCTTATGCCCGAAGATCTTACACAATATGTCGGCAATCAAGTTACCTTAGCGAATACCTACCACCTCTTCTTGCAGCCAGGACATGAGACCATAAAGGCTGCCGGGGGATTGCATCAATTTGCCCAGTGGCAGATGCCAACCATGACTGACTCGGGTGGATTTCAAGTCTTTAGTCTCGGTGCTGCTTTTGGTAAAGGTGTTACGAAATTTGCAAAGGGTGAAGTTGATAATGAAACAGCAGTTCCAGCTAAAGCTGGTTTAAATGTCTATAGTCAAAAATTTGCTGAAGACCATGGCAAGCTCTGTATCATTGATGAAGAAGGAGTGACTTTCACCTCACATATAGATGGTTCAATGCACCGCTTTACCGCTGAACGCTCGATTGATATCCAGCATGCTATTGGGGCCGATATTATTATTGCATTTGATGAATGTACCAGTCCAACCGCTGATCGTGACTATCAAAAAGAAGCTATGGACAGAACCCATCGCTGGGCAAAACGAAGTATTTTAGCCCATAAACAAAACTATGAGGCCCTCAAGAAACAAGGTCTCTATGGCGTAATTCAGGGTGGACAATTTCTTGATTTACGACAGGAAAGTGCGCGCGCACTTTCTGATATGGATTTTGATGGCTTTGGTATTGGTGGAAGTTTTTCAAAAGACGATCTGGGTGATAGTTTACGAGTCGTAAACGAAATCCTGCCCGAAGATAAACCAAGGCACTTACTTGGAATTGGGGAGCCGGAGGATATTGTTGAAGGTGTCCTCATGGGGTGCGACACCTTTGACTGTGTTGCCGCCACGCGGATTGGACGCACGGGGACAATTTATGTCATGACAGGCGAATTTAAAACTACTCCCTGTGGTACCTTTACCTACCCTGTTTCTAAAAAAATAAATTTAAATAACCAAAAGTACAAAACGGATCATACCGTACTAGACCCTCTTTCTCTTGGATACGTGGCTCAAAAGTACACGAAGGCCTATGTTGCACACCTCTTTCGGGCTGGTGAAATCTTAGGTCCTCATCTGGCCTCAATTCACAACCTTAATTTCATCGTAAATTTCACCAAAAACCTCCGCGACCAACTCCTCAAGAATCAGTAAACTTAAATACGCTCCTGCTCAAGTAGGAGGTCCTGCCTCCTACTTCTCATTTCTTTTATTATATCAACTACTTCCAGCATATTTTCCTCACTAAAGGAGGAGGCAAGACCTCTTACTAGCTCATCTCTATAGTTTATGCTGGCGCGGTAAAGATTTTTGTCATCTATATATTATGAACTATATTGTTAAATCCTACATACGCTAGTATGTGCTTTAGATATTCATCAGAATCAATATGATTAGCTTTAAATTTCCCTTGAAATAATACTCCTGATCTTTCATATTTTTGATTAAAATACATGGTATAGCCACCAGCAATTCTTTGCATATATTTAGACAGTCCGCCATCAACATCGTTACATCGTAAAACTAAATGATAGTGATTGGGCAGTAAACAATATGCCAAAATTGTGACAGGGGGATTTACTTGCGGTTTATTTGTTAGTAGTTTTAAGCCCCCGACTACTTCGCTACTATTAAAATGTCTGAGCATCTTTAAAAAATATACATAGTCTTGCTGATCTTCAAAAATAGTACGTTTATCAACACTTCGATTGAAGCAGTGAAAAATTTCACCCGGTGCAAATGAAATGGGGCGAATGGACATAACAAATTATACAACACTTTTTTGAAGTATGAGGCAGGACCTCCTTATTTAGGGGTGGATTATTTGGCTTTGACTTTATATATTAGACTAGGCGGGGTATACTCATTATTCAATGCAATTCGAAATTTCGACAGATAAGACCCCCGCGGGTGATCAGCCAAAGGCCATTGAATCCCTTGTTCATGGTGTGCGTGCTGGTGTAAAACACCAGACCTTATTAGGGGTAACAGGATCTGGGAAAACCTTTACTGGGGCTAATGTCATACAGCAGATTCAAAAGCCAACCCTTGTGATTGCGCATAATAAGACCCTGGCGGCCCAGTTAGCCCAGGAATACCGAGATTTCTTTCCCAATAATGCCGTGCATTACTTTGTCTCGTACTACGACTACTACCAGCCAGAAGCATACATGCCAACCTCAGACACTTTTATTGAAAAAGAGGCACAAATTAATGAAGAGATTGATCGGCTTCGACATGCATCAACCCAGGCCCTGCTCTCACGGCAAGACGTTATTATTGTAGCGTCGGTATCGTGTATTTATGGTTTAGGTTCGCCAAAAGAGTATTTAAAACGACACTTACAAATTGAAAAAGGTTTTGAGACGACTCGTATGGAGTTTGTGCGGACCCTAATCGACATGTATTTTGAAAGAACGAACGCTGATTTAAATCCTGGTCAATTTAGAGCTGTCGGTAATATGGTTGAGGTAATGCCAACCAATGAACGAAGTATTTATCGAATCGCTTTTACGGGAAATGTGGTAACCGCAATTACTAAAATCGATGGTATCACCCGCTCAATTATAGAAGAACCAGAGACTTTTTTCCTATTCCCGGCGAAACACTTTGTATCACCTGAAGACGAACGGAAGGTAGCCTATGAAGACATTAAGCTCGAGCTTGAAATGCAGCTTGAAAAATTCAAAAAGGAGGGGAAGCTCCTCGAAGCTGAGCGTATTAAGCGTCGGACGCAACACGACCTCGCTCTTATCCGCGAAGTTGGCTATTGTAACGGGATTGAGAATTACTCCCGCCACTTTGATCGACGTAAATCAGGTGAAGCACCATTTACATTGCTGTCATACTTTCCCCACACTCCGGAGGGGAAGCCCGACTTCCTGACTATCATTGATGAATCACATGTAACAATTCCTCAACTCAATGGTATGTATGCTGGCGATCGCTCGCGTAAAGATACATTGGTCGAATTCGGCTTTCGTTTACCGTCGGCGGTTGATAACAGGCCGTTAAAATTCGCAGAATTTGATGAACGTATCGGGCTGCGGATATATACATCAGCCACACCAGGACATTATGAATTTGAGCATTCTTGTCCTCAGGCGACGCCAAAGACCACTGGTGCAGGGGAAACGAAAATGCCTCACGCTGATTGGGTAAAGGGTTTTGATTTAAAGGTCTGTCTAGAGTCGGGAGCTGTGGTTGAGCAAATCATTCGTCCGACTGGTCTTGTAGATCCTGAAATTGATCTCCGAAAAGTGACTCAAGTTGGTGAGTATCCTGGACAAATTAAAGACTTTATTGCTGAAGCAGAACGGGTAATCGCAGGTGGAGGACGCGTCCTTACAACTACATTAACCAAGAAAATGGCTGAGGATTTAGCTGAATTTCTCACGGAGAGAAAAATTAATACCAAATATATTCATAGCGATATAAAAACAATTGAACGCATTGAAATTTTGACTGATTTCAGACGAGGCAAATTTGATTGTTTAGTTGGCGTTAACCTGCTTCGTGAAGGACTCGATCTCCCAGAAGTAGAACTGGTTGCAATCCTTGATGCTGATAAGGCTGGTTTTTTGCGCAGCGAGACAGCGCTTATTCAAACTATTGGTCGCGCCGCCAGAAATGTCTTAGGACGAGTAATACTGTATGCGGACGAAATAACTGACGCTCTCACTTATGCAATTAATGAAACAAATCGAAGGCGTGCTATTCAAGTTTTGCATAATACAAAACATGGAATAACTCCAACAACGATTGCTAAAGAAATTAAATCAATTGCCGATCAAATGCGGACTGAACACGACGAAACAGTTGAGACGTTGCTGCGGGTCGATATTGAACTCTTTAAACGAAATCCAATAAAAGTCCTCAAGGAAAAACGACAACAAATGGAAGAGGCCGTAGCAATTCTCGATTTTGAAACAGCAGCTATTATCCGTGATGAAATTGCCTACCTAGAGACAGCGGGGAGTGGCAAAAAAACACCAAAGAAGAAAGGAATCATCTAGTCCCAACCGGTTGTGTCAATAGCGAGAATTATTTTGTATACTGAAAAGTATGACTTCAGTAATTATCGTTGAAGATGATCCTTTTATCCGTGATATAACGACACTTAAATGTAGTGAACACGGCTATGCGGTAACCGTATGCACGAGCGGAGAAGAAACGCTCTCTGCTTTTGATCGTATGCCCTTCGACGTTGTAATACTTGACCTTGATTTGCCTGATATGTCAGGCATCGCACTCCTTAAGGATATTAAGGCACATAAAAACGGAGGGGAAACTGACGTTATCGTATTTTCTAATAGCACTGATCTGACTAAAAAAGTTGAAGTTACTAAACTTGGGATGTTAGGGTATTTTGAAAAATCATCAGCAGAATATGAGGAATTATTTGCTCTGGTTGATTCAGCTATGCTTTACCACACAAATGAGTAAAAAGAATGTGTTGAAAATTAAAGGTACCACTTCACTATCGTAGTATACTAAACAGATGCTAACGACTAAAAAAGTCGCTCCTCCCGTAGTTGCGGTAAAACCTGCAAAGACGGTAAAGAAACGTACCTCAAAGGTATTATCTTCTTCAGAGTTTATGCCACTTTTACGGACGAAAGAATCAATTAAAAAACCTATACGAAAAACAAAAGAACCACGATTAACAACTGAGACGCGTAATTTAAAGAGCAAAAAAATTCCTTCAGGAGTGCAAAAACATATAATTCTTAGTGACTCGGAACGGTCACAGCTACAGCCACGCGGTAGTCAAATGGTTAGGTATTTGATTGCGCTTCCAAGAATTTCGCTTTCTCCTACATCGGTACAGATTGTAAGTGTTACCAGTCGTAGTATTGGTGTTGCTATTGCATGTGTCGGTATAGCGTACTCACTCTTCGGTTCACTTATTGGAGTAAGTGCTCTTACACAAACAGCGCAGGTTATAAACTATGCGACTTCTACTATACAAAATATTGATTGTACTCTTGCTATCAATTTCAGTAACCTAGAGTGTCAGGGAGCCATAAACACTAAACCAGTGCCAACTATTACTATTGCCGACGGTGGAGCCACATTATCAGGTATTGTACCCGTAAGGGTCGCCGTTGATCATGCGGAGATTGTTCGCATGCGACTAGTGACCCTAGATGGACAGATCGCTTCAACCTGGCTAGGTACCGTATTTAATCAAAGCACCAATGACTGGCAGCGTAAGATTGACACGTCTGCCTATCCTAATGGTCAATATCGTCTCCTCGTATATGTAAGTAATACTTATGGCGGGTACGAAACATTTGGTCAAACAACCTACTCATTTATAAACTCAGCAACTATTCTGCCGACCTCAACCACTACCGCGTCATCGTCTACAACGGGTACAGCACCAATTCAAACCACTGACACTATTACTATCAATAGTGTCACGACAAATGTCACTGAGTCCACTAACAGTTTTATTTTTACCATAATGGTTTCACCGGTAGAAAAAGTAATACTTTCTGCTGTACACACTGAAACGGGAAAAATGTACACTATTGGTGATGCTAAAGAAATAGATTCCGGACAATGGCGTCGGATGTGGGACACTGGCTCACTTCCGTTTGGTCAATATAGACTTAAAGTACGAGCTATTAGTGACACAAACTCAAAAACCATAGATTCAATTTTAGTAAAGAAAGTTGAGTCTGTTGTTACTGTAGATACAAATCCTGTTGACGTAATACCACTTGTACTGAAGCCTCCCGTCTCAATTTCAGTACTGGCTGCATCACCACTTCGCAGCATGGTTGGAATTTCTATCGATGTAGCGCATGCAAGTTCAGTAGAATTAGCCCTTCAGCCAAAAAGTGCACTCCGCTATAGTCAGCTTGGTCGAGCGGTGAGAAGTGGGATAAGTACCTGGGTGTACCGTTTTGATACCACCATGGTGCCTGACGGTGAATATAATCTTAAAGCATTTGTCAAAAATCAGTATGGTGAATATGAGACTATCAAAACAGGTATCATTGTTAAAAACTTCGTTGAAAAGGTGCTCACTGAGACAGAGACTGAGGAAGTAAAAGTACTTGAATCAATCGCTTCAAAAGTTATTAGTGCACCAATTGTTACGAATTCTTCAGCGACAGTAGCTGTATCAGAACCGATAGTACCTCTTACGGTAAATAATATAGAACCTACTGATGCCCGCGTTGAATCTCCACTCGTCTCACCACTTGATCAGATACAACAGTCTGAGTTACAACAAACTCTCGATAGGCTTTCTGTCGCTATCAGAATGTCAGATGAGTCAGAAGTGGCTCGTATTACAGGAGAGATTGCCCTCTATAAAGAGAAAATTCAAGATGTAGCCAGTGAGAGAGCACTAATCGAAACATACATCGCAAACATTATTAAAGAAACTGAAGAGAAAGTCGCACGAACAAACACCATCATCGAGGAGCGAACCAAACAAAAAGCAGCTCAAGATTCCGACCAAGACAAAGTGTCAGACTATGACGAAGTTAATATTTATGCTACTAACCCCTTCTTGGCTGATAGTGACAACGATGGTTTCATTGATGGAGTGGAAATTCTCCGTGGCTACGATCCTACAAATTCAAAACCAGAAACTCTTGTTCAATTTGAATCTCCAAAAGAATCTGGTGTGGTTCGGGAAGACATTTTAAAAATTAAGTCTATAACTACAGCGCCAGCACTTAGTGAAATTGAAACGTCTCCTAAAGAAGCCGCCGTAATTTCAGGTGTCGCTCTCCCAAATAGTTTTATCACCTTATTTATTTATAGTACGCCAATTATTGTTACCATAAGAACTGATACTGATGGTAGCTGGAACTATCGTCTCGATAAAGAATTAGAAGACGGTGAACACGAAATGTACATTGGAGTTACCGATAACGCCGGAAAAATTGTTGCAAAGAGTTCATCCTTTGCATTCATCAAGCGAGCTGAAGCTTTTACGGGCGTTGTTGTTGATACACCAGCAACGGTTACTAGTGACGAAGATTCAAGTCTGCTTTCAGAATATGTTGTATATCTTGTCTTAGGTATTTCAACTTTAGCAATTGGCCTAATACTTATGATGCTTGGACTGCAACTACAAGCCAGAAAGACTGAGGTAATTGTAGCAGAATAAAGCGTTCACACTTCCCATGCAACAGAAATCAAAAAAATCTCTACTGCAAGGTTTGATGTATTTAAAGCAACATCCACAAATTATCTTTGCATTGATGTTGCTTTTTGTTATTCCACTTTTATTTTTATACACGGGACAACAATTTCTGGAAGTCGGTAAATATAACCAAGACCGCCTCCAGAAAGACAAGGTAGGAATAATGCATGACGTCATTGTTTCCCTTACTGCAGCTACAAATATCAATGTCGACTTATTCGAAGCAGAAATGGATAAGCTTGTCGCACAAAACCCAGATATTGTTGACTATAAACTGTTACAAGCAACGCCAGAAGGAATTGTGACCCTCAGTTCATTTAAAGAAAGTGAGAAAGGTAAAAAAGAAGAAAATACTGAACCCTATAGCAGTGCGGCGTTGCTTCCTAATGAGTCCATTATTTTTGAAGCAACAGAATATAATGTCCGTTTTTGGTATAGCTACCGTTCATTTACTGATAGCGTTGGTGGTCAATATTTTTTGTATACAAAATCTTCTCTCCAGGCAATCGATCAACTTTTTGCGACCCGTGAATTCGATGCCTATATACGTCTTATATTTATTTATCTATTTCTTTTAATTCTTGCAATTTGGCATATTAAATTAACTGACTACCGATATCTCTATAATGAAGCTAGAAAAGCGATTGAAACAAAAGACCTGTTTACTCATATGATAGCCCACGAATTACGAGCCCCACTAACAGCAATTCGTGGCTATGCGAGTTTACTTAAAGACAAGATCGAAGATGTAACACTCCATGAACAAGTCAGCCGGATTGAAACCTCATCGGAACGACTTATAACAATTGTAAATGACTTGCTTGATATAGCGCGAATCCAATCAGGAAAGCTTGAAGTTAAAGTTGAAAACGTAAACCTCAACACAGTAATAAATCAAATTGTTTCTGAATTTAGAAGTACCGCTGAAAGTAAAGGTTGTGTACTCCTCTGGAAGGAAACTGCTACTGACCTGACTATTTCAGCTGATAAAATGCGTACTGAACAAATTATTACCAATATACTCAGTAACGCAATCAAATATACCGATAAAGGTACCGTAACGGTACTAACCGAAATTCATCGTTCAACGGTTGAAGTACGAATCAAAGATACGGGACAAGGAATCGGATCTGATGATCAAAAGAAGCTCTTTGCACCATTTTTCCGTACCCAATCTGCTGAAACGGGAGGAGTTACCGGAACAGGACTTGGAATGTGGATCACCAAACAACTCATTGAATTGATGGGTGGATCTATCGGAGTAGAATCAATTCAAGGTGTCGGAACTCAAATTGTCATTATATTCCCCAAAGCGATCTGACCCATACAGTATCAATTTTGAATCTTTCTTAAAACCAGGTATAATCTCCACATGATACCGCTACCGCCAGGCAGCGGCGTATATGTATGGCAAAAATTCCCGAGCGAAAACTAAATACTGACCGTAGTCAGGCAAAACTAAGCGAGCGCGAAAACAAGATTATTGTTCGTGGTGCTCGGACGCACAATCTAAAGAATATTACGGTTGAAATGCCACGTGGTAAGTTAATAGCCATTACTGGTCCATCTGGTTCAGGTAAGTCATCCCTTGCTTTTGATACGATTTTTGCTGAAGGGCAACGACGCTATGTTGAGTCGCTCTCTCCTTACGCACGACAATTCCTTAATAAAATGCAAAAGCCTGACGTTGATGAAATTTCTGGCCTCAGTCCAGCGATTTCAATTGATCAAAAGTCAGCTTCACGTAACCCTCGGTCTACCGTTGCTACTATTACTGAAATCTATGATTATCTGCGCATCCTCTATGCTCGGGTAGGACAACCGTACTGTCTTGATGTTGATGTCCCAATTCAGAAATTATCACAAGATGAAATCCTTGGAATCATTCTTAAATCAATCGAGAGCAAAGATGTACTCGCGGCAACAAAAAAAGAAGCTAATACGGTATTAGGAATTGAAGTTTCTAAAGGTCGAATATCAATCTTTGCACCAGTTGTTGTTGGTCGTAAAGGTGAATACTATCAATTGCTCTATGACCTTCTTGGTAAAGGGTTTGAAACAGTAAAAATTGATGGGGAGATTAAACAACTCCGTGAAAAAATCATTCTCACCAAAACAAAACGTCATGACATTGATGTATTGATTGATGAAATTTATGTATCAGAATTTACTGACGACCCTAAAGGCTCACACGAACGTCTTTCTGAGGCGGTTGAAATTGCACTCAGTGTTGCTAGTGGTTTAGTTAAAATTGAAAGCCCAGGTGGGGAAGTCCGTACACTCTCGGCAAAATTTATTTGTCCGGTTGACGGTTCGTCTTTTCCCGAGGTTGAACCAAGACTTTTTTCATTTAACTCACCGTATGGTGCTTGTCCTGAATGTAATGGGCTCGGTGTAATCGGAATTTTCCAAAGTGATGTCTGTCCAAAATGTGAAGGGGCACGCTTGCGTCCAGAAGCTATGCGCGTATATCTCGGCGGTGATGGAAAAAAGAACCTTGGTACTAATATCGTTGGATTCACTGCGATGACAGTCAAAGAGGCAACTACCTTTATTGACCAGCTCGAATTATCCAAAAAACAACACGAGGTTGCCTGGCCGGCATTACGAGAGATTATTGATCGACTCGAGTTTATGAATAATGTTGGTATTGAATACCTTACACTCGACCGTCGTGCCAACACCCTCTCAGGTGGCGAAGCCCAGCGGATTCGACTAGCCTCACAATTAGGCTCGGGCTTGGTAGGGGCTCTCTATGTACTTGATGAACCTACGATTGGACTCCATCAACGAGACAATGATCGATTAATTAAAACACTGACGGAACTACGTGATCTTGGAAATACTATCCTTGTCGTCGAGCATGACGAGGATACTATTTACGCAGCTGATTACCTCGTAGACATCGGACCGGGAGCCGGGATTCATGGTGGTGAGGTCGTGGTGTCGGGTTATCTTGAGGAACTGCTCAGTGCCAAAACGAATCCGTCAGGCTCGGTGACACTTGACTATCTCCGTGGTTCAAAAAAAATTGCTGTGCCCGAACGTCGTACTGGCGAAAAAGGACACCTCCGCATAAAAGGTGGCAAAGCGTTTAACATAAAAAATCTTAATATCGACATCCCCCTCGGACGATTAATTTGTGTTACTGGTGTATCTGGGTCGGGCAAATCAACGTTTATGTACGAGATTGTTGACCGCAATCTTAAAGGACGGCTCGAGAAAAAATTTCGTACAGCCAAGACCTACAATTGTGCTGAATTTACGGGTACCGAGTACCTTGGTCGCTCAATCCTCATTGATCAGTCACCAATTGGACGAACTCCACGAAGTAACCCCGCTACCTATACCGGCGCCTTCTCGCATATACGCGACATGTTTGCTGCCAGTAGTGAAGCCCGGGCACGTGGCTGGAAGCCTGGACGATTTTCATTCAATGTGAAAGGAGGGCGATGTGAAGCTTGTCAGGGAAATGGCGTAATTGCTGTTGAAATGCACTTTTTACCAACCGTGTTTGTGGAGTGTGACGTCTGTGAAGGAAAACGATTCACCAAAGAAACTCTCGAAGTAATGTACCGTAAGAAAAACATTCACCAGGTGCTTGAAATGACCATTGAAGAGGCGTACAAGTTTTTTACCGATGTTCCTTCAATTGAAGAGCGCTTGAAATCTCTTCTCGATGTGGGACTCTCCTACCTCAAGCTCGGTCAAAGTGCGACGACTCTCTCTGGCGGGGAAGCGCAACGGGTTAAAATTGCGTCTGAGTTATATCGACCACATACCCAAAAGACCATCTATCTCCTCGATGAACCAACCATTGGCCTCCATTATGAAGATGTTAAAAAGTTAATCGAAATTCTGCAGCAATTAGTAAATCAAGGAAACACTGTCATGGTGATTGAACACAGTCTTGATGTCATCAAGTCGGCTGACTACGTGATTGATATTGGCCCAGAAGGTGGCGCGGGTGGCGGAAATATCGTTGCTAAAGGCACCCCTGAAGAAGTCGCCGAAAATCCGAAGTCTTACACCGGTGCATACCTTAAAAAGGTTTTATAAACTATTCCAATCTACAAAGATCCGGCCTTCTAGCTTGAAAAATGACCGTTCTTACTCAGGATGCAAAAGGTCGGTCCTGATTAATACTGTTAGTTAAACACACACGGTTCAGGCAAACGGAGTATCTGAGGAGTATTATTACGCTTAGGATAGAGTTCATTCCTCGGAGGGGCAGACGATGATACACGACTACAATTGGCCACACGGTGCTGCTGGCGCCGCTGACGAACGAGTTAACCGCTCGGAACGGAAGCGTGATCCTATACCCCAAGCTGGTGACGAAGCAAAAACACCAGCGCCACCTCAGCAGGGTGATGGCACGACTGCTTCTGAACAGCAGCAACAGCAAGACACAATCATCAGAGACTGGGCTTCATTTTGAAGCACCACAACATAGGCCGCCCTTCGGGGCGGTTTTCGCTTTTTGTGGTACAGTATTTTCGCGATGACGAAAGACGAACTAAAAGTGCTCGAGCTACCTGATACACCGGGGGTGTACTTTTTTCTTGATGCCCGCAAGAAAATCATGTACATCGGTAAAGCTACCTCACTGCGCAATCGCGTTCGAAGCTACTTTGCGAACGATATTAAAGAAAAACGCTCCGAACTCATCAGTAACATGGTTGCCGAAGCCGCGACTGTTGAAGTAACTGCTACCGAGAGTGTACTCGAGGCACTTATCCTCGAAACGAACCTTATTCGCAGTCACAAACCGCGATATAACACCCGGAGCAAAGATGACAAGTCATACAACCATCTCGTCATAACAAACGAAGCCTGGCCGCGAGTACTCATTGTCCGCGGTAAAGACCTCACCGAACAGTTCACCGAAAAAGATATCAAATTTCATTTTGGTCCGTTCCCGAGCGGTGGCCTTTTGCGTGAAGCTCTCAAGATCGTCCGCAAGTTGTTCCAATACTATGACACCAAAGAACCAGTGGGTACAGAAACTACCCGGCTCGCTCGCGGCAAGATTGACTTCAACCGACAGATTGGCCTTTTCCCAAATCATACTGATAAAGTAATTTATGACCGTACGATTCGTCACTTACGCTTGTTCTTTGAGGGCAAAAAGCGCGAAATCATTAAAGAACTCACTCGTGACATGATGAAAGCGGCAAAAGCTGAACGCTTTGAAGAAGCTGGTCGTATCAAGCGGCAAGTGTTTGCCCTCGAGCATATCCAGGACATTGCGTTAATTAAAGCAGAGCGTGCCACCCCTCGCAGTGGAGCGATACTTCGTATCGAGGCATATGATATTGCACACTTAGACGGTAAGGATATGGTGGGAGTGATGACGGTAGTCGAGGGCAGTGAGCCGCAAAAAAATGAATATCGCAAGTTCAAGATAAAAACACTCAAGAACGCTAACGACCCGGCAGCCCTCAGAGAAGTATTGTCGCGTCGTCTAGCCCACCCTGAATGGCCATTCCCTAATATTATCGTTGTTGACGGTAACGATGTGCAGAAGCGCACTGCCGAACTCCTCCTTGCCGAACACGCCCTCCTTGTACCAGTCGTCGCGGTGGTGAAGGACGATCGGCACAAAGCAAACCGGCTTCTTGGCCCTGCGGCTTTGATTGAGGCACACAAGCTCGAAATCCTCCACGCCAATGCAGAGTCCCACCGCTTTGCTATCACGTACTACCGACAAAAAAGCCGTAAGCGAGCGTTATCCTAGCTAGCGGACGCATAAAGTACAGTCATCAAATGTAGTTGTGCTAAAATACTAATATGAAAAATACTCGCGTGGCAGTCTTACGTGGCGGACCGAGTTCCGAATACGATGTTTCTATGATTACAGGAGCCGGCGTCCTAAGTGCACTCAGTGAGCTTGGATACTTTACCAAAGACATTGTCGTCACAAAAAGTGGGGATTGGATCATTGAAGGGGTCGTTAAATCACCGGACTCGGCCTTATTAGCAATTGATGTTGTTTTTATTGCCATGCACGGTGCCTATGGTGAGGATGGAACAGTTCAAAAAATCTGCGAACGGCATCACATTCCTTTTACGGGCAGCAATTCTTTTCCCTCGAACCTCGCTTTTAACAAAGACGCCACCAAGCGATCACTTCGCGATAGCGGAGTCAGACTACCAAAACACGTCAAAGTAAAACGAGAAGATTATGAGCACTTTACAGAGATTGCTGCCGCAATATTAAATGAAATTGGTTCAGAAGTTGTCCTTAAACCAACAAACAGTGGCTCTTCCCATGGAGTGATGATGGTGGGTGATGACGCCTCGCTCGTAAAAGCTTTAGAGGACATGTCTGTAGTATACGAGAAGTTTATGGTGGAAGAACGAATTCGTGGCACTGAAGCTACGGTTGCTCTACTAGAAGACTTTAGAAATCAGACACACTATCTCTTACCCGCAATCGAAATCGTACCACCACAATCAAGTGATTTCTTTGATGCTGAAGTAAAATATAACGGAGCAACCCTTGAGCTTTGTCCCGGTCGTTTTTCTCAAGCTGAAAAAGAATTACTGGCTGAAGCAGCTTTAACGGTGCACCGGGATTTGGGCCTAAGTCAATATTCACGTTCCGACTTTATAGTACGAAATGGGGAAGTGTACTTCCTGGAAGTAAACACCCTTCCCGGACTAACCCCAGAATCCCTTTTTCCAAGAGCTGCAGCTGCGGTTGGTTGCACCTTTACTCAACTAATCGAACATCTCATACTTACCGCTCGAGTTAATCGTTAGGCCATGGCAAAAATTACTCTTAAAAAATATGCCAGTTTAAAAAAGGGTCTTGGGTCGGACTGGCAAACGAATGACATCTATACTGAACTCAGCCTTACCGCAAATTTTAAAAACCACTTCACCGCGTTTATGTTTCTCACCAAAGTATCCATTCACGCTGAAGTAAAAAAGTATTATCCAACCTTAATATTAAAAGAACATACGGTTAAAATTACATTAGGGTCGAAGAAATCTCCACTCACAACTGATGATTTTAATTTCGCTTTTCATGTTGATGTTGTCATGTTATCCACTAAAGAACGTAGGCAGGTATCAACTTTAGACCCAACTCGGTATATACTCTAGTTATATGAATATGGAAGGCACAAAACACGAAAAAGCAGTTATATTATTCTTAGCGTACGTTGTCGGATTTACTTCGGGCTTTATCGCCTTTGGTACAAAACAGTCAGCACCAGAAGTCGTTTCAGTGACTGAGGTTGCTCAAGAAATTTCCTTAGAGGAGTCACCTGATGTTGTTGAGGAAGTAATCACAGACGATGTACTTACGGA
Source organism: Candidatus Kaiserbacteria bacterium (assembly GCA_031430855.1). GTDB lineage: Bacteria > Patescibacteriota > Minisyncoccia > Phycocordibacterales > UBA918 > OLB19. Next base: position 87,974 of record JANPCG010000010.1, read on the forward strand.
AGCAGTAGAATCACCTAACGAGTATTCAAATCCTCTTCATCCTGAGGGCACACATGCATATTACCAAAACGGCCGGTTACTCGTCAGTGTTAACGGACAAGTCACGCTGCTTTCAATGGAAAAAAATCGAATGGCTGCCAATGTGACCGATCTTTTTAGTAAGCAGGGTTCTCACATTGCTATTCCTCATACCGCAGTTTCAACAGATAATAAGTATGTCTACTTCTGTGAACAGCAATCTGATGCTGATAGTTGTGTAAGCTTTGTGTATGCAATTGACGCTCAAACTATTTATTCAGTAATGGATAACGGACAAAAGGTGGTTATGAGTGGCAGTGACGCTAAAAAGGTGACCTGGGATGGTAACAAACTATCTGTTGGAACCAGTCTCTCTACTTCTCCAGAAGCACCTTGGAAGGTCGCCGCTCGGTAACTTATTCTATTGACTTACACAACCAAAGTCGGTATTATAGCCAGCACTTGCAAAGTAATTTGCAGATAAAGAGGTCGCGATACGTGAGTTTCTCACGTACTGGGCCCGTAGCTCACTTGGTAGAGCGCCTCATTTGCACTGAGGAGGCAGCGGGTTCGAATCCTGTCGGGTCCACATAAGGCAGTCCGTAACACGCTAGTGTTACGGACTTTGCCGTTGTGCGACCCGACAGGATTCGAAAGGTTACTTCGGGGCCCCTCTGGGCCGAAGCAACCGGGGTCGAGCGAGTGAGACAGTTAATGAACGAAGTGATATTAACTTTCCACGAGAGTGACCGAATCCTGTCGCGATTACTTAGCAGAATTTATACAAAGTATAAATTCTGGTTAGTAACTCGTAACCACAGAAGTTATGACCAAATCCCGCTAATCTCCTTGCCACCATCATTTTTTTATGACATAATCACTATAATGAAAAACTTCAACGACGACTTTAAACGAGGGAGTAAGAAATTCTCCGGTCCCAAATCATTTCATAATGAATCGCGCCCTCAAGGACGTTTTGATAACGGACGTCCGCCACGCTTTGAACGTGACGAAGCAAAGCCTGAATTATTCAAGGCAACCTGTACAACGTGTGGTAAACCATGTGAGGTACCTTTTAAACCGGACGGCATTAAGCCAGTGCTTTGCCGCGAATGTTTCTCAGCAAAAAATGGAGCTCCCTTTACGCCAAAACTTCGTGGTGACGACCGTACTCAAGGGACTTCAAAATTCCGGCCTGACTCTTCAAAATCTCCGGCAGACTACATTCCATTTCAACCCACTAAAGATGCTAACTACAAGGAACTAAAACAGCAAATTGGTGTGCTCGAATCAAAGATCAACCGTTTAGTTGATCTTATGACCCCCGTAGCAAAACCAGTAGTTAAAGCGGCGCCACTTTCGCTAGACGAAGAAGTAACGGAGATTAAGCTAGCGCGTAAGCCAAAACTTGCGACCCCGGCCGTAAAGAAAGCCGCTGCCAAGAAGAAGGTACAGAAGGCTACCAAAGTCGCTAAAAAGGCTCCTAAAGCAGAATAATACCCACATTGATATCAACTAACTAAAACGCTATAATCTGCGTCATAGTTTGATTGAGGGCCCTTAGCTCATCCGGTAGAGCGCTTCCATGGCATGGAAGAGGTGAGCGGTTCAAGTCCGCTAGGGTCCACAGCAGGAAACCAATAAACCACCAGCTAAAAAGCTGGTGGTTTATTGATTTAGCAAGTGACCTGCGTCACTTGCTACTGCTGTGGAAGACGGAGACATATCGCTCTGCGACAGTCGAGGCAGGGTCGAGAGCTGTTAGTAGATTTGGAGCTGAAAGCGAACAAATATACTTACAGATTCGTGACCACAGCGGCTTTATAATTAGTAACTCATGACCATTGAGACTATTCAAGAACACTTATTAGATTCAGAGTCGAAGACGAATGAATATAGTTAGTGACTTGTGACCACCAGATATACTTTACCTAATAAATCTTTTGAAGCCCAAAGATATAGGGACAAGCAAGGCGGGCGGAAATGACCAAGATGTAACACAAAAATATCGGTTCATCTTTCACTACCATTGAAATATTCAAAAAACCATGACATAGTACATAACGAAATAAGTACACCCTGCACATTCACAAGGAGCAGAAGAATGGCTAATCAAAATTTCGTGAACCCAACCGGTCTCTGGTCGTACTCGGGTCCGTATCAAATCCTTGTTGTGGCAGAGGCATGTCCCTCGGATATCGACGCAGCCAAACGTGTTGGTAACAACGTAAGAGTCCGAGGCACGATAATTGAGGTCGGCCCCAGTCATGATCAGTATGGACAAATATATCAGGGCAGTGGCGATGATGCATCATGTTATGTCGGACTTCAACGCCTGTTCTTCGAAAAGAAACACATAATTCGTATATCCCGTCCAGCGGGTCAATTGATCTGGGAGAATCCTGAGCTGACTCATATTTCTCTGCAAGAGGTTAAAGAAAAACCCCGCGGCTACTGGCCAAAGTTCTACTACGATGGAACAGAAATCATTGGTGAAACCTGTTCTACCGGCACTAAATACCAGTTGCGTGAGGGACAAGAAATTCGGTTAAAACGTCACGGTACCTTCCGGTTTACAAAGGCTTTCAAGACCCTGGCTTACCTGGACATAACACTTCCGCGCAAGGGATGGAACCCGCGCAAAACAACTCATCGGATTCGAATTCCAACAGGTAAGTGCTTGACAGTCAGTCGCTCTAATTATCATCTGGAGTGGATGAACACCCTACTGATTCAGCGTCACTACTTTGGCTACCGGCCAGGGCACCAGCCGCTTACTGAGTACGAGATACTGCAATTTCTTGAATTGCTCAAGCCTGATCCACTCATGGAAGAACGGGCCAGAAAAGCCTTTACTGCCATGAAGCCTGCTGACGTTCGACTTCAACATCAGGAACTACAGCGCTCGGCTATGAGTACAGAACTCGTGCGAGAAAAGGTAGAAAGAATCAAGCTCGCCATGAACATCAGTTAGCGTAGCGTTCTGGTCAACAACTCATCACCCCGCATCACCGAGGCACCCCCTCCGTTTGGTGCGGGGTGTTTTCATTTTCTAACCTCATCATACCTTCTGCTATACTTCATCTATGACAACCGCACAACACATCCTTTCCATCGCCGAAGCAGGGAATTGCATTGCTGATTCAATTGCCTATGACGACAATATTTTTACCCACCTTAATGTGCTAATGGGAATTGAAGATACCTTAGATCAAGGGAGGGTGTCGGCCGCCATACTTGATTCTGATAATTCATTAACGTCTGAAATCAACGCTAAAATGGATGCCTTACGAACTAAAATAAGTAACTTGATACACCAATGTGACAAAGAAGATTACAATCGCTTTCAAGAGGCTCGAAGCAGGCGACTACTTACCCAATTCAACTACTAGTAGTGCTGGTGGAAAAAAATATTCTCTTGTGCTACTCTTGATACAGAGCCGACGAGGTACTTAATACTAAACGTCACCCGCTCCTCACACAGGTTCAGCTGCGACTCGCCGCGGTGTCCCTCCCTTGTTTGGCTTTGTGCAAAGCTGGACCTGTGTGACCTACCCTCCAAGAGATTGATCTCCCGCCACATTCGCCTGTGGCATTTTATATACCTCAAACCAACCTATACACAGCACGTCATGAGATTCGACACTTGATATTCTTTGACCTGGTATGATGTATCCATATGGAAATATTGATTATTTTAATAGCAATTGTTCAAACGTTTGCTATCTCACTCGGAGTCGGAAGTTCAACCTTAGCAATTGTAAACTTCTTTGTCGCGATTGCTGATGGAAGGATTGATGAAACTGAACGGAGAATGATGGGGATTGCATACATTATTTTGCGCATTGCAATGTTAACCATCCTGATAACAAGTAGTATTATTTTAGGATATAACTCCCAACACCTCGGACTTGGAGCTTTTACACTTTATGTTATTTCTCAGTTTGTATTAATTTTTGTACTGTACACAAATGCGCTTATGATGACCATGCGTATCATGCCAAGTACTTTTGGTCCCGCGATTCAAGCTGGTACGTGGTATACCTTAGGTGTACTCGCAGCTCTCGTCCCGCTCGGATTAAATGAATTTACCTTTGTTAATTTTATACTCGCATACATCACTACTCTTACCCTTGCGGTATCACTTATAAACGGTATTATGGCGTACTTAAAACATAAAAAGAAAACAGCTACTAAATAGTTTATCAAAAAAGCGAAGGCATGTGCCTTCGCTTTTTTGTTGCAACACAGTCAGTACTACTAATCCAGTTTAGACCACGGTAAGTAACTATAGAAGTACTGACCCCAGGTTTGATCTTTAAATTTACCCGCTGCTTTATCAAGCTTGTGCTTTTCATTTCGATAATACAAGGTTGGAACAAGTACCAACGTAAGAATCATTGCAAAGGTTAGACCATACATGATTGCAAATGCGAGCGGGCTCCAGAAGTCAGAAATGCGTGAGAGTGGAATCATACCAATGACTGTTGTGATAGTAGTCAGCATAATTGGACGGAAACGAGATACTGAGGCGTCTGCCACTTGGTCAATTAATGACTCGTCTTCTCTTTGGGAACCTTTATGAGTAATCATTGAGTCCATCAAAATAATATTGTGGTTAATAATAACACCTGCTAACGCGATTACTCCTAACAGGGAAGTAAACGAGAGCGCTAAACCAGTACCCGCAAGACCTACAAACACACCAATAAGAGAGTATGGGACAACGAGCAATAAGTACAGTGAGTAGCGAACGGAGTTAAATGAAAGAACCAAAATCGCAAGCATAAGTAGTAATCCTACGAGAAATGCAATTCCCATTTCAGAAAACGATTCGTTCACATTTTCAGCTTCTCCACCATAACTAATTACGACACCAGCTGGTGCATTTAATTCACTCACTCGAGCCTTGAATGCCGTTACTACTTCGCTAGAGACAACCCCTTCGGCTGTAAACGCAGAAACGGTAACCTGGCGAATTTTATCTTCACGATTAATTGACGCGTTGGCTGGAGCCAGAGATTCAGACATTACACTCGAGAGTGGTACACTGGCTCCTGTCACCGACTGAACGGAAAGATTTTGAAGAGTGTCGATGGTAATTTTTGGTGTTGCAGCAGCATCGGCTGTAGTCTTATCGAGTCCGAGACGTACAACGACAGCAATATCTTCACCATCTTCATTAATGGTAGTCGCTTCGACACCGAATACTGCAGTTCGGAGAATTCCTCCGACCGCGGCCGGTGAGACACCAAGCGCGCTCGCCTTGGCCTTGTCTACCGTGAGAACAAACTCTGTTGCGTTACTCTTACTACTGGCTTCAACGTCACGGGCACCCGGAATGTCCTGGAGCAACTTCTCAGCAGCATCAGAAGTAACCAACAGATCAGAGAGACTATCACCACTGAGTTTAATAAACACTGGCGCTCCAGTCGGTGGACCATTTTGTTGTTCAGTAATTGAAATAGTACCACCATTGATAGCTCCAAAATCTTTACGTAATTTTGCCGCGAGATCAATACTTGATTCTGTCCGGTCAGATTTAAGTTCAACCGTAATATTGGCGAACTTACCACCAGCATCAGTACTCCCGGTGAAGGCAGATCCAGAACCAGCCGTCGTTGTAAATGACTCAATGTAATCTTTTTCGTACAACACTTCTTCAACCGCCCGAACCACCAGGTCAGTTTGCGCTACTGGCGTACCTTGTGGGGTTTCAATTTCTACATAAATCGAATCAGCGTCTTCCGGTGGGAAGAAGATAACTTTAAGCAATCCCGTAACAGGCAATAACAGGGCAATAAATAGACTGAGAAACAGACTCCACAACAAAATTCTTTGCTTGATTTTACTTTGAAGAAAATTAACGAGTTTAGTTCGATACCAAAATTGTGCTTTGGTATTATATTCTTCTTGCTTTTCTTCAAAACGGTTAGAATGTGCGTTACTCGTGAGATATATTGCAAGTAATGGTACGAGACCAAGCGCCACAAAAATGGACGCAAAGAGCACAAAGATAATGGTAAACGGAATTGATGAAATGAATTCACCAGTAACTCCCGAGAGAAAGAAGAGTGGGGCAAACACCGCAATCGTGGTCATGGTCCCCGCAATTAATGGCCAGGCGTATTCTTTAATCGAGCGCTCAGCCGCCTCAACTGCATTTCCCCCTTTTCGCAAACGGGTATGAATTGCTTCTGTTACTACAATCCCTGAGTCTACCAGAATACCCACTGATAGTATTAATGCAAAAAGGGAAATGAAGTTAATAGTATTCCCTGAAGCGTAAAGACCGATAAAGGCAATCACAAACGAGAGGGGAATGGAAAGCGCAGCCACGAGAGACTCACGCCACCCAATTGTAAGAAGTAAGACTAATACAACGAGCGCTACCGTTTCAAGACCAGCTTTAATCAGTTCTGAAAGATCCTTTCGTACTTGTTCACCCTGGTCAAACACGACCAATACTTGCGAGTCTGAAAGAAGTGCTTCTGGCTTCTGCAATTCATCTAATCGAGCCAGTACTTTATCGGTAACATCAGTAACGTCACCACCAGCCTTCTTAAAAACAGTGACGGTCATTGAAGTTTCAGACGGAGAGCCAGAAACTGACACTCGCGAAATTGACGTTTCTTTATTAACGCTATCACTTACCGTTGCCACATCGCGAACATACACCGTTTGACCTGAAGCTGACTTAATAGGGACGCTCATCACATCTTCAACAGTTTCGATTTTTCCTTCAAATCGCACCGCATATTCTATTCCCGCTGTTGAAACGGTACCAACAGGCACTGTAAGATTGGCCTGACGCAAGGCGTTGGTTACATCAGCAATCCCAATCCCGAACGCACTCAAAGCTTCTTCTTTTACAATCACTTGAATCTGTCGTTCACGCGTACCTGAAATTACTACCTCGGACACCCCTGCCACGCCCGTAAATTCATCTTTAAGTTTCTCACCGAGCGCCGTAAACGCAGACGGGGAGAGATCAGACGAGATGGCAATAATATTTATTGGCTGATTGGAGAAATCTACCTCCGTCACAATCGGATCGTTCGCGTCAGCCGGAAGTTCGTTTTTTGCGCCATCAACCGCATCACGCAATTTTTGAATTGATTTATCAATATCAGCGCTCGCGGTAAATTCAACTGAGATAAATGACACATCATCTCGTGAGACAGATGTTAGATTTTCGATATCATCAAGATTTGATACCGCATCTTCAAGTTTTACCGTAATCAACTCTTCAATATCAGCGGCCGAGGCACCTGGATAGACCGTCTGAATGTTACCAACCGGAACAATAACTTCAGGGAATGATTCTTTAGGAATCACCAACACTGCGTAAATACCGAGACCTACCAGAGTCAACATCAACAAAATACTAAATTCTCGCTTATGGAGAAAAAATAACCAGAGACTATGCATATTATTTTGTTGCTAGAGTTACGACCGTCCCTTCTTTAAGACCACGCGCGTCGACTACGACGATAGTTTCGAGCGTAACGCCACTTTCTACCGTAACAAATTCGCCATTAATTGCTCCAAGCACAACAGGAACGCCAACTAACTTTGTTTCGTTACCAACAGTGAACACCACCGGGCCAGTACCCGTCATTTTAATTGCTGAGAGAGGAATAACGATATCAGTCATTTCGGTCACCGTCTGCGTTGCAAAATCAATCGAAACCGTTGAACCATTTTGAAGATTCGTCGATTCAATGGCACTAATTTTAAGAGCTACTTTACCGGTTGTTGGGTCAATTGCTCCCGCAATGGTAGCAATGGTACCAGTAGCTGTACCATCTATTGTCACCATGTCACCAACTTTGATTCGAACACTTTCTTCTTGACTGACTGAGGTACTAATTTCGAGCCCGTTGTTTTTATTTGCCACAATTGCCGCGGGAGCACCAGGGTTCGCATATTCACCCGTTTTGAGATAAAGGGCATTCACTACACCAGCAATTGGCGTACGAACGAGCGTTCGTTCATAATTGGCCTGGGCAGCACGGAGTGAACCGAGAGCAATCTTTACCTGCGCGTCTGCACTTGAAACAGTAGGACCAGATCCAGCAATTTGGGCGCGATTCGCATTTTCTTTTGCGGCATTCAATCCCGTTCGAGCACCGTCAATAGAGGCCAGGATTCCAACTAACTGTCCCCGGGTAACATTAAGTGATGCCGCGATGGCTCGAAACTCTTCTTCACTCAACAAAGAGTTACCTTTTTCATTTTGTGCATTCGTAATAAACATATCTGTCATCTCAAGCACTAACTTTGTGGTCTTCTCGGCTTCATTGAGTGCTCCAGTAAGATCACCGGAAGCAGTAAGGGACGTAGATTTAGTTTGCCATGCAGGTAATGAATTTTGGAGTGAAATCCGACTTGAATTAAGAGCACTTGAATTACTACCACCGAGACGTACGCCTGGAATCTGACCATTAGGATTAGCAAAGTATTTATCTAATGTACCGAAGACCACACCGGACACAGAGGTGTAGGCATTTTTATAGGTAGTGACCGCTCCATTTTCCGCAGCGGTAATCGCATTCTTCGCTTCATTAATTCCCACACCACCCTGCGCTGCACCAGCGAGAGCAGCTTCATAGGCACCTTGGGCTTGGAGTAGTGACGCACTTTCAGCCGCACTTTCCATTCGTGCGAGAATTGTACCCGCTGCAACCGCATCACCGAGCGAGACCGTCACTGCGGTAATCCGTCCTCCAGCTTCAGTTTGGAGGCGCGCTTCTGAAACGGCAGAGACTGAACCGACGGCCGTAAAACTACTACCGGAAACCATACTACGCACCGAAGCAACTTTCACACTTGGAGTTGGTGTTTCAACGACCATCTCTTCTGCAGCGCCGCCACGAAAGAAGGCGACATAGATAATAACGATAGCTAAAACTGCATATACTACCTTCACGGCTGTACGTCGGAACTTCAGAGTACTGACATCAACTACCAATCCGCGCAAATACTGAATCGCTGTATTCATATAATAGGTTAATTTAAAATGCTTACTATGTTAAGTAGTTATATAGTAACACTAATATTGATGAATGTCGATACCTCACGATCATGAGCACCACACCTATCGCTATGATAGAATATGCCTCATATGTTAGGAAAAATAAAGAATTACGCAATAAAAAAAGTAGTACAGTCACAAATGAAGAACGTTCCCGCTGACCAGCAGGAAATGATCATGAGTATGCTCGAAAAGGATCCGGCCATGTTCGAAAAGATTGCCAAGGAGATGCAAGCAGAACTCAAAGCCAATGGCAACAACCAAATGGCAGCCGCCATGAAGGTATTGCCGAAATATCAAAAAGAAATTATGTCCGCCATGACTCCTGAGATGAAAGAAAAAATGATTAAGATGCAGATGGGGACTCAAGGGCAGTTTAATCCGAATGGTTCAATTCGACGTTAATTCGAAGAATTAACGAAAAACTTGCCAGTGGCAAGTTTTGTTCGAATTGAAAGACGGAACAAGCACAGCGGGGTGAGTCAGGGTCGTGAGCGATATATAAATAATGAGTTTACGAATATATTTATAATCGACTCCTGACGTATTTAGAGATAGAACAATGCACACACGCGCAGTAATCAACAGCGGGTGACCTTCGGTCGCCCGCTTGTCGTATATACTCTTACTATATGTCAAAGAAAATTGTTGTCTTGTGTGGACACCCTGACAAGGATTCATACACAGGCTTCGTCGCCGATCATTATCAAGCCGGAGCACAGGATGCCGGACACGAAGTCATGCGTGTTAATATCGGAGAAATGAATTTTGACCCGATTCTCCACAAAGGCTACAAAGAAATCCAACACCTCGAACCAGACCTCATCGACCTCCAGAATAAATTCCGCGAGGCTGATCATATCGTGATTGTGTACCCAAACTGGTGGTGCACGATGCCTGCTATTCTCAAAGGACTGTTTGATCGTTTCTGGCTCCCTGGTTTTGCTTTTAATTTTAATAAAGAAACTAAAAAGATTGAAAAACACCTGAAAGGGAAGACGGCCCGCGTGATTATCCTCTCTGGATCACACTCACCATTTAAAACATGGTGGAACTTCGGTGACTTTACCAATGAAATTCAATACGGAATCCTTGAATTTGCAGGAATTCGTACTGCCGTCTCAGCCTATGGTCCCTGCGAGAAGGTAGACGGCATCTGCCGCGAAAAATGGCTCCGTGAAGTCGAACGGATGGGAGCAAAGGGAATCTAAGTACCAACCTATATTTTAAGCATAAAAGTCAACCTAATGTTGACTTTTATGTTTTTTTGTGATATTGTACTTGGCAGTGAAATAACGTCCTTCGAAAGGGGAGTATCATGAAATTGTTGATTGGAGGCGCACTCATTGGTATTGCGCTTCTCTCTGGGTGCGTTGAACCCAGTACAACCACTCGTCCAGCACCAATGGTGTCGAGTGAGACCGTTCTCACGTGTCCCACTGGAGCTGACTGTCGCGCCGGCGGACAATCAGGCGTCCGGGTGACAGTCGACGAATACGGTTACGTCCGTGGCCAGGCCGTCATCGAACAGTGGTCGCAGTGGGGCGACGAACGCCCCCCGATCAAGTTCGAACCCATCCGTCAGCCGAAACGGTACTACAATGGGCGTCAGCATGACGCCAACAAGTGCTACTGGTACAAGAAACAAAACGGAGAAAAAGCATGCCTCTGAAATCGCTCATCCTGCTTTTTGCCCTCATACTGTCGGCCTGCGGCGGAGACATTCCCGAGGGTGGCACCACATACGGTCACTTCTCGAGTGACATCCCGGGTCTGACAGCAGCCTACGCCGCCACCGCCGCGGCCAAGCTAGAACGCTCCTGTGCAGCCGGAAGCACGGGCGGCGCCGCAGCTGTGCGCGTCACCGCGCAGACGACCGAACTTGGTCTCACCAACAGTCGCATCACGCATGTGCGCACCTGCTGAACGAGAGACCTGCAAAACATTGAAGGCGGCAGACATCCCCGTTTGCCGCCTTTTCCTATGCCTGGATTTAAAATTCCTGTAATCACATTCACTCCAGCCCGGTATGGTAAGCTATAGCTATGAATGAATCTTCCTGGTACCAAGAATTGATCCGTCCGACGTGGGCACCTCCAGCCTGGCTGTTTGGCCCCGTCTGGAGTGTCCTCTATGTCATAATTGCCATTTCTTTTGGCTACGTTTTCTATAAAACCTATCAAAGCGTCATCCCGCTGATGGTTGCCGTACCATTTGCCCTCAATCTCTTTTTTAATATCATTTTCACCCCCATCCAGTTTGGACTTAAAAGTAACGGACTCGCCGCGCTTGATATCCTTCTCGTGCTTGTAACCCTAGTTTGGGCTATGTACGCCATCTATCCCTATGCTAAATGGGTCGCGCTCGTGAATATCCCGTACCTCGCTTGGGTATGTTTTGCCACCGTCCTTCAACTCACTATTACCTACCTTAACTGGTAGTCTATCTACCAACGTACCGTGGTAGCCCTCCGATAGTTTCTCTGTTAGAGTAACCAATATATGCAACCAGTTTCATTTGGAAGGGAAGTAGCGAGCGTATTGTTACGAGTAACCGCCGTCGTACTTACTATTGTCTTACTTATTGTCAGTTTAGCGTTTTTAAGTATCGGTAGTTTCAGTTCGATTAGCGATGGGGAATGTACCATTGCCGTGATGCCCATTGAAGGCACCATTATGCCATTTGGCTACGGGTACCAGTATGGTGAATTTACCACTACACCGAACGATGTCCGGGATTTCCTCACTTTGGTTGAAGACGATACCTTTATCGAAGGTGTCCTGTTTGAAATTAACTCACCTGGCGGCACACCGGTAGCCTCAGAATCAATAGCTAAACTCATTAGTGCCCTCGACCTACCAAACGCTGCCTTAATTGGCGATATGGGGGCCTCAGGGGGCTATATGGTCGCCTCAGCGGCTGATCGCATATTTGCCTCGGCCATGTCTGACGTAGGGAGTATCGGCGTGACCATGTCATACGTCGAAGAATCAGAAAAGAACAAAGAGGAAGGCCTCACCTACGTGCAGCTTATAACCGGCAAATTTAAAGATGCTGGCGACCCGAACAAACCCCTCTCCGAAGATGAACGAACCTACTTCCAAGGCCAGCTTGATGATATCCGGGATGTATTTGTGGGATTAGTGTCGATGAATCGTAACCTTCCGGTAGAAGAAGTAATCGCCATAGCTGACGGAAGCACTCTCATTGGCCAGGATGCAGTCGATAAAAAACTCGTCGATCAAATTGGTGATCGCGAAACCGTTAAAACCTACTTTGCTGAAAAACTAAGCAAAGACGTAGCGGATATTAAATTCTGCGAATACATAGCTCCATTTGACCTCCTCTCGTAAATAAAAGGGCCCCGAGCATGAGAATGCTCGGGGTTTCCTCTTCTAGCTTAGATGTGGCCGTGGTCCGACCACGTCCGGGAGATGCACCGGCGCCTCTGCGATATCAATCGTATCGCCCGGAAGCTTGTACAGCGTTGCCCCATGCTTGTTGAGCAAGTGATCTTTCACACACCCGAGCCGCGTGGCCTCCCTGAATTCACGCGGCACAATCATGAAGTGCCACTTCTTCTGCGGATTGAAGTACCCAAAGAGGGCAATTCGGCCGTCAGCGGTATCGAGAATCGCGATATGTCGCTCGGGATGACTCTCGTCCACTTGAAGGTGCTCAATCGCACGCACCTCCACTGTGGTAGTACTGGTTCCGCTATCTCTATCATTCATCGTATCGTCCCCCTGCTGGTTTCTGAACTTCGCCTGTTTTGTAGGGTACCAAATTTGACCCTGATTGCAACACCAACGTACCCAATAAAAATGCGACGCGACCCAAAGTGTGGGTCGCGTCGCGCATTTTCTCGCTTCGGTCGCTCTTGTCACAGATGAGCGATGTCAGGCGGACCGATGCAATTCGCCGGCGCCCGCGGATTCAACGTCACGCCGCGAGTCGTCATTTCGAGCTCAATCAGATTCCAGAGTGTCAGGCTTGCAAACAAGATACTCGGAGGTATTGCAGCCCGCCGGTAGGTGTCACTCTCCTCATCATGATACAAGAAGTATCCCCGCTTCCCGTCAGGATGATTGACATAGATTCCAACCAGGATTTGTATTTCATCCCGCTCCCAGCAAATTACATCCTCACAATCCAGAATACGAGGCACTGTACCAGTATCGCTACGACCGTCCATTTCTTATCCCTCCCGTTTTTTACTCAGATTCTCAGCCCACAGAGTACTAAATCATTGAGATTTCGCAACTAGGTAAAGTGATTTGTGTAATATTTGTTCAATATACACCCGCAAAGTTTATAGATTTTTACCGTATACTGTAGGCATGACTACCGAATACCTCCTCCTCGTCGTCTTTGCCGCTATTAATATCATTACGTTCTTTGTGATGGCAAATGATAAACGTAAATCCATGGCTGGCGGGAATACTGAACGCACACCCGAGGGGATCATCTTTTTCATGGCCGCAGCCGGCGGCAGTCTCGGCGTCTACCTCGCCATGCTCACCTTCCGACACAAAACCCGAAAATGGTACTTTAAACTGGGTATCCCACTCCTCATAATCCAAAACACCGCTTCCGCGTATGTATTGTGGCAGTTTGTGGCTGTAAATTGAGTAATTATGGCTAGGGTGCTACTCTTGAACTATGAAAACAGCCATTAAAATCATAGTTCCGATTATTCTCGTAGCCATACTTGCACCTCTTCTTTTTTATGTCGGTTTAATCCTGTGGGGTGATTGGCACGACGAATGGAGTGGCTACAATGCCAGTAGCTACATTGGAGATGGCTACTGTAATATCGCAGTCGTTCCTGTATTTGGAGAAATTCACTCATACGGAACTTTATACGATGATTATGGTAACGAGATGGTTTCAACCAATATGACTGACACCGTAGCGTTACTCGAAAAAGCTGAATCTGAACTAGGAATCCTCGGAGTCATGGCCCTGATTGATTCTCCCGGAGGAACTCCGACCGCCGCTGAAATGATAACTAACGAATTAAAAAAGAGCATCATGCCGAACGCCGCCTATATTGCTGACTCAGGCACCTCAGGAGGCTATCTCATCGCATCTGGCGCAGACACCATTATCGCTTCACCATTTGCTGACGTTGGTTCAATTGGTGTTACGATGTCATACCTCGACTACTCAAAACAAAATGCGGAGGAGGGAATTGAATACATATCACTCAGTTCCGGTAAATTCAAAGACTACGGCACTCCGGACAAACCACTGACGGACGAAGAACGCGCCCTCCTCGAACGTGATTTAGCCATTTGGCATGATGAATTTGTGCGCCAGGTAGCCGCCAACCGGGATCTGTCAGTAGAAGACGTAAAAAAACTCGCCGATGGTTCGTCCATGCCAGCTAAACTTGCCCTCGAAGCCAAGCTAATTGACGCTGTCGGAGACAAAGACGTCGCTCGCAACTGGTTTGCTAAAGAACTCAATCTATCACCTGAAGAAGTAGTGTTCTGTCACTAGAAGTTTACAATACTCTTTATTTATATGAAGTGTACAAATTTTCTTAAGACTGTCGACATGCGATCTTTATCCAATGAAGTATTCTGCGATAGATTTTTGGCTTGCGTCCTGTGTTCATTTAAACAAGGAGGTTTCAATTTTGAAACAAGAACACAGAACAACGTATTACATTGATAAATTTGGTGGAGTCCACACCTCACGGAGGGATTGCCTCTCGGTCAATCAATCAGGGTAACGTGAGCTCCGATCAGGGATACATACCAAGGAAGGCCAGCGATTACGATGGCCTTTTGCTTTGGGCGGTAAATTACCTGGGGTCATGTTTCGCTCTGCTTTATAAGTTACCTTACTGTAACGGGTAGTGGGATATACTACAACAATATGTTACGTTTCAAAAAAATGATGGTTGGAGGGATACTTGCGTTAGCATTACTCGTACCAGCCGTTCAGCCGGCAGCAGCCGCTACGCCTGATTATTCAATGCTTACCCCGCAGGCGCGCGCAACGCTACTGACGGCACTGATGAAGCAGCTGGTGTACCTCCAGGAGCAACTAGCTATTATTACCGCAGCTGAAGATAAAGCGGCTGGTAAAGAGCCACAGCCATCAGCAGTCACTGCAGCTGACTACACGAAAGGAGCGGCTGACGCGAAAATCAAAATTGTTACGTACACTGACTTTGATTGTCCATTCTGCAAACAATTCCATACGACGTTAAGTACCATTGCACAGAAATATCCTGAGGTTTCGATTACCTACCGACACTTTCCCCTCGAGCAGCTCCACCCAAATGCAAAA
>JANPCG010000011.1:0-41413 GCA_031430855.1 Candidatus Kaiserbacteria bacterium
ACTTTGTCGGGCCGTTCCGAGTGACGCCAACACGGTCGCTGCCAAAATACCAATAATCGCGATTACAACGAGGAGCTCGATGAGCGTAAAGCCGCGCTGTAGGTTTCGTTTAAACATACGTTGTAATTATTTTAATAATAACGTTGTGAGTTACTTTTTGGATTTAGACATCAGCTGAGTGCCTTAATCAAACAGAAAGTAGTTTGCAACGGTAGAGCCACGTTGTACGTGGATACCTTTATTATACGAGGTATTTTAGTAAAATGGGTGCAGAGCACAGTGGACAACTGAGGATAAGGTTGGTGATTTAAATAAATGTACGTTTCTAAATATCACCCTTAGATATTCCCCGTCATGTTATAAATTGGCATCAGCACAGAAGCGAGGAGTACACCTACTCCCAGACCTAACACTACAATCATCACCGGTTCAATTAACCCAATGAGTGTATCGACCGCATTATTCACTTCACGTCGATAAAATACTGCGAGTGTTCCGATAATTTCGGCTAAACTACCTGTCTCCTCCCCCACCTTTACCATCTGCGCGAGTACACCGGGGATTTCTGGATACTCTGAGATGGCATCTGCAAACGAACGCCCCGCCTTTACATCATTGGTGGCCGAATCAATTATTTCTTTGTAGACCAAGTTACCCACGACATCACTCGTTACCTCGAGCGCTTGGACAATAGAAATACCACTACTAAGCATGGTTGAGAGGTTGTCACACATTCGGGTAAGAATCAGCTTCCGCTGGAGATCACCCATATACGGGAGCGAGATCATGAGTTCGTCATAAGCACGCTTCCCAACCGGGGTTTGTATAAAACGATACAGGAATACACCTCCGGCACTAAATACAATCAGGATGAGGCCGATGTAATCGACCAAAAAGTCAGACAGCCCAATCACTATGCGAGTATAGATAGGTAATTCACCACCCGAATCAAGGAGTATCTGGGCGACTTTAGGAATGACCATAGTAAGCATCAAACCCATTACGATAAAGAATACCCCAATCACAAACGCTGGATAAATCAGCGCATTTTTTGCTTTCGAGCTAATCTCATATGAACGATCAAGATAGTCTGCCAAGTACGAAAAGGACTTTTCGAGCGATCCTGACTCTTCTCCAGCTCGAACGAGATTGACATAAAATGAAGAGAAAACATCCGGATGAGCGGCGAGCGCACGAGCAATAGAACTTCCTCCCTGCAAATCGTCAACTACTTGATTGAGGATTTTTTGCAGGTATGGATTTTCAATTTCAGCCGACAGAAGGCGAAAAATACGCAGCGGTGAAACGTGCGCTTGGAAAAGGGTCGAAATCTGACGCGACAAAATCACCACTTCTTTTACTGATACTCCTTCAAAAAAATGGAATTGAAAATTGAGAAAGTTTTTCTTTTCACTAATTTCATCAATGGAAACAATTGTGTACCCTCGCTTCTGGACCGCCATGATCGCCGCATCAACCGACACCGCATCAACAGTCCCCTCCCGTTGGATGTTTGTTGTATCAAGCGCTACGTAATTAAATAACATACATTATGGAATTAATTAAATAAGACGCTCTAGTCCTTTCGGATTCACTGCATATCGAAAAGCATTTTCAACACTAATATCTCCCTGTTGTACTAATTGAGCCAAACTACGGTTCATATCAATCATTCCCTGCTCGAGTCCGGTTTCAATCACTGAGTATATTTCGTGTGTTCGTTTTTCCCGAATCAAATTACTTACCGCAGAATTATTAACGAGTAGTTCATAGGCCGGAACCATCCCCCCGGAAATTCGTGGTATCAAACGCTGAGAAAAAACACCAATTAAGGACGAGGCTAACTGTACACGAATTTGATCTTGCTGGCTTCCGGGGAAGGAATCGATGATTCGGTTAATGGTTTGAGATGCATCATTGGTGTGCAGAGTGGAGTATACAATGTGACCCGTTTCAGCTGCGGTTACCGCCATCGCAATGGTAGCGGGATTACGCATTTCTCCGACCAAGATTACATCAACATCCTGACGCAGTACCGAGTTCATAGCAGTTTCGTAGCTTGCGGTATCAATCCCAACCTCACGCTGATCAATGAGTGCCTTTTCCGGAGTATACACATATTCAATTGGATCTTCAATCGTTATGATATGATCGGCTCGCTTTTGATTTATTCGATTCACCATTGCTGCCAAGGTAGTCGACTTTCCCTGACCGACTGGACCAACGCAAAGAAAGAATCCCTGTGGCCTGTCAGTAAAACTCTCAAGAATTGGGGGTAGATTTAATTCTTCAAGTGACATGATTACGTTTGGAATCAAACGGAGCGCAATCGATAGTCGTCCCTTTTGATAAAAAGCATTGCCACGAAACCGAATACTGTCAGGATTTTCATATGAGAAATCTACTTCGTCCTTGCGTTTTAGTCGCTCGAAGAATTCAGAACGCATGAGCGCTTGGGCAAAACCGGATACATCCGCATCCGTCAAAATCGGCTTGCGTAGGAGGGGAATCAAGGTTGAGTTAACACGAATAGTTGGATGTGTGCCAACCGAAAGATGGAGATCAGACGCCCTCTCAGTAATGACCGTTTGGATGAGGAGCTGGAGTTCTTTTTTATAGTCAACTGCCATAGATGCATTACTTAGCGCTCATAATTTCTTCCACTCGTTTCACTACTTCACTCGGAACAGACTGAGCTTTAATAATATAGCCTATAGCGCCAGCTACGTTAGCCTCTTCAATGTCTTGATCTTGTCCTTGGTTGGACAACACAATACTCTTCATAGAAATGTCGGGGAACACATTCTTAATCTCGGTCATTAACTCGACACCTGTCATGCCAGGCATAATCATATCAACCAACATTAAATCAAAACCTTGATCAGTCTCAAGTATACGGAGCGCATCGGCAGCGTGTACGGCGGGGGTTACTTGATGGCCACACTCAAGAAATTTTGTGGCATACATGTCACGTAAAAATATATCGTCGTCAACAAGTAGAATTTTCATTGCTTATTAATTATAGCGCTTTTTCTGCAGCAGCGGGCGGGTTATCGACAGCTCCTGATACTTCGGCAATCGCTTCTTCTAATCCTACTTTCGTGCCAAAGGCGTTCATTTCTTCAAACGGAATGACGTGATCAAGTGCTTTTATGATGGCGTCTTCTTTCATACTAATAAATCCATGTTTACGTGCCTCATCATAAATTTGCTCTTCCGACGCATTTTTGAGAATCATTTCTTGAATTGCTTCATTAACTTCAAGAACTTCCATAATCGCTACTCGCCCCTTAAGACCGGTCGCACATCCTGGGGTTGGCTCTGGATGTACAATTGTCCGACCCTTCGGGATATGTTCTCGATATTTTTGGGGTATGGTCTTAAATGTATCATCCATCATAAGTTCCATACTCTTACTAAGCGGTTCGGCTCGCCCAGTCCCCTCTTTAATACGCCGTGAAAGTCGTTGTGCAATAGCAATTTTTAGGGTTGGTGCAATCAGATATGGATCAACGCCCATATCAATCAGGCGAGGGATTACACCAATTGCGTTATTGGTGTGAATGGTCGAAAGCACCAAGTGCCCCGTGAGCGCCGCCTGAATTGCGAGCTGAGCGGTTTCTTTATCACGAATTTCTCCCACCATAATAATATCTGGATCTTGACGCAGAGCGGCCCGTAATCCAGCCGCAAAAGTATAGCCAATTTCAGGACGAACCTGAGATTGACTCACTCCCGCGATGTCATACTCAACGGGATCCTCAAGGGAAAGAACATTTTTGGTTTGTTTATCAAGCTCAGACAACATAGCGTAGAGGGTAGTTGATTTTCCTGAACCGGTAGGACCAGAGATAAGAATAATTCCATACGGTTCAGATAACATCTTTCGAATAGAACCGAGCAGGTGATCGCTGACGCCAATCTCTTCAAGAGTGAGAACTCCCTTGTTGTTATCCAAAATACGCATTACCACTTTTTCACCATAACTGGTAGGTAGAATTGAAACACGGAAATCAATCTTACGACCATCAAAGGTAGCCGAGAAACGACCATCTTGTGGCTTACGGCGCTCGTCGAGACGCATAGAAGAGAGGATTTTAATTCGTGCCGCAACTGCCATTTGCACATTCTTTGGTAACTCTAGACTCGTTTGCAGTAAGCCATCAACCCGAAAACGAACTACCACCTTTACCTCAGTCGGCTCGATATGGATATCAGAAGCTTTACCGTCGACAGCGTACCTTAAAATAGTGGCGACAATTTTTGTAACCGGAGCATCTTCTTTGATGTGTTCAAGTGACTCTTGCGGATCATCTTCATCACCTTCTTTCGATTTTTTTGCTATTTCGGTATCAAGCTCAGTCTCAAGACTCGTTAGAGCGTCGGTTACTTCTCCTTTCAGGTTGGAATAAAACTCCAGGGCTTTTTTGATATCCTCGAGCAACATAAATACCATTTTGTAAGGTAAATTATGTTTTGTACTAATGAAATTCAAAGCCTCTTTTACTTGCAAATCATCAGGATCATTTACCCCAACGACCAATATGCCGTCTTCAAGCAGTAACGGAATAACACTGTAATGGAGTGCAGAATCCTCAGGCACATATGTGAGTATTTCCGCTTTAATATCAAAACCCTCTGGCATCACAAATACGGGCACTTGGAAGTATTCGGACGCAGCTGTTCGAAGCGTGTCTGGAGTAACACCAACGCCAAAAAGTGCCTCTTCTAAATTTTTCTGCTCGTCATTCATCAAACGCTCTATCTCAGCACTCATTTCAGCTGAAACAATTGCTTGTTCTTCAAGATAGAGTAAAACACTCATGAATGTAATAATTACTGCACAGGAACAGTTCGAGTAGTAGGAACAGCTGAAGCTGCTTCAAAGATATTGACGCGACCAACATTTTGATCAGGAACAATTGTTGAATATGAGCGGAGACTCGAGAATCGAGCGTCTTGAAAAAAAGCAATATCGAGCTTTAAGGTCTCTAGCTCTGCACGTCTATCAATAAATACTTGTGTTCTGGCGACCAAATCTTCAGAACGCGGGCTCATTCCATCAAGGGTTAGCGTGGCTGAATCTCGTTGCGTATACATAAAGTAACCGGCTGCCACTACTCCTATAAAGAGTATTCCTACCACTAAGTTTTTTAGAGTATCTGACATATTTATATTTGAGGAACTACGTCATTGCTAATATCAGTTCGAGGCACTTTCGTAAATGCGGTAAGCGTCATATTAACCGTAAGTTGACCAATATCATCAACTGCGAGCTTGAGAGACGTAACTTGAAGTAGATAACTATTTACTTCAAGGGCACGTAGAACACCAATGAGTTCATTGTAAGAAAGCGTGGTACTCAAGGTGAAGTCATGCTTTGCAACATCAACCTTCGATGCCTCTTCATCGCTTGGTGACGACTCTTCACTCGGGGCATAGATTATATCGGTAACATCAACAGAATTTCGATTAAAAATTGCCACTATATCTTTCATTACTGTAATGTCATCAATAGTATCAGGAAGATACCGAAGGAGATTTTCTTTATCAGCGGGCGTTACAGAATCGACTACCGAGAGCTTTTGAGTCAACATTTGATTAACTTCAGATACTTTTCTTGACTCCTCATCATAGACAGCTGTCTGATCTTCAATCACACCAATCTTTTCAACCGTAGGCTTGATGTACAGAATACCGATTGCAATTGCAATACCAATTAAAAATAAATGGGTCAAGAGTGAAAACTTACTCATATATCAGTTTCATTACTGGTCGAAGCATTCGCCGTTGTCGTTTCAATCGTGGCATCAGGCACAACAAATGCTGAAAGAGGCGTGTATTTAATATCATCAGCCGTAAAGTTGAATTCGGCCTTGAGAGTAATGATTTTTTCGGTTAAAACGCTATTACTTGACTGTATCTCACCGGAAGAATCAACTGCGGTAAGTGTGACCTCTGTAAATTTCGTTGTATCAATCAAACTTTGGGCATCATACTGACCGCGCTGGAATAACGCCCCATCAAAGGCTGAGGTTTTTAGATTGGCGTTAATTACAATAGTATCCTCACCCGTACGTACCAAATCAAACGTTTCAAACTTAACCGTATCTGCAGTTGCCTTGCTGATAATATCAAACACAGACGCTACCGACACATGACTGTCGACTAAAATTTGTGTCGCATTAAGACGATCATTGAACTCTAGCAAACGAGAGTAGTCAGGAATATTAAAACTATCAATCGCTTCATTCAAAGCTTCAAGCGCTTCAATTGAATTCTTTTGTGATTGCAGTTGAAAAATAAAAACGCCAACCGATGCGAGCGGTGCCGCGATAAAAAGCGAGTAACTAATTACTGACAAAACGAAAATACTCCGGATTGGGGCTCGTTTTAGTTTTGCGCTGGGATTACGCTTCGGGATAAAAGAACTAGAGGAAGCCGGGGGCATAGGTATAGTATAAGTCAATCAAGGTCGCAATGTGTAATGTGGGTGTGGAAAGATCTTACTCGAATGAACGCAATGCTGCACCAAGCGCGACGGCAAACGTCGGACCAATCTCATTCATGGTGTCCTCCATAAAAGCTGGATACGCGACTTTATTAAATGGTTGAGCAAACACAACCGGACGTTCTAAATAATTTTGAACGATGGTATCAAAACCGGCAAATAGCGATCCTCCACCGATTACAGAAATTTGTGAAATTTGTACACCGGCTCGTCCTTCGTACTCTTCGATTACTTGTCGAAACTCTTTGAGGACCCGGTCATAAGAAGCGTTATGATTTTTTTGAAAAACTGGGTACTTGGGATGGTCTGAGGTAATCGTACGTTTTAATATTTCAGCTTCTTCAAAACTGCACGCGAGCTCGCTTGCCATTTTTTCGGTAAAAATAGTGCCCCCAGCCCGAACGCGATACATCCGTTGTAAGAGGCCATTTCGCACAATATACATTTTCATTGATACGGCACCCACATCAATAATGGCAATATCCGTTTCCTCTTCAGCATACAAGCTGCGAATTGCACTAAAACATTCAATCTCTGTTGGAGAGTTAACGAACTCTACCGTTTGCAAGAGTGAATTAAAACGTTTCAAGGCATCGTTTTGAATTGCTGCCAAAAGCACATCACGAGATTTCTTTTGATCTACGGCCCTCATATCAACTTCAGCCCAATCAAGCGTTACTTCCCCAATTGGAACAGGGATATACTTTCGCGCCTCTACTCGTACGCGGGGAGAAATGTCTTCTTTTGGATCAGCCAGTAAGGTCATAGTCGTCACAAAACTTGAAGAGAGCGGCATGGCGAATACTGCACTGCGCGCTTTAACCGCTGATTCTCGCAACACATCGACGAGTGCTTGTCGCTCGACACTCGGGGAAAGCACCACTGACTCCCCCACTGATTTTTCTTCATCATAAGGACCAAGTTGCAGCTCTCCATAGGTAGTAAGCGTGACAACATTATTGCGGTTTTGCAATTCAACCACTTTCATTGATGAAGAACCAATATCAATTCCTACCACTCGGTTAGAAGAGGCTGGTTTGGGTGCAATTGAAGAGAACAGATCAGCAAATCCCATATACTATAATAAATATAGTACCACACCATTACCTTATACTATTATTATATGAAGCACATACTGCGGATAATACTTGATACCATTTTTCCACCGTCAACCCACGAACGCCTCCTCCGTGAATGGACACCTAAAAAATTTTCAGAACATCTTTATCCTACCCTCATTGCCCCACACCTCGCTTTGAGTCACTATGAAAAACCTTCTGTCCAAGCTGCCATCGCAGCCTGTAAGTTTGAAAATAATATGTATGCAGCTAAACTGCTGTCAGCTCTCCTGCAAATGTGGCTCGAACAAAACTCAAGCCCTGGCATCACCATACTCATTCCGCTTCCGTTAAGTATTGCTCGCAAAAAAGAACGTGGTTTTAATCAAGTAGAACGGGTCATACACTACCTGTCTCATGATACTCACCTAAAAATTGAACCCAGCTTGCTTATTCGCAAACAACATACCATTCGCCAAACCAGCCTCAATCGAAACCAACGTTTAAAGAATATGCCTGGAGCATTTCGCGCATCAGAGCACATCCTACTTCAGGACTGGAATGGGATTTCTCGAGTGATCATTTGTGACGATGTACTCACGACTGGTGCAACCCTTACTGCCGCGAGAAACACTCTTTCGCCCCACCTTCCTGCTTCAGTCGAACTCGTCACCCTCGCGTGGGCACACTAAATGCTCATTGGTATTTATGACAAAGAGCAGATTTTGAATTATAGCTATACATCCCTCAGCACCCCTTATTGTTTGTCTGGTAATTACAAACTACCCAACATAATCTTTACTAGTACACTATAATTAAATGACACTAATGATACCAATGAACTCCGGTTTTAAATGGTCGTGAAAAGACCAGGTACCAACCTGATCAAAAGTATACCGATAGACACTCGTTTTTGCGGTAGCTGTGAATTGATCAAATGTCGGCAAATCAGTGTGCCCGGGATGTTCACTTGAAGCAACCCACATATTATCGTCACTTTCATTTATAAATTGCACCATAGTACCGACTGGTATTTCTAATTGATTCGGTACATACCCAAGGTTAGTATATCGGACGGTTTCCATTTTCATCCCTCCCATCATATGAGAAGCTGATTCACCAATGTTTGTAAACATTTGAGTTGCGACCGCCGTTCCTGTTTTTACGTATCTTGCAATCACGTTATTATCAGAATTTACCATTGGTTGATCGAGATCATTAAATATTTGGTCATTATTTGCATCATCATATACAACGACAATCAAATCTGTATTACCATTGTAGAACTCACCCAGATCAATCGCGATATTTAAGTGTTCTTCTGCAATCAAATACGAACTAATTTCAATAATTTGACCAAGCTGACCATTCTCAATCGAACGAACTGCTAGAAATCCCGGGGACTTGATAGCAATTCGTTCTATGAACACAGTAGTTGAAGCTTCTGGCTGGGGTAAAACTATCAATATTTCCATTTCTTTTTGCCTAGGTGTAGAAGATATGATTTGTTTTCCATAACCGTTATATAGAAAGAACGACCCAGTTAAAACCACAATTGCTAAAACAGTAACGTAAAACCATTTCATAGATACTGTAGTTGGGGTATGTAAACTTAGGTATTAATCGTTTACTTTATTTTTTGCAATAGTGATTTCATAAGAGCAATTTCTACAGTTTGAGTCTCAGCTATTGCTTTAGACAAATCAGTTATCTCTGTATGTTCAATATACGGCTGTACACTTCGCGCCATCATTATCGCTCCCATATGGTGCATGATCATGTCTTCCAAAAATACCTTATCTAAATCCGCACCACGTAACTTTGATAAATCACGCATCATTGGTTCATAGTTGCTCGAGTCAGCAACATATGCTGCAGCATACCAACGCTGGTACAAACCTTTCATCATGGCAATTTCTTTCTCTTGAGCCAATATAATATCTTCCGCTAACTGCTTTATTTCTGGTGTCGAGCCACCACGAGCAATGACTTCTTTGGCAGTATCTACTGCTTCTTGATGGTGCGGGATCATCCCTTCGAGAAATTCCCGTTCACTTTTTACCATCATGGCACCATGATCCATCCCACCCATCATGCCCATACCAGAATTAGATTCACTGGTTGGAGAGGTTGGATTACCCATTAGTGAGCCGTCCGGCATGCGGTGCATGCCGGCTGGTACGTCATCTTGAGAATTCATATCCATGTTCATACCCATTGAATTGTTGGTAGACGTGCTCGTACCAAAACTATAGGCAACTGCTCCAATGACTAATGCAACGAGAATAATAATTAGTGCGATTGAGTGATTTTTCATATTTTATTTTATTACATGACCATGGTCATACTATTAAACATCACGAGCATCCAAAGACACATCAGAATCATGAAGGTTGCCTCAATGATAGTAACCGTCGAGAGAGGGAGTTTGAAATACGTCCCCAGGCATACACAATGGAACGATTCCTTCTTCATCATTGATTGCAGAGCCCCATAAAGACTAGCGGCATAGATGAAAAGGGTGATAAGTGTGGCAGGTAAAATGAGCAACTGGAGGACAAAGAGAATACCAAGCGTAATTTCTAAAAATGGGTACACCTGTGCGTATACCACACTTCGCCTGGCCAAAGGATCGTACTTGGCAAATCCCTCAGCAAATCCAACCACATCAGTAAGTTTGATTAGCCCAAAAAACACTAATACCCAACCCATAACATGAGACATGTAGTCAGGATACTCATACCATTGTGCACTATATACAGACACTAAGGCAGCCCCTATATAAAGTAACGCAATTGGCCAATATGACCAGATGCTAGTTGGTGCAGCATGGTGTATCTTCATCCCACTGTTTACTGATTGATGATGTTCCATACTATTTTCTTTTTAATTGGTATACCCGCAGAATCTCTTCGGTAGCTTTTGCAGTTTTACCAGCCTTAATTTGAGTAACAACACAATTTTGTAAATGATCTTCGAGCAGTAAATCTTCTATACTGGAAAGACCCTGCTTGATTGCTGAGGTTTGAGTAATAACATCAATACAGTATGTTTTGTTTTCAACCAACGTCTGCAAGCCACGAACTTGTCCTTCGATAATTTTTAATCTTCGAATTAGTTTTTTTGTATCTTGTATCATCAGAAACAAGTATACCCCCCAGGGGGTATACAGTACAAGTACTAAAACTCGTTCGAAGGAGTTGTTTTGCAAGTGTCGTATGCCCGTACGACTTGGTGGGGACCATAGGAGAAAGTTAGAACTTTTTTTGATATCTCCAAAAAAGATTGTAGCGGGCGCAGTTAGCTTAAGGCAGTCATTAACTCACGAAACATGCTCGCTTGTTGTTCGCCCGCCTCTTTTAGTGCAACTTCTTCATTCGTTGGATCATAATTTACGTCTTCATCGTCACCGAGAAAACCTCTATCCCAGGTAAGAAATTGCTCAGTATTCTTTCTGATAAGTAGCATTGAGACCCTGCCATTGTTGTAGCCATAGTTACTTGGCTCTGAAAAGTGTTTTAGATTAATAGTGTAACCATTTTTTGTCAGCGTTAGCCACTTCCCATCATTGCTTTCAACGGTGTATCCTAAAGCTTCGACTGCAACTGCTCGACTATTCTCAAACGTAGCTTCCTCAGGAGAACGAGGGCGTGATTTTTCTAGTTCACGCATTTGTGACAGCAGGGATTGTAACTCTGCACTTGGCCCATCTTGGGTAGATTCGAATAACTCATTCTCGGATATCCATACACCTTCTTCGAATCTCCCTAGTCTTTTCCCTGGCACAATATCGCGAGGATCATATTCACGATAGTTAAAACCAACTGTAGGATCGAAATAAGCTACATCTACTGTCGCGATACCTTTCTTTGAAACAGAGTACTCTAATTGCATAATTAATCCTTCAGCATTCGGTTCGTCTAAACGAATTTCGAGAGAACGCAATTTCCCTTCTTGCTCATTTCTGTTAGTCTCTTTGCACTCTCTACCTGCACAAATTTGAGTAATGACATCGAGTACGGCCTCTTCAGTAGGAAGTTGATTGAAATTTTCAAACCCCTCAGTACCTATTGTTGTTTCAGACATAACAAATTATAACAAAAACTGTATGATTACCAAGTCATGAAAAAGCTGAGGATGCGTGATTCGAAACTTACAGTTTCAGTACTTCAATTGGATACTTTGGTTCGCTTCGCTCCCAAGGTATCTCAATCGGGCTTCGAATCCCACCGTGAGTGACATTTAGTCACTCACTCATCCTCCGCACAAGAAAATAACTGCCCTTGCAGGCGGTATTTTATACAAGCGGAGGATGTGGGATGAAGTTCGGCAGGTAATAATAGAAGAAATAGATTGAATCAAACTTACTTTATGTACTCTTTATAGACGCTCCAATCTGAATCCTTCTCCGCATAAAATTGAATTTCGTACTTTGGAAAAGCTGCTTGAGTATCTTCATGGAGGGTCTTGAAATCAACTTCTACTTTAGTATAAAAGACGAACTCCTTAAACTCTTGACCACCCATACCGCTCACAGCCATTGCTTGAATACCTAAATCTTTTGATTCTAGTTTTTCTGTAAGCATATCTTCGACAGCATTAAGGGCTTCATTCTCTTCTTTAAGAGAGTTTACTGGGATTGCTACTCCAACTCTTATTGGGTAGTCGGGATGACCTAGAGCTTCCTTTATGCCACTGTTGATACGAATTAATGTGTACATTTCAGTATCTTTTCCATTCTCAAGCATACTCCAATTGTCAGGATACTCACTTATTTTTTTGTATTTCTTTTTTCCAAACATATTTGTAAGTGCTTATTAGCTATTTTGATTTCTTCCTCCTCGAACGACCAATGTTTCGTCCACAAGTCGGCCGTCTGCATCTGTTTCGGGAGCGAGCATTTTTACATCTGAAAAAGTGAAGAAATTTTCTATTCTTTTTGCATCCATACCAATGATTTTCGCAAAGTCAGGAAATTCACTATTAGGCGCACAAGCAAAACAACTCATTCCTCCAAGAACATCTTTCTCTGGTTGGTCTCCAAGTTTCTGAATTTCAGCTTTTTGTCCATTTTCCATAAGAAATGAACTTGAACCAATAAAAGCACTAGTATATTTGGGAAGTGGGTTGTCGTCTGAAAGAAAAATTTGACCAGATAACACAGCTCTCCATGAATTATCCTCATCTTGAGTAAGTACTGCTCGGAGTGACGGCAGTGAACTTTCTTTTGTAAGCCAGTACTCGTCATAGAAAACAATAGGTAGACCATCACGCGGTTCGACCTCTGAACCATGAAATGCATAGCTTATATAGTAGGCAGTGAGTTTCAACGAGCCTTCTCTCAAATTAGAAAGACTATTGAAGTCCAGAGAGAGATAAACTTTATCAGAATCTGTCATATCCCGATTTTAGCATAGTTCGATTCTCAAGTTCCTCAATCTAAAATCAGATTGGTAAATCAAGCTGATTTTTAATGCGGAGGATGTGGGATTCGGTCCTTACAGGACCAGTACACCTTGTCGCTCTTTTTCCAAAAGAGCTGGCAAGGTCTTCGAATCCCACATCCTCGCGTAAATACAACAAAACCCAAACAAAGTTTAGACTTTGTTTGGGTTTTGGTATTTGCGGAAGATATGGGATGAAGTTCGGCAAATAATAATAGATGGAGAAAGCTTATGATTGTAGACATCAGCAACCTGTAAACCCCGTTCTTAACGTATACTTTCAGTATGGATTTTCTAATTATTGGTTTAGTCGCTTTCTCTGCATCGCTACTTACTTTCTTTTCTGGCTTTGGCTTGGGCACGCTATTGCTACCTGCTTTTGCGCTGTTTTTCCCAACAACCATAGCTCTGCTCGCAACAGGAGTAGTGCACCTACTAAATAATATATTCAAAGGAACGTTGGTCAGGAAGTTGGTCGATTGGAACACGGTCTATCGTTTTGGTGTACCTGCTTTATTCACCGCTATTCTTGGTGCGTATCTTCTTACCTACCTAGACGGTCGGCTAGCGAGTATAGTGATTGGTTTCATACTTATTGCATTTGCCCTCTTGGAACTCCAACTGTGGTTTCAGCGACTAACATTTCCTAAACGATACATTCCACTAGGGGGACTGCTTACTGGCTTTATGGGTGGACTTTCAGGACAACAAGGGGCTATACGGTCAATGTTTCTACTAAAATCTGATTTTGATGTAAAACAGTATATTGCCACAGGGGTACTCATTGCCATTTTAATAGATGTAGCTCGCATACCCACTTACATATTCGGTCTATCTGATTTGTCTACCGAACAACTTACACAACACAATCTTGCTTTGGTTGGCTTCGGTACAGCGTGCGCTTTTGCAGGGGCGTGGATTGGAGCAAAGTATATGAAGAAAACTTCGATTGCCGTTGTGCGTTACGTTGTGGCAGGGTTAATGGTTACGATTGGAACTCTGCTTATTTTTGGAGTTATTGGTGAATAGTATACATATAAGATTCAACGGGATTCTTATAAGATGCTGGCTTTTTAATTGAAAAGGAGTAGATTATCCGCATTATGAACACCTTACTAAAAGTAGCAGGAATCCTCGGTGGCAGTGCCCTTGTTGCGACTGCTGTGGTAACTCCACCAGAAAGCAGTCCAGCACCTATTCAGAATGAAGTTGTCCAAGAAGCTCCAAAAGTTGTCCCAACAAACCAAATAGAAAAACAAGCACTTATTGCTACAACCAGTGATAAAACCAATCAAGAGCCACCCAAAGTAGAAACAGCAGTTAAGCCAACACCTAAACCAGTGACTAGACCAGTTTCAAATTGTCACCCAAGCTATTCAGGATGTCTTGAGATGAACGCTGGCGACTACGACTGTGCGAGCGGTTCAGGAAACGGTCCAAATTATACAGAAGCTGTTGAGGTGTACGGTTCTGACCCATTTGACCTAGACCGAGACAATGACGGTTGGGGTTGCGAATAATTACTTTTCGTCAAAAATATCGTCCGTGCGGGGATTCTTAAAAAGATTTATTGCTTCAGAAGATTTACCTTGTAGTTGAGCCACGTACTCTGGTGACAATGACTCTACTTTACTCTTAATTTCTTCTAGTGAATAAAGCCCCTCTATGGTTTTAGGGCTAATCTTTTTATAGTCACCACTTGATGATAAAACTTGAGTGACACAAGCTTCCAAGAAAACAACCAGACCTTCATTGGTTGAAGTAAGCGATTTTATATATTCCTCCACTACTTTGCTTGAGTCACCAGCAAAAGTCTTCCATTGGTACAAGATTCTTATAAATTCAGGTTCATTTGGTAAAATCCCATCTTTTGCAAAAGAGTCTAACTTTTTTAACACCTCACCTTTCAAGCCAGTGTTTTCTGTGTCACTGAAGATTTTATACTCACTATAACTTTTTGGCTGTTCCGTAATACTTTTTGCGACTATTCTTAAAGGGACACGTACAGTTGGACTGTTCACTATCAGAGCAACAGTTTTTTCATATCTTGATTCTTCAGGTAATGCCTTGAGACCAAAAAACGATATACGATATATTTGCGTTGAAACATCATCAAAACTAAACATCTCTGTTTTTTCTTCAAAAACTTCAGAGTCAATACTCCACAAATCTGAAATGACTTGAACAATTTGAGTCTCTGATAAGCTACGGATTTTATCAAGCAGTTTACTTAATACGACTCGTAATTTCTTGTCTTCTTTCAGTGATTTTAGTATTTCAGTAAACTTTCTTTGTTCGTTAAGACTTTGAATTATTTCTTCAACTTCTGTTTCAGACACTGACCCATCAGGCACACCGAGCTGAAGATAAAATCCAAATCGCTCACTGGCACAAATACGCTTCTCCTGTCGCCATCTGAATTCACTATCATCAGAGTAATTGTCGTTTTCAAGTTTAGGGAAAAGTTCAGTCAATATGTCTGATACTGAATTTTTGGCGGTCGGGCTAATCTTTGCAAGAATTTCATTAAACGTTGTCTTTATAACCTTTTCCCTATCTTGTGTATCAAAACCATTCGCACCAATAAAAAGACGTTTATTGCCTGCAATGAATGAATATACTTCGGGGTAGAAAACTCTAATCATCTCAATGACTAGAAAATCTATTTGATTAACATCAGAGCTGTGTACTAACGACCAATTAAGTCGAAGTGAGCTTATGTAACGTTTTATGTCCCTGACTGTTTTGAAATGAGAAAGAAAACCTTTATATAAAAATGTATTCCACCTCCTCTCATCTTCACCCTCAATTTTCACTTCGCCGTATATGTTCTTAATAGTATCTTCCAAATCAGAAAAAACTATTCGCTTGAGACCTTCCTCATCTGGCTTCGGTAGAGTAAACGATACTTGAATAATTTTCTTTAGGTACTCCTCACCGACATTATTTTCTCCTAGCTTATGTGCGACCTGTTCACGGTCATAAGCAAGTAGGAATACAGTATTTGGAAAATTAGCAGTCATCTTTACCAATTTCATAATCAACTTTGTTTCTTCCTCATCTAATCTGTCAGTATCGTCAATAATAACAACGATTTTCTTTTCAATTGACTTCAATGCTTTGTCAATTTCATTACGCTGTTGACCAAGACTATTTTGAGATTTTCCAAATGTACGGAAATTTATATTTCCAAAACCAGTAGGTATTGAAGGGGTGAATGACATCTGTAATTTACCAGCGTATGATTGCAAGACTCTTAATGTATCTTTCTGTACTCGCCCATCTAATGCTCCTAAAAGTGACGAAAAGAAGTCGGAGATTAACTCGTTTTGACCAGAAAAATTCCAAGGATTAAAGTGAATGA
The DNA here is from genome assembly GCA_031430855.1 of Candidatus Kaiserbacteria bacterium. Lineage (GTDB taxonomy): Bacteria > Patescibacteriota > Minisyncoccia > Phycocordibacterales > UBA918 > OLB19. The sequence continues at coordinate 16,378 of JANPCG010000011.1, forward strand.
ATATAAGATTGGGGTCGTCTTTGATGTTATTTACAGCAAGATTTATGAAAGAGGTCTTGCCTGAACCCCACTGCCCCTCAATTCCAATAACAAAACTTTCTCTGCCTTCAAAATTAGCAACCAGCTCCGACACTTTCTTTGCAAGAGGTGCTCTCCGTAGCTTGTCCTCATCTTTATTTGAAATAGGGTAATCGGGCATTATCATATCTCTATTCTACCAAAAAATGGTAAAATAAACTTAAGATGAAAGATAAATCATACAACTTTCAAAACCCAGAAGTCCGTAAGAAAGCTACTGAAAAAGCTGCTACTTCAAAGCGTCCCAGCACCTACCGTACAAGGCGTAAAATGGTTCAGGAAGTTGAGAAGGATTTAATTCGGGAAGAACTACTTAAACAGGGGTTTGTGGCTCAAATAGGAGCAGTTTTGCCACAAATCAACAATGCTCTCATCAAGTCCGCATCCAGACCTACATCAGCAGGTTCAGCAGACCGTCGAATTGTCTACACTGCTCTCAATATCCTCACAAAAGAAAAGGAAGTTGGAACGAATATCAGTATGGGACAAATTCTTGCTGACTTGGCGAAAACTAGCTAAATCTAGGAAATTACATTAAAAGCACACTGTTTGCCTGAAGACCTCTGCGATTAGAGACTACACTTGAGATACTTACCTTTTGTCCAACTCTTATCATCGACCAGTCTCCGTTTTCAATGACTGCTGCGTGAAAGAAAACGTCTTTGTCGTGTGCACCGACTACGCTATCAGGGAGAATGAATCCGTACCCCTCTGGCTTGAGTAGTTTGATAACACCAGTGATGTTGCTATAGGTTGCCATATCAAAACTCTACTTATGTTTCAATATCTTTCTCGGCTTTATACCATCTGCTGCACCAATCACTCCCTTTTCTTCTAGTGAGTCAAGAAGACAACACGCTCGTGCGTATCCAATTCCTAATTTTCTTTGAATAAAAGAGGTACTCGCTTTTCCTGCTTCACACACGACACGTTCAGCTTCAACGTACAATTCATCATCATCAAGAATTTCAGCCAATGGTTGTTTTGACTTTAGGAGCTTCATTATTTTGTTCTGTTGGTAGCTTATGAAAAGCAGAGCAATGAGTATCAACGTAGTTAGTAGTATTGTCATATTGTTAGCAATCGCTATCGTATCGTCCGTCGCAGACACTCTCACTGTCTGTTGGTCTGGTATGAAAATCTTTGATTACATCTTCGTTAACATCATCTACAACGTGAGCTAAATCACGGCAAATTTTGTCTACCTGTTCTTGATTCAAGATGGTGATATTCTCCTCAAGAAAATAATCATCACAACGCACAGTAAAATAGTCACCGTCTGTTGTGTTTGTAAGTGCACTTTCGAGTTCTGTTATTTGCTTATCACGATTCACGAATCCTAAAAATCCCCATACGAGCACACAGATAATCGCAACAATGACAACAGGGTGTTTATCGCTGTACTCTTTTATATATTTTTTGATTTCCATATTATTTATTTATCCAAGCCATACTTTGAAAGGCACACCCCGTATTCTTTTTCATCGTATTTTGAAGCGTTTAGTTTGTCGCCATACACCTCAACGAAACAATTCTTTCTTATCTCGCTCGGACGAATTTGAAACCAATAAAACCCTGTAAATATAAGTGACGCTCCTATGATTATTAGAGCGATTGCTGTTTGAGGTTTAGCTGATGCTTGATTAGCATTAGCTGTAGTTGAAATTGCGACACCTGAAACTTGTTGGGAGGTCTTTTCAATAATCTGACTTGCTCCTTTACCTTGTGCAGCTAGCTCCTCTATTTTCTTGAGGAAGATATGCAGGTTGACTACCTTTTCTTCTGTAAATAAATCAAGAGTTTTTGAAGTAGCTAAATGCCCCCTTAATCTTTCAATAGTTAAGTCATTATTCAATGCCAGTATAGCTAACGATTTAAGGAAAATTGACTCACATACTTTAATTTCAACCTTTTTATCCAAAAGATTAAAAATTACATCTCTCCCCACAGCCACATCCTTTGCACCATTTGGTAAGTACTTCTTTTCGACTATTTGATTGAAATTATTAAGTTGATTTTGCATATATATACTAAAAAAACGCACGCCTGAAATTAGGTGCTGACAGCAACCAAAAACCAAATGTCGTTGATTGTGTTTCCTAAAACAAGCGTGCGTATTTCGCACGCAATCAACAACAAAGCTCTTGGGGGAGCTTTTGATTATATGGTCACTGTCAGCAAGCAAATTATACTCCAAAATAACGAATAAACCACGTTGTGCTGGTTATTTGATATACTTTAAGGATTATGTTGCTACACCAATATGAACGAGCGAAATAATGAGCTAATTACAGAGCTTACCGCTCGTTTTCAAGTAGATGATGGTTATTTTCTCGAAAAAGCACTTACTTTTCTTGAGCAGTTTCAATCTGGCTCTGTTTTTAAGGGAAGAAAAAGAATCAAGGCAGGTGAAATAAAGGATATCTCACCAAAGGACAGAGCGTTCATTATTTTAAGTCTGAATGATGCTTTCAGAGACCCTGTCATTCAACAAGTCGATACTTACGAAATAAACTACATTGACCAACTAAACCAGAATGAGGTGTCTGAAAAAGTTGGGGTTGATTTTGTATATGAAAATACCGAGTATCTTGAGACAGCTATTTCTATATTAAAATTCATTAAGTCAGAGCAAAGCAACAGACTCACTCTCAAAAATGGAAAATTTCAGTACCGAGAAAAACCTTTCAAAACCAAGAAGGGTTCAAATTTACGTAACTTGTTAGATGCAGTTTTCAGTCTCACAGGGGGACACAGTAGAGACCTTATTACTTACCAAGATTTATTTACCGAGTTACAAAAACTAAACAAATACACCAATAAAAGTCCGAAGCAGCTAAAGCAACTTGTACATAGACATCTGACAGCAAAAGGTTGTGGTCTGGTAGATAAAATTGGAAATGACTACGTAGATTCAATACCTCTATTTGAAACTATAGATGGCGTTGGGATTAAATTTCTTAATAAGAGTTAGCTTCTCCACTTTTTCTTAAAACAAGTGTGGGGATAGAGTAATAATGACCTTAATAGTAAGGGTCTTTTTTATATATGTTTGAAAAGTGGAGAAATACGGAGAGGGGTCTAATCGAGAGAAGATATGTAGGTGGAAACGAAAATACTTTCAAATAAAGCGATTGAAGACCTCCGTGTTGCACTACAGGAATCTTACGGAAAGAGCTTTGATACTGACCTTTCAGACGAGGACGTTCACCAGATTGGTGAATTGTTTTTGGCTGGTGTTGCTTCGTATTTGAAGATGCGTGTTTCGAGTCCTGAAGTCACTGCAACTAGTTTGTAGTTTTTTCAGGGTTCGCAAGAGCTCTAACAATGTTTACAGAGAAACTCTTTTTGGGGCAGAGAGGATAAAGATAGCTCCATTAAATCTTTGTTGCGTTATCGGCAATGAAGGCAAACGCAAGAGACCTTCTTGCACAAGGGATATTAAGGTGCAGATGCGAAAGCTGGGAAAATGGTGTCACACTTCCACCCAGCCATCTGATTTGCACCGTAATATCTCCAGATATGAATTTAATAATACAAGTGGAGTCTAATCAAATTTCTTGAAATTAGCTTCACCTAAAGGGGTTAAATTGTGTATCTCATCTGTAACTACATATCAGTGAATAGATAGATGTTGACCGTGATTTGATTGAATTACATCCAATCAAATAGTTTCCTCAAGAATCTTCTTCACTCTCAACTCACTAACCTATCTATAAAGGGTAAGTGTGGCACGTGACTCAAAAAAGGACAGAAATTTGCACTGTGTTAAAATAGTAAAGCTACACCAAGAGAAGTTTGCAAAATACTTATTCATAAAGTGTTTTGTAAAGAAAAATGAGTCAACAACATTCTCTTGGTGTAGCAATTAAGAAAATAAGTTGTTGACTCATTTTTAATTACAAGATATATGGATAAAATTAGAGAACGAATCAGGGGTCTGAAAATTGCTGACTATTTTAGAAAATCCAGCCGAGACGACGATAAGCAAGCTCTCTCAATTCCTTCACAGGATACAGAGTGCAACGAGCTTCGAAATAAACATAATCTACCTAAACCAAAAGTCGTCTACAAGGAATCCAAATCAGCAAAATATGCGAATAAGCGTGAAGGATTTACTGAAATGGTTACTTTGATTGAGAGTGGTGAAATTAACGCAATCTTGTGTTGGAATCTTAATCGACTCGCAAGAAATATGCGAGAGGGCGGAATTCTTATTGACCTCTTGAGCGAAGGAATGTTGGTCATAATAACTTCCAATGGTGATGTGTATGACGAAACGTCTGATATGGGCATCGTCGCAAGTTTGTTCGGTGCATCAAAGCAGTTTTCGATGTCATTGAGTAGGGATGTGAAGCGTGGTCAGCGAACTAAAGCTGCTGCATACGGTTATGGTACAAGTAGTGCCCCTATCGGTTTCCTCAACAGTAAGGAAGGTGAAAAAGGTGCTCGCTGGTGGTACGTAGATGATGAGAGAATTTGGAAAGTAAAGAAGCTATTTGAATTGTTCCTCACAGAACACTATTCGGTAGGAAAAATCTGTAGATATGCGAACGAGGAACTCAAACTCACAACCCCTCCCAAGAAGAAATTAGGTGGTCGGAGCGTAACTCTGGCAAACACTTATAAGATGCTCAAGAATCCAGTCTATGCAGGGTTCTTCATTGTTCAGGGTAAGCGTTACGAGCTAAACAAAGACCTGCCACGAGTAATTACCGAGGAACAACACAAATTGCTCCTTGAAATGATTTCAAATAACAAAAGACCAAAAGTGCAGAAACACGACGCTATTTACTCTGGCTTCATTCTTTCTGAAAAAAGTGAATTTATTGGTCAAGATGTGAAGTTTCAACTTGTGTGTGACTGCAAGCATAAATTCGCTTATCGTGATAAAACCCACTGCCCTAACTGTGAGAAGCGAATTACCCATATTGAGAATCCTAAATATACGTCACAGTCCTACTATTACAATAATCGTAAAAAGAAGGCGAAGTTGAAGTATAAGTCCATTTCCGAAGCAAAAATCACGGACACACTTATCATCGAAGTTGTAGATAGAATCACTCTACCTACTCCACTACTAGAGTGGTCGAAGCAATACATTCTCGAACTCAAAGATAAAGAAGTTTCAGAGGGTCTTAAAATCAACTCTGACCGAGTAGCAAGGCAAGCAGAATACGAGAGGAAGAAAATCCGTACTCGTGAGATGTATCGAGATGAAAAAATTACAGAGGAGGAATACGACTCTGATATGACACGACTAGATGAGAACTACAAAGACCTCTCTCAAGTGCAAAAACAGGTTGATTGGGCAGCTAAAATGAATGAACTGGTTGATTTGAGTCTTTGCATTCGTGAGACACTCACAGAAGGAAATTTCCAAGCTAAAAGGAGCATTCTCAATAAACTTGGTTCGAACTTTATCTGGGATGATGAAAAACTCACTATTATCAACAGGAAATCAGTAAAAGCACTCATTTCTGGCTCACAGAGTCTCTACTCTGATTCAGATACGTTCGGCAAAGAAAAAACCCTTGTAACACAAGAGTTTAATCCCGATATGGAACAAATCCATATTGCATTGCGGAGGATGTGGGATTCGAACCCACGAGAAGTTTTACCCTCTGGCGGTTTAGTAAACCGCTGCCTTCAGCCACTCGGCCAATCCTCCAATATATTCGCTTCACTCAAATTGTCGCCCTTCGGGAAGATTAGCCTCGTGTCTGCCACGGAACTTTCCGTTCCGGTAAAGAGTGAAACTGTTCACTCTTTACCCACTCGGCCAATCCTCCAATATTGTTCACGCTGTTCACATTGTCGCCCGGCAGGGAGATTAGTAGAATGTCTGCCACGCACACGAGTTTGCGGAAAAATATGAAGCGGTTCATGTTTCTCCCACTCGACCAATTCTCCATTAAATATACGACTTGCCTTCGCGGGCCATTATAGACTGAAATGAAGGAGATTCCAAGCTATTGAACTGAACGGTTTCTACAAAATATAAAGAAACGTCCCGGGTTATTCCCGGGACGTCAAACTAAGAACTACAACCTAACCTACCGACTGAAAGTATCAGCCCGGGAGCGTGTGAGGGTACCAACCCAACAAGAACAGTGATCCAAAACCGACGAGATAGCCAAGGGCGATAACCCAGGCTTCGCGAAGGAACGTTCCAATGTTCCGTAGTTCTGGGTTGTCTTTGGCGACCGCGACACCGGCGGAGGAACCAAACCACATCATTGACCCGCCAAAACCAACAGCATAGGCGAGCCATCCCCAGTCATATCCACCCTGATCGAGCGCTAGCTTGGTCAAGGGAATGTTGTCAAAGACACTCGAGACAAACCCGAGAATGAGGACTGTCAGTTCCGATGGGGCCGGAAGCTTTTCGACAGGCATCAAACTCGCCGAGAGCACCAATGCCAGCAAAAAGCTCGCATTGATGGCCGCGCCAGGAACCGCATTCCAATGCGGCCTCCGGATAAGTGCCGTCAAAATGACAGCCAGCCACAGACCAACCGCCGGTAATCCCAACAGGAGATTACCCAGTACCACACCAACCAACATCAAAAGAACAATCAGCACCCGCGGGTAGTCCACCTCATGACCCTGACCAGTCATTACATCCTTCACTATAGACTGATGTCGTTGCTGAGCAAACGACAACGGAACACCAAAGGTAACCAGCGCTACTGCTGCGGGCAAAAAGGCGTGCGTCACATCAAGCCAATTTACCCCGGCAATCCACATCATGGTCGTCGTTGTGTCACCAACCACACTCCCCGCCCCGCCGGCGTTACTCGCTGCTACGATCGCAGCCAGATACCCCACCCGCACCCGACCTTGGAACACAACCTTGGCAAGCGAGGCACCAATCATGGCTGCCGCGATGTTGTCGAGGAAGATCGATAAGGTGAAAATGAGCATCAAGAGCACAAAGGGCCCCTTCCAATCATCCGGCAGAATGGCAGGCACCTTTTTTGCAAGATGCGACTTTTGGAAATGCTCCGCCATCAACTCAAAGCCGACAAGCAGTCCAAGCAGATTGAGAAGGAGCATGGCTTCATGTTCGAAATGAGCCACAAGCGACATATCGTCAAATAACAGTTTGTAGACGATGATTGCAAAGAGGCCACCGAAGGCCACCTTCAGATGTTGACCATGCAACAGCATGACACCAAGTAAGGTAAGTCCAAACAAGATAAATTCGACAGGAACTGGCACGAAGAGTCTCCTTTTCTGATACCGACAAGCCAAAAAGAACAGTTTCTACCGGAACTTGGATTTTCCGGAAACGCCAAAATATATCACGCTCTCTGCTGTTTGGGTAGCTTTTAAAAAACCACCCAAGGGTGGTTTTTTAAAGCGCGAAGAAGAGAGGGATTTCGGTCGCTACACGACCAGTACACCTTGTCGCTCTTTTTACAAAAGAGCTGGCAAGGTTTTCGAATCCATTCTTCTCGCACAAATACAACAAAACCCAGACAAAGCTCAGGCTTTATTTGGGTTTTGGTATTGGCGGAGAAGAGAGGATTCGAACCTCCGAGGGGCGTAAACCCCTATTTCCTTAGCAAGGAAACACGATAGACCACTCTGACACTTCTCCAGTACAGGAGAGGATACCAGAAAAAGACAAAAGGGACAAAAGTTCTATCGAATCACACTGGCTACGGCTTTTACCAAACCAGGAGTCATCACGGGAGGGATGACCATATCTACCGTCGGAGTTTTTACCAAACTCGCAATCTTTTTTGCTGCCGCTAATTTCATTTCATCAGTAATTGTTCGAACACGGTTATCGAGTGCCCCGCGGAAAATTCCCGGGAACGCGAGTGAGTTGTTAACCTGGTTAGCATAATCGCTTCGACCGGTCGCTACCACCATCGCTCCTGCACGTTTGGCGTCTTCAGGCATAATTTCAGGAACCGGGTTAGCGAGAGCAAGGACGATTGCGCGTACTGCCATCTTTTCAATATGGGCCGGAGCAATGGTTCCGGGACCAGACACGCCCACAATTACATCAGCTCCCCCGATGACTGACATCACGTCCCCCTGCAATTTTTGTGAATTTGTGGTACTGGCGAGCTCTTTTTTATATCCGGTGAGATCAGCTCGCCCGGCATAAATCGCTCCCTTACTATCGGTCACAATAATGTCCGAAATCCCTGCTTTTTGTAAAAGTAGCGTGACAGCACGTCCGGCCGCGCCTGCCCCAACGATAACCACCTTTAAGCTTTCTAACTTCTTCTCCACTACCTTGGCAGCATTGATCAGTCCCGCCAACACCACAATCGCTGTTCCGTGCTGGTCATCATGCATCACCGGAATATCAAGTTCTTTTTTTAACCGTTCTTCAATCACAAAGCAGTGTGGAGCAGCAATGTCCTCGAGATTAATGCCACCAAAGGTTGGCGCAATGGCTTTGACGGCCGCAATAATTTCTTCCGGATCCTGTGTCCCTAACACAATCGGAAACGCATCAACATTTGCCATCGCTTTAAAAATGGCGCACTTCCCTTCCATTACCGGCAATGCTGGAATCGCTCCCAAGTTACCCAAACCCAACACGGCTGACCCGTCTGAAATCACCGCTACCATATTTCGCTTAATAGTGTATTCACGCGCATCTTTCGGATGCTTCGCCAGATGAGAAGACACCGCTCCTACGCCCGGACTATACATTGTGCTCCAGTCATCACGAGTCTCCAATTTCCCTTTACTAATGACCTCGAGCTTGCCGTGCAGTTTTTTATGGAGCGCTAATGCTAATTTGTTATAGTCTTTTTTCTTTATCGATACGACTTTTTTAGATACGGTTTTTGCCACTGGTTTAGGGACGACTTTTTTAGTAACGGTAGTTTTCTTAGGTGCTCCCGATACCACTTTTTTGGTTGTTACTTTAGAAGGAGAAACTTTACTGGTCGTTTTTTTAGATACTGCCATACGAGTCGTGGGATATGGTTTAAAAAATAATAGGTCTAGTATACCAGATATACAAAAGGGCGCGCTGACGCACGCCCTTCTTCTTAGCATTGAAATCGCGGTCTTACGCTGACTGGATCAGCAGCCGGACTTCCCTCACTTTCGACCACGAACCTCCATCACCGAGGTGAAACCTGTCGCGCCGGTTGCGGATGCCACACAGCAGCATTTGATCGCTGCCTCGGGCAAGCCTGACAGGCGCTCGTTCGAGCGAAAGAAACGACACGAAGCGTCCCGCCTGGTGTTTTGGAAACTCATCAGGGCGAAAAATGGTAAAGAACCAGATGTGACCCAGGATGACGACTGCAAAAGGCAGCCACGTCTCAAAAACCAGACCGATGGCAAGCATCGCCACCAGTACGACAAAGAACTGCTGATGTCTCATTAAGAACACGTCCCCCGTTGAGGCCAGCAAGTGCTGGCAGATTCCGCCCAGACAATTGGACAAATTTATAGTAGTTGATGAAAGGAGTCTTTGTCAAGACACAAGCGGTACCATACCCTCACGCTCAGAATTTGACACCATGAGAACGTCTCCTCCCTGACCATTTTGTAAGACGTTTTAAAAAATACTGGATATGAAAAAACCCGCAACGAGCCTTCCCAAAAAAGAGATACTCGTTACGGATTGTGTCCAAGCCGAAGCTTGGGGTGGCGGCACCCCGTTCTGGGGTGCCGCCGTTCTTGGTTCAGGCCACGACAACTTCGCGTTTGCCATGGGACTGGTGATCGATGCCGACCGACGTGGCAGCGGACCCAGCCTGGCTGAGCTTGGCATTCACGGTCGGAACGGCGCCGAGGATCGCGGTCACACGCATCCGGGTATCGTCGATCACGTCGAGCGCAACGACCTGGGTCTTGTCCGGGTTGTGGTACACGCCATAGGTCGTCTTGCCGAGACGCAGGGTGGTGACATTGGTCGACCCCTTGTCGGTCAGCTCGAACATCGTCTGGTCGCCAAAGATCAGATCGGCCTTGCGCACATCACCCAGGCCCATCACAGCGATCTGCGCCAGCGTGTCTACCAGCGGCAGCGCGAGATCAGCCTTGCCATTCAGCACGAAGTCGGCATGTTCGATCTCAGCCATCGTGCCATCCGCGCGCAGCTCTGCATCAACGAACATGATCTCCAGACCGAACACGTCGCCCAGGCCCACCAGCTTGAAGCCGTCATCGAAAGCGGTCAGGCAGACAAGTAGCGAAACATCGCTGTTGCCGCCCGAGCCGGGCATCATCGCAAAGAAGTGGTTCGGCAGCGTGTCGGCCGTGAAAGCGCGAATCGAGCCGGTTTCGCTCGCGGCGAGGAGAGGAATGCCAGCCATTGCAGCCAGGGCGGTGTTCAGAAGCATCAGTTTCTGTTTCATTTGCAGACTCCCTGCAGTTAAGGTTCATATCGACATCCGTCCCGTTATACTGAAACGGGCGCCGATCCGACTTTTATAACGTAAAATATATTTTTCTGCAATCCTTTATAGCTTTATGTTTTCGAATAGTAATATTTATACTATTTTGTCAAATTTTTTAAAAACAATTGTTGTTTTCGACTGAACCTACATTTATGCATACTTTCTTGTCTAAAACTGCCAGTTTGGGCAAATTATTAAAACTTTTTAATTCTTTCCACAGTTTAATTTATACCAACCAGAGACCTAGTGTTCAGGTTTCTCTTCAACAACCGAATCAACTACCTGAAATCCAGGAAATCGGACCTGGTAGATTTGGCCCGATTCGTCCACAAAGGTATCAATCGAATCTGCGAGTGATACATAGGTTTTTAAAACACCATCGACATTAGCCGCCTTAAACGTGCACACATTTTGTCCTTCCCTAGTTTCCAGTTGTACATTATAGAGAGCACTTTCCTGATAGAGAGAATCAGACTTCTCAGTCTCTGCCTGAATACGTATCTGGACTTGTCCTTGAATACTCTTGTCTGGATTCGCTGGCAGTGATTGGATATAGTGAAATAATTGAGCCAGAGGACTATGAATCTGCTCTGTTGATTTATTTGGGCGTAATTGTTCAAGCATAGGTTAAATGTACCAAATATCTACAGCAAAAACTAACGGCCTGAAGCGGGACATAGGAAAAGGGCGCGATAGATATCTGTGAGACATCAATAGTTTCGCGCCCTCGACCGATAGTAATCATCGACCGCAACGGATCGGAGTCTGTCGGCATAGAATCTAGCAAAATACCCTCCTGGGGCGAAGACGATAGTCGCGAGACTGAAACAATTCCAACTCGCCATCATCATGGAAACGGAGATACCCGTAGCGTCCGTCGGCAAGCCGACGACCAACAAGTTGCAGCTCCTCTCGTGCGAACAGTTCAGAACTGGAAACATACCAGTAGCTACACGCCAGAGCGAGCAGCTCTTCTTCGCTGAGTTGCACGGTGGGTGCCAGGTTTTTATCAAAAGAACGGTAGTGCATCTCGGGCCTCCTCTCTAGGTCCGGGTGGCAACACATCATGTGTAACCTGTACCCATAATACCCCAGCCTACCCAAACGTAAAGTCCCACACTACGTATTAAATAGTAAGACCCGACAGAGCAAACCGTATAAGTAAAAGACGAACCTTTATTTGCTATACTACCGCTATGCATCCTAATGACCCCCTCTCGACCCATTTCCGCATTGATGCTCCTCACCAAAAGGCGCTCAAAAAACTAGGTATCGTTAGTGTCTACGACCTCTTGATGCACCTCCCTGCTCGGTACGAAGACGTGAGTGACATACAATCAGTTGGCGGACTGCAAAAAGATCAAGAGGCGATTGTATTTGGACAATTATCCGGACTCAAAACCCGCAAAGCCTGGAAAAGTCGGCGACCGATTTCCGAAGGGTACATCGAAGACGGTTCGGCCAAAATTAAAATCATGTGGTTTAACCAGCCATACATGGCAAAAATGTACAGTGACGGCATGTACGTTAAGTTGGTTGGAAAAGTGACCGGGACCGAGGGAAAGTTATACATTGCCAATCCTGAAGTTGAGAAACTTGATGCCCTCCCGATTGACCGCCACGATAGTATTTTTAAAGGTACTGATGCGAACCAGGACGACACCATCTACCCGGTATACCGAGAGAGTAAAGGCGTTACCAGTAAATGGTTTTATCACACAGCCCTAAAATGTTTTGAGCGGGGTGTACTTGATCAACTGCATGACCCTATCCCCGAGGAAATTTTAGCCAAGTACAAACTCCCCGTACTGAAAACAGCACTGGTATGGATACACTCACCGAAGAAAGCTGAACATGCGCAGAGTGCCCGCAAGCGTTTTGCCTTTGAAGAAGTATTTTATATCCAAGTCCAAAAAGCAATTGATCGGGCCGCGGTTTCTGCGGCTTCAACCTACCAGGTAAATACAGACCCGAAACACCTCGAGAAATTTACCGAGCGGTTTCCGTTTACCCTCACCGACGCCCAAACCACATCAATTGCAACCATCATTGAAAGCTTTACCAAAAACCACGCGATGTCACGACTCCTCGAAGGAGACGTGGGGAGTGGCAAAACGGCAGTTGCCGCTACGACCGCATACGCAGTTGCTACCAGTCGTCCACCAGAAGGAATCCGGACCGTGGAAAAGGGGTCAAACCTCGCTTACGGAAACCTACAAGTGGCGTATATGGCCCCGACAGAAATTTTAGCCAAACAACACTTTGAATCCTTTATCGAATACTTCAAACATCTCCCGATTCAAATCGGCCTCATTACGGGCTCTGGGTGTCAGAAATTTCCCAGCAAAAGTAATCCTAATAAACCAACTCCCATCTCCCGGGCACAGTTACTCAAGTGGGTGAAAAATGGTGAGGTCCCCATCCTCATTGGTACCCATGCCTTGATTTACAAAAGTGTAGAGTTTAAACATTTAGCCTACGTGATCATTGACGAACAACATCGCTTTGGTACCAACCAGCGAAAACAGCTCGCCAAAAAAGATGCCCGTATGCCCCACCTCTTATCAATGACCGCAACACCCATCCCCCGCACGCTCGCCCTCACTATTTATGGGGACCTTGATATTACCCTCCTTGATCAAATGCCGGCTGGACGCAAACCAATTATCACCGAAATCATTGGGCCGAGTCAGCAAGCAAAAATGTACGACCACGTACGCAAAGAATTACAGTCCGGTCGCCAAGCCTATGTCATCTGCCCACGAATTGAAGAACCAGATCCTGATAAAGAAAATACCCTTCAATTAAAGAGTGTAATTGCTGAAGCTAAGCGACTACAAACGACGGAATTCCGCGACTACACTATTGGTGTTATGCACGGCAAGATGACACCCGCCGAAAAAGACCGTGTGATGGCTGAATTTTCTGCACATAAACTCGACATTCTCGTCGCCACTTCTGTGGTTGAAGTCGGAGTGAACGTACCGAACGCTACCAATATTGTTATCGAAGGATCCGAACGGTTCGGCTTATCACAACTGCACCAGTTACGCGGACGAGTCGTCCGCGGCACCCACCAGGCCTACTGTTTTGCCGTCACTGAAAGTAAAAGTGATAAAACCAAAGAACGCCTCAAGGCGCTTGTTACCGCTAAAAATGGATTTGAATTGGCTGAATATGACCTGACATTTCGCGGTTCGGGTGAGCTGTATGGAGCAAAACAGTCAGGCCTCTCAGACCTCGGTATGGAAGCAATCAAAAATTTAAAACTAGTCGAAGCTGCACGTACTGAAGCCCAGACGTTAGTAACTTCTCTTCAGGTGACGTCAGAGCTTACCCGCAAATACCCTCTGATTGCAAATAGGGTAGCTAAATTAGGTGAAGTTCTTCATATGGAGTGATAAAATAACTTGCATGGAAGGCTATCCGAATAAAAAAATATATACGGCAGAAGAAATTGGCGCTCCCGTTTCACCTGAGCAACTACCCACGAAAGAGCTATTTAAAGCCAGTCTGAGTTTTGATTTTGTTTTTGGCATCAAGGATGGGCAGAAACATCCTTTTTGTATCGAAATTAATGGTGAAGATTCAGGTATTGCAGGAGCGCAAAAATTACCAGGGCTGGATTCTACCAAAAAGATCCTAGCCGGTATTCGGGACCAACGTGATCATTATGCCCTGACTAAAAATCGCAAAGCTGCGGGAGTAGTTCGGGATATCAAAAACGGAGATTTTTCAATGACACCTGAGGGTGCCAAAAAACTAACCACCTTCCTTCGTACTCAGTATCACGATAAAGTAAAAATGTTTCCTAATGCCTACATCAATGATGTCGGTCTTCAAAGTATTGCTGACGACAAATCAAAACAGTCGAATTTTATTCCATCCGAAAATCTACCGAGGATATTGACAATTGATGATACAGACCATCATTCTGAATCGGGGTATTGGATTGTTAAACCAAATCTCGGAATAGGCGGTAGAGGTATTCAAGTTGTCAGCAATCTAGAAATAGACAGTGTCTTAGCTGAACATAGAGATGCGCTTCAAAAAAATTATACCATTCAAGAATACGTTCCTTCAGCAGGAGCCGACATGGCGGGACCTGAACGTTCGGAACACGCTGCTTCTTTACGATTACTCATTGATTTCAGGTATTTAGAATCAGACGACATTGATATCACATATGCTTTTGCGTACCAGCGAGTAGGAGATGTACCAGTAAATATAACCAGCTCTTCAAATAAAGAACGAGAGGAAACAGTGGTAATAAACTTAGCAAGGGGTGCCGAAGCATACGAGGCCTCTCCAAATGAATACACCATGGCATACGAGGTAGCCTTAAAGGTGATTCATAATATGGCAAAGTCTTATTCAGATGACGCCATACAAAGTAGTTAAATGATCAGTAATTACCATTGTAGCCAAACAGCAAAATAGCAAACGCAATTTACGAGCATCTATAATCATGTCGTAAAGTTAGGTAAAGTTCTGCACATAGAATAAAAAGCAACCGCACTCAATTCCAGGGGGAAAGAAGAATGCAGTTGCAAAAGCGAACTCAAGCGATCGCTCGTTAGGTGTGCGGAGGGGGTAAGCCTCACGCGTCAGGGTCTTTTATAGAAAGCCCTTGTGTTTGATCACCCCCTTTCAGATGTTGATAGGTTGAAATGTTGGTTGCGTGCCCGCCGGCTCAGGGCCGTGCCAGATCATAACTTTCAAGGTGGTGACCTCCGTCAAATAAAAAGGGCTGGAGCGACAGTGCATCCAATTACTAGTAAACACCTACCCTATCCAAATGGCAACCGGGGACCGGGTATGAACAATCCTCGACAGCAAAATACTATACATGTATACTACTGTACATGACAACAATAATTGAAAATTTGAACTGGCGTTACGCCACCAAAGCGTTTGATACGAGTAAAGAATTACCAGCCGCTGACCTCGATTACATCTTGGAATCTGGACGATTAGCAGCTACTTCATACGGACTTCAGCCATTTAAAATCGTCGTCGTGACTGACGCAGCTAAAAAAGCAGCACTCGTCGGACACGCCTGGAATCAAACTCACGTTGGAGAAAATAGTGCGCTGATTATCCTCGCCGCTCGAACAGATGTTGATGAGGCTATGATTAGTGACTACACTGCCCGTATAGAATCAACTCGCGGACTTCCTGCTGGTGCAGTCGATAGCTACAAAGACATGATGGTCGGGAGCCTCATGGCACATCCGATTGAAGGTCGAACTACCTGGGCCCAGAAACAAGCGTACATTGCCCTTGGCACTATGATGATGGCTGCTGCCGAACGAAAAGTTGATTCTTGTCCGATGGAAGGCTTTAGTGCCGCTGGATTTGATGAAGTACTTGGACTCGCAGCACATAATTTGACTGCTACGGTGATTCTACCCGTTGGCTACCGTGCCGAATCAGATGCAACTCAACACTACGCAAAAGTGCGCCGCACCGCCGAAGATATGATTGTACGAATGTAATACCTATTACATGATAGAAATGGGTGGGCCTTTACCAGGCTCACCCATTTTTAGTTCTCATTGTACCAACTCTGTAAATGCGCTATAGTTTTAGCCAATCCGCCCTTAGCTCAGTTGGTTAGAGCGCAGAGCTTATACCTCTGTGGTCCTTGGTTCGAGTCCAAGAGGGCGGACAGACGCAAAAATGCAAATACCCTCTTTAGAGGGTATTTGCATTTTTAGCAAGCAACCTGCATTGCTTGCGTGCGTCTGTCCGAGTCGGAGCGATGTGAGTTTACGAACGAGCGAGACCGGTCCGCGAACACTTAGTAGATTATGAGCACAGCGAAATAATATACTTAGTGATTCGTGGAGACAATGCGCATGTTGCGTGCGTCTGCCCGAACCGCAGCGATGCCGAAGGCGAGCGAGGTGGGTTAGCAAGTACTTACGAAAATAAGAGTCGAAGACGAATTATTTTAGTTAGTAACTTGTGAAGACATGTTTTAGCAAGCAACCCACGCTCTCTTGCGTGCGTCTGTCCGAGTCGGAGCGATGTGAATTAGTGATTCGTGGAGACAGTGCGAGGGTTCCTTCCGTACACCTGTCCGAACCGCAACGATATGAAATCTAAGACATTCTAGAACGGCTTGAAATCATAAGGTCATCTATCCCCGTGAACATACACAAAAAAAATCGGGACTGCTATACTTGTTAAGTATGGTTCGTTTTCTCTCCGCTCATAAATTTCTCACAGCCTTCACTGTCATCGTGATTGGTATAACATCCTTTGGTATCTATTCGCACCTCACAGCCGACCCGCTCGCTGGACTTGTCACAACCACGGTGGAACGGGGAACGGTTGAAAGTTTAGTATCAGTCTCTGGTGTCACCAAGGCTCGAAGCACTGCTGAACTAGCCTTCCCTACACCAGGAGTAGTTTCTAAAGTATATGTTCGTGAGGGAGACCTGGTTGAAGCTGGTACTATTCTCGCAACACTCGGAGCAGACGAGCTAGTGGCTTCCCGGGCGAGCGCGTTGGCTGATTTGCGGGTAGCTGAAGCTGACTTGGCAGAACTGGTAGCCGGCGACACGACTGGGGACCGGGCCATTACCAGTACTAAAGTGGCTATTGCTTCTGCTGAACTAGAACGAACAGAAGAAACCCAAGCTGTCCTGATTGCGAACGCCAAACGCGCACTCCGTTCAGGGACACCCATTGCCCGTAGTCTTGACGCCAATGAGTCCGCTCCCGCCCCGACAATTTCCGGAACGTACCGGTGCGAAAAAGAGGGTGCATACACGCTAACTATTTATCGTTCTGGAGCTGATTCAGGTTATTCAATGCGCATTACCGGAATAGAAACCGGGAGTGCAAGTGTCTCAACTGACCAGCCATCACCGTTTGGAACGTGCGGCTTATTTGCCTTGTTTACTGATAACGCTCAATACAGTGATTCGGTTTGGACTATAGCTATTCCTAATACCACTGGCGACAGCTATACCGCCAATAAAAATACGTTGGCTGCTACTGAAAATACTGCTCGAACCAGTATTGCGGCTGCCAAACAAGCTCTGACATTAGCAGAGCAAGAACAAACCTCAACCAACGCCGCCCCCCGGAGCGAAGCAGTGGTAAGAGCCAATGCCCGCATTAATAAGGCGAGCGCCACCATTGCTCAAATTGATGCCCAGATTGGAGACCGCGCAATAGTGGCGCCATTTACGGGAACAGTCACCACTGTTGATATTGTGGTTGGCGAATCAGCTGGTACGGCCCCTTTATTTACCTTGCTTGCTGCCGACGACATCGAACTTAAAGCGCGGATTCCAGAAATCGACATCACTACCATTCAAACTGGACAAAAAGCCCGCGTGATATTTGATGCCGATACCACTACTACACTCAACGGTGCTGTCACCTATATTTCCCCACTCCCTATTCAAATAGACGGTGTTGGGTATTTTGAAATTACCGTCGCGCTTGATACTAATCCGTCATGGCTTCGGGGTGGCCTCAACGCTGATATTGATATCGTTACTGAATTTACTGATGACTTATTGCGTATCCCTAAACGGTACTTGATTGAAAATGATGATGGAGTTTTTATCCGTACACTGTCAGGCAGTCAGATCGCCACCACTACTGTTATAAAGGAAGCCTCCGGAAATGATGGCTGGGTCGGTATCACTGGTCCTGACGTAACAACAGGGACAGTCATTGTAACGCCATAGCACTATGCGGATTTTTCGTATCGGATTACTCTTGGGAATTCGCCAAATACAGCGGGCCAGTATTTGGACCAATGTCTTGATTGTATTTGTTATGGCTTTAACATTCCTTAACTTGATTGCAGTATCGGGTATTTTAGTAGGGTTGATTGTTGGTGCCGAACGGGCGGTGCGCGAAGATTCTCTTGGTGACATTATCATCACTGCGAAAGCGGGTGATGATCATATTTCTGAAACTGAACGCATTGTCCGTGAGATTAGTGCCTTTCCTGAACTACAAACGTATTCCGTTCGGTATAGTGGTGCTGGTATCCTGGAAGCAAACTACAAAGAGCGCCGCGACCTAACCGGTGAGCGCGATATCGCAAACGTCAAAGTAACCGGTATAGATCCTGTGGCTGAAGAATCAATGACGGGTTTATCTGACGCTCTGATAGATGGAAAATACCTTGACCCAAACGAAGAAGGATATATTTTAGTTGGTGCATTATATATAAAACAATACGCGGCGCAATTCCAAGATATCTTTGAAACAATCGAGGATGTATCTCCAGGAGACACAGTGCGCCTTACTGTTGGCAACATCTCTAAAGAGTTTATTATCAAAGGTATTCTTAAATCAAAAGTAGACGAAGTCTCTCTCAACACCTACATCCCCGAGCGAGAATTTAGACGTCTCTTTAATCGCGTTGACCGTAATGCGGACCAAATTGTAATCCGCCTCGATGAACCGACCGAAAATACGTCAGTCAAAGCGGCCTTAGTTAGTAGCGGCTTAGGTGACATCGCTAAAATTCAAACGTATGAGGAAGGCGTGCCAAAGTTCCTGACTGATATTAAAAATACCTTTAATGTATTGGGTACCTTTATTGGTTCGATTGGGATAGTTGTCGCCTCAATTACGATTTTTATTATTATTTTTATTAATGCGCTCGCTCGTCGACGGTTTATTGGTATCCTCAAAGGTATTGGTATCGATCGTAAAGCTATTGAAATCGCCTATGTGATTCAAGCGGGAGTATATGCCTTTTTAGGCTCACTGATTGGTGTCATTATTACCTACGTAGTACTCATTCCTTATTTTGACGCCAACCCGATTAACTTCCCCTTCAGTGACGGCATTTTGGTTGCTGAACCAATTGGGACATTAGTGCGATTTTTAATTCTGTTTATCATCACCCTGCTCGCGGGCTACATTCCCGCCTGGTTAATTGCCCGAGGTAATACACTTAATGCTATTTTAGGCAGAAAATAAATCATATGGAAAACAAAAAACCTATTATTATCGCATCCGGCATCACTAAGTCGTTTGGCTCGGGAGATTTGTTTACAACCATTCTTAAAGGTATCGATGTGACAATTATAGAAGGTGAATTTGTTGCTATTATGGGTAAATCAGGGGCGGGTAAATCAACACTCATGTACCAACTGTCGGTACTTGATGAACCAACGAGCGGAACCCTCACCATAGCCAATGAATCAATTGAACGAAAAACCGAAAATGAGAGGACGAGCTTTCGCTTAGAAACTTTAGGTTACGTATTCCAAGATTACGCCCTCGTACCTGACCTTAACGCAGAAGAAAACGTGATGGTGCCACTTGTTATGCGCGGGATGAATTGGACCGAGGCCAGGGCGGTGGCACGGGCCTCTATCGATGCCGTTGGTCTCCCGACTAAATACAAAAATCTACCGGCGGAACTCTCGGGTGGTGAACAGCAGCGAATTGCGGTGGCGCGAGCGGTAGCCGGCAAACCAAAAATCCTCTTTGCAGACGAACCAACCGCCAACCTCGATAGTTTTTCTAGTCAGCAGGTGATTGATTTGATTACATCCTTAAATCGTGATTTTGGACAAACAATTGTTATGGTAACGCATGAACGAGAATATGCTTTAGGGTGTAACCGCATTATTCATATGGAAGATGGACGAATTATCCGCGAAGAGATTCTGAAACCACTACCAGAATAATTAAGCTTGATCTATAAAAAAGCGCAGGCTTAGGCCTGCGCTTTTTAAACACCGCAAAACTTTATTTTGCCGCTAACAATACTTTCGTTGGGTCTGCGACTGCCTCATCGAGGTCACGCTGTTTTTTGTAGGCATCATTAATCATTACCCCCTCTTGTTTCAAAAGTGCTTCGTACTCTTCTCGTTCGAGCGTCTCAACTTCAGCCAAACGAACTGAGATATGATCAAGGGCAGTTCGATACTTGGTTAGTATTTCTTGGGCCTTCTGCATTCCGTCTTGGATAATTTTATTAACTTCATCATCAATTGCCTTGGCAATTTGGGGTGAGAATCCGCGGTCTTCACTCATCCCGCCGCCAATCATCCGACCACCCGTGCCTTCAAAGGCAAAGGGACCAAGAGCGTCGCTCATCCCCCACTTAGTTACCATGTCACGTGCGAGATTAGCCACTACTTGCAAGTCGTTACTCGGGCCAGTAGTTAAATCGTCAAAGACCATTTTTTCAGTCACGTATCCACCAAGTGTCATTGCAATATCATCGAGGAATTCTTTTTTACTGTGCATCTTGCGGTCTTCGTCGGGAAGTTTCAAAGTGTATCCAGCCGCCCGACCACGTGAGATTACGGAAATTTTTTGCACGGGGTCCGCGTAGGGTAACACTGAGGCGACAAGCGCGTGCCCAACTTCGTGGTACGCTGTCACCAACTTTTCTCGCTTGCTTAACACATGACTTTTGCGTTCTGGACCAAGCATCACTTTTTCAATAGAACGAATCAAATCAAATTGACCAACCTTTTTGCGCAATTCACGCGCGGCTAAAATTGCTCCTTCGTTCATCAGTGAATACAAATCAGCGCCAGAGAAACCCGGTGTCCGTTGGGCAATAATATCCAAGTTCACATCTTCTTGTAATGGCTTCTTGCGAGCGTGCACTTCGAGAATTGCCTTGCGGTCATGTCGGTCAGGCAAATCAATCGTCACCCGGCGGTCGAATCGTCCCGGTCGTAGTAACGCGGGGTCAAGGACATCCGGTCGGTTGGTAGCAGCCATCACAATCACTTTGGCATTTGGCTCAAAGCCGTCCATTTCAACCAAAATTTGATTCAAGGTTTGTTCTCGTTCATCATTCCCTCCACCAACTCCCGTACCACGGACACGTCCCACCGCATCAATTTCATCCACAAAGATAATTGACGGAGCTGACTTCTTGGCCATCTGGAATAAATCACGAACGCGTGAAGCACCAACTCCCACAAACATCTCAACGAACTCAGAACCAGAGATTGAATAAAACGGTACACCAGCTTCACCTGCAACCGCTCGTGCAAGCAGTGTCTTCCCCGTTCCCGGTGCACCCATCATCATAACCCCTTTTGGAATTTCAGCTCCAATATCCAGAAACTTCTTGGGGTTTTTAAGGAAGTCGACAATTTCTTCGAGTTCCTGCTTGGCTTCTTTCGCGCCAGCTACATCTTTAAAGGTAACTTTCTTACTCGTATCATTCGGGTCAATCATCCGCGCCTTACTTGAACCAAACGACAGTGCTTGCATGCCAGCCCCTTTTACTGAACGGGTCAAAAACCAAATAATAATACCGAGGAAAAGTAACGGGAACAGAAATGGAGCAAACTGCCCGAGCCAGTAGCTGAAGCCGGTTTCGCGCTGGACATCAATTTTTACTGCTGCTAGTTGCTCAGCTGAAACACCGAGATTGGTGAGGGATTCAGATACCGACGCATCGGTTTCGCGTTTTGCCTCACCTGGGTTTTTACTCTCGTCGGTATACGTTACCTCCAGGGCACTACCGCGCACGATAATTTGTTTGACTTCCCCATTTTTAACTTGAGAGACAACTTCCGAAATTGAGAGTTCAGTTGGTTCAACCGGGTTAGATACCAAACTCGAAAAAACAAACACGATGACGATCAGTAATAGAATCGTCGAAAGCATATTATTCCAGAAGTTCCCTGGTCCGACCGGCATATTTTGACCTACCTTGCGGAGGTTTTCGCGCGATAGCGGGCCTTTCTTCCCAGGTTTCTCTGGCATGGTTGGGGTAACAGGAGAAACTGGCCCCGCTGTTTCAGCTGCCCCCTTTTTTTCTACCGTCTCCTCAGTGTGAGGCACGGGTGGTGTTTTTTCTGTATCTGACATAGTAGGGCCATTATACAGAAAATGAGTCCAAAAGCTATGCTTTATGAATCATTTTTACTACCGCATGCTTTATTAGCCGACTAGTTCAGTGAGCCACCATTGTCGTGATTTTTCCATTGCACCTCTCACTATTTCAGGATTTCGCTCATAACTTTTTACCGACCCGTTACCCCACACAAAAAGAACTGGTTTTATTTTTTTTTCTAGGGTTTTTTCAATAAAAGCGTGCCGGGCTTCTCGACGCCAATTAGCGGCTGTACGAAGTAATGGAGTCATGCGACTTCGAAAAAAAGAATTATTCACGAAATGCTCAAACCAGGATATATGTTTAGTCCCTTTGTCTTGATTTGTTATCACAAGCACGTGAGTAGCTTCGATAGTAGCCAGCATGTGCTCAAGTACGTGAGGATCGGTTGAAGCACCATCAACATAGCGTATACCGTTTACGATTGCTGGCAGCGAAACGGCTCCAGGCATTGAAATTGAAGCCCTGATACCAACCAAAAGTTCTTCGTCAGTTGTCGGAGTGATTAAAACTGGCTTTCCTGTTGCAAATTCTGATACCCCGATATACATCGGTATAGTATGGCTGAGTATCGTATCAACTTCTAACCCTTTATTAGTTTTTCCAGCCAAAACCTCTTGAAAAAAGATTGTGTTGAGGATGTTTTTGAAATCAAATCGCGGTCGAAATTTTCTTGAGCACGCTTCTTCGTAAAAAATTGAAGAGCCAATCTTAACGTTTCCCGAAAGCATGTACGCCGCAGTAACAGCTCCCGAAGAAACCCCTGCCAAGGCACTGAAACAGCTCGTCATATTAAGTTCAGCTAAAGCCAATGCCGCCCCAGCGCCATATACTCCTTTCATCAAACCACCATCAATGATGAGCAGTGGTCGTAGGTGTTCATGGGGTAATCCAGCGTCCATTAAGTTTTTTTTCTGCTTAATACTATTCATTACTTCAGAGTCGCCTTCAAAAAACATAAGATAATAGTGTTGCTGTAGCCGATAATTGCATCTATAGTATCATGTAACAACCTATGAGTGCCTACGCCCGTAATAAAAAAGTCCATTTTGACTTCGAAATACTCGAAACCTTTGAGGCTGGTTTGGTATTACTCGGGACCGAAGTAAAATCAATCCGGGCCGGTAAAGTAAAGCTTGAAGGCAGTTACGTCGTTGTCCGCGGCGGTGAGGCGTTCCTCGTTGGCGCCAGTATTGCCGCGTTTCAGCCGATTAACACCAGCCGGGGATATGATCCAGAACGGTCACGAAAACTCCTCTTGTCACAGAAAGAACTCGCTCGTATCCACCGCGAAACCGAGCATACACACTTGACAGCTGTGCCATTATCATTGTACAATAAAGGCAGCAAAATCAAGCTCGAACTGGCTCTTGCCCGCGGTAAAAAGAAAGCCGACAAGCGAGAAAGTATCAAATCACGAGATGTGAAGCGCTTGATTGATCGTACCTTGAAACAACAATAATGTTCAGTTGTAGAAAGGTGGAGGGAATCAACCTATACCACCATGAGGGATCAAAAATGGTCGCACTTAAAGACCCAACATTTGTACGCGAAGAAACAGAAGGCTTCTTCGAAGACGATCCGGCTTTAGCGGATCCGGAGACCAGTCAACTGATAGCCGAGGCAGAAGACGACCTTCTTCGTGCCCTGGTAAACCAGGGAGTAACCCCGGAGGAATTTGACCGGACACTCTCCAAAAATCATGATGTGATTCTCGAGTCCGTGCTCCACAGCAAGGTATTCGGAAACTAACAAGAGCAGGCCCTGCAGGCTGCTTTTGACCATGGCAAGGGCGCGCTTCTACTCGTGCCCTTGCCTTCACCTTTCTACAACTGAAAAAAGAGGGAGAGGTAAATGGATTACGACGACATCGACCCACCGAAACGAAAGCGCGAATACCTGATTCCACGCAGCAAGGCAGAAAAGCGAGCCGCGCAAGGGCACGGAGCAGCTGCGGCCGATTGGGAAAACCACATCCCGGCCACGATGATTGACGTGGAATCGTTGCCAACCACTGGAGGTGATCATGTCGCCTGACAATTTTTCTTCCGGCGTGACTGCCCTCGTGCTGATTGGTGTCATTGTCGTCGGCCTGGCGGTGATGAATTACCGCGCCATCAGGCAGGAGAGCACTCCTCGGAACAAGGAAAAATCTCATGGAAAATGAGCTCGAGAAACTTCTCGTCTTCATGCTGATTGGCCTAGTTTGTGTTTACTTTCTTGTTGACTTGGCCATCTATCTGCTTCGGAAATACGTACCACTTGACCCCGAAGAACCGGCCGTCACACCAGACGAGATCGACTACAATGACGAAGCGTCTGAGCGTCCCGGTGGTCCAGTCAAGATCTGGCCGAAACAGCATGATGGAGCGCCCGGAACGGGAGGACGTCACAACAATGAGACGTTCACACGTCCTGACTGAACAAGCTTTGATGGGCGGCCTTCACCGCCGCCCATCCTCCCCCATTATTGTTGTTGTAATATGTTAGACTGGCGAACGTCATCAGACGTACGCCTTCCCACTCTGTATTTAAATTTTTTGAATCTAGAGTGGGGATGCTAGGCATCGACGGTTAGTCTACCCATGCTGTGCAGTGTCGAAAATGGTAACCAATTCGTAAAGAGGTTCTATCTGTATTTGCAAACAAAGCAATACCAAGTCCTTACGCTAACGCGTTTGGATTCGCTCCCGCCCTCGCGTAACCGCGA